>CAYOIU010000049.1:0-17066 GCA_964404085.1 uncultured Desulfobacteraceae bacterium | reverse complement strand
GCCACCATCGGCGCCGACGAACTCTTTGCCGCCATCTGTGGTTCCAATACGGCCACCGCAGCCACCATGGGCACCGTCGCCCTCCCTCAGATGAAAAAATACAATTATGATGACCGATTGAGCAGCGGCACTGTGGTCACCGGAGGGACATTGGGCACGGTGATGCCCCCCAGTGTGGTCCTTATCGTTATCGGTCTCCAGACAGAGCAATCCATTATCAGGCTTTTCTTGGGAGGCATCCTGCCCGCTATCCTGCTGGGAATGCTGTTCGTGCTTACCATCTTTGTTCTTTGCCGAATCAGGCCGGAGTTCGGTCCGGCAGGGCCAAAGACAAGTCTCAAAGAGAAGCTCATATCTCTTTTGGGAGTCGTTGAAGCGGTCGTCATATTCGTCCTGGTTATCGGGGGGCTTTACGCGGGCCTGTTTACACCAACGGAAGCCGGCGCTGTGGGCGTATTCTTCACGCTCGTGGTGACCATCGCCACGCGGAGGCTGACCTGGAAGGGTTTTATTAGTTCTATAGCCGATTCTCTGAAGATCTCCAGTATGGTCTTTTTCCTCGTTACCGGAGCCATTATTTTCGGCCGCTTTCTGGCCGTAACCAGACTCCCATTCAGGGTGGCTGAAATTGCCGCCTCTCTCCCCGTGTCGCCTTATGTCATTTTGACCCTGATACTGCTCATCTACCTGGTGGGCGGCTGCTTTGTGGACTCCCTGGGGTTTCTGGTGCTCACCATTCCCATCTTTTTCCCCTTGGGTGTGGCGCTGGGCTACGACCCCATCTGGTATTCCATCCTGTTGACCATGGTCACAACCATGGGAGCGATTACTCCGCCGGTAGGCGTAAACATATATGTGGTAAAGGCATTGGCCCCGGAAATAGAGCTCAGTACTATTTTCAAGAGTGTCAGTTTTTTCTTATTGGCCTGTATAGTCTGTATCATATTGTTGATCATCTTTCCGCAAATCGTCCTCCTTATTCCCGGAAGCAGTTAGAGAAAGGTCTTGAATCCTATAAATGATTGGGGATCCAATAGCGTATTTTCGAGGGGTGAGCATTCCATGAAAAAGACGTTTATGCCTGACATAGCAAGCGAAAATGAGTTGAAAACCCAACAGCTCAAGGGGCTTCAGTGGACGGTCAACCATGCCTTCAACGGGTCACCATTCTACAAAGAAAAACTGGATCAGGCCGGGGTGCACCCGGAAGGCATCAGGTCGCTGGATGACCTTTCAAAGCTTCCTTTCACCACGGCAAAGGACCTCCAGGAAGGCTACCCTTTTCCCTTGCTTGCGGTCCCTTTTGAACAGGTGGTGCGGATCCATGCCTCTTCCGGCACCACGGGCAAAAGAAAGGTCCTCTGTTATACCCGAAAAGACATCGAAGACTGGACCCACTTCTTTGCCCGTTGCTATGAGATGGCCGGACTGACACGGGAAGACCGTGTTCAGATCGCCGTGGGCTACGGTGTCTGGACTGCCGGCATCAGCTTTCAGATGGGGTGTGAGGCCTTTGGCGCCATGGTGGTGCCCGCTGGTCCCGGGAACCTGGACATGCAGTGCCAGTTTCTGGTGGACTTCCAGAGCACGGTCATGTGCTGTACGGCCTCCATGGGGCTCCTGATGGCCGAAGAGGTGAACAGGCGCGGCCTTCGTGACAAAATCAATCTCAGGAAAATGATCTTTGGTTCGGAGCGAACCAGCGACGCCATGAGAAAACGTATTGGAGACCTTCTCGGCCTGGAACATATGTTTGATATCCCTGGGATGACTGAGCTCTACGGCCCCGGGACCGGACTGGACTGCGTTCATCACACAGGTATTCACTATTGGGCCGACTACTATATCCTCGAGATCCTGGATCCCGAAACCCTGAGACCGGTCCCGGAAGGAGAGACCGGAGAAATGGTCGTGACGACCCTGAAAAAAGAGGCTGCCCCTTTGATTCGCTACCGCACCAGGGACCTGACCCGGCTCATTCCCGGAGAGTGCCCTTGTGGCTCAATCCTTCCCAGGCACGACAGGCTCCTGGGCCGATCGGATGACATGATGATTTTCAGGGCCGTCAATATCTACCCGGGACAGATCGATCACGTGCTTTCGGGAATTGAGGGCATCGGAAGCGAGTACCAGGTGCACCTTGACAGGAAACCCGATGGAAAGGACTACATGACCCTGAAGGTAGAGCGTGATCACGGTGTCGAGAGCGTGCGGGATCCGGTCCTGATCAAGGTGATCGGAGAGGAAATTAAGAAACAGATCATGGTCACTGCTGCCGTAGAAGTAGTGGACTACGGATCTTTGCCCCGCTCCGAGAGAAAGAGTAAGCGCGTATTCGACAACAGGGAAGAATAGAATGCGGAATGCGGAATGTTTACCCGCCGGTAGTATGGCGGGTGGAAATGGAAATAGCAAAGCTGATAGATGAAAGCAAAGGTGAGGGACCCTTATGAAAAAATTTGATTATTACCAACCGCAGAGCCTTGGAGAAACATTCAACCTGATGGAGAAATTGGGCGGGAATGGTAGGTATATTGCGGGCGGTACGGACCTGATCGTTCGGATGAAACAGAACCTCATCCAGCCGGATGCCCTGATTTCTCTGAGGTCCATCAAATCCCTGAGAGAACTTCGCGTGAATGGATGCCTTTCCATGGGAAGCATGACCCTTTGCAGGGAAATCGAGAGGAGCGATGATTTGAAAAAGGCTTGGCCTGTCCTGGTTGAGGCTGCATCCCTTTTGGCCAACCCGCAGATCAGGAATGTGGCGACGATCGGTGGAAACATCTGCAACGGGGCCCCCTCGGCCGACTGCGCGCCCCCGCTGCTTGTCCTGGACGCCGTCCTGGTGGTGGAAGGGCCGGGTGGCGAGAGGGAAGTCCCTGTGGCGGATTTTTTTGAGGGGCCTGGGAAAACGTGCCTGGCGGCCGTGGAAATCCTGACCCGAATCCGGGTTCCTCAATGCGTCAAGGGCACGGGTATGGCCTTTATGAAAGTGGGGCGTGTCAACCAGGATATTGCCATCGTCAACGCGGCGGCCCTGTTGGTGATGGAGGGGAAGAAATGCCGAAAATGCCGGGTGGCGGCCGGGGCCGTGGCACCGGTTCCATTGAGGCTGAAAAAGATCGAAAAACTTATCGAGGGCAGGGAAATCGACGCGGAACTCCTGGAGGAAGCCGGTCGTTTGGCATCCCGGGAAGTGCGGCCCATCACGGATGTCCGTTCAACCGAAAGGTACCGGAGACATATCTCAGGCGTTCTCGTGAAGAGGGCCCTGGGCCAGGCTTTGGACCGGGTGCACTGAAGAAACGAGGGAAAAGTCATGAAAAAAGAAATCCAATTTACGCTGAACGGTCATGAGGTCTCCGTTGAAGTGGAGTCGCACAAGATGCTTTTGCACGTATTGCGGGAAGACCTCCAGTTGACAGGGACCAAGGAGGGCTGCGGCCAGGGCGAGTGTGGGGCCTGTACGGTACTGGTGGACGGTCTGAGTGTGGATTCCTGCCTCTACCCGGCCTTTGAGGTGGCGGGAAAATCCGTGACCACCGTCGAGGGATTGGTGGGGGAAGGCAATCAACTGCATCCCATCCAGGAAGCGTTTGTTCAAAATGGCGGGATTCAGTGCGGTTTTTGCACCCCTGGCATGATCATGTCCACCAAGGCTCTGCTGGACGAGAACCCGGACCCGAGCGATGCGGAAATCAAGAGGGGAATATCCGGCAACCTCTGCCGATGCACGGGATATGTCCAGATCGTAGAGTCTATTGAAAAAGCTGTTGAGCTTTCCGAACGGGGGTAAGAAATGAAAGAGTTCAGTTTCATCGGCACGGACGCACCGAGACCCGACGCACCTGACAAGGCAGCGGGCAAGGCGCTGTATATCCACGATCTGACCCGCCCGGGGATGCTCTCCGGCAAGATCAAATTCAGTGACTACGCCCACGCCCGGATCAAACACATCGATACGTCAAAGGCGGAAAAACTTCCCGGTGTCCGGGCCGTCATAACCGGGTACAATACGCCGGAGATTCGGATCGGGTTCATTAAGGACAATTTTGCACTGAAAAAAGGCAAAGTTCGCCAGTTTCGAGATGAGGTGGCGGCTGTGGCCGCCATCGATCCTGAGATCGCCGAAGAAGCCGTGGACCTCATTGAGTTGGAATACGAAGAACTGCCCGGCGTGTTTACCCCGGAAGAAGCCCTGCTGGAAGATGCCCCCCTTATCCACGAGGTGGACGCAAGGGGCCGACCGAAAACAGACAACCTGGTTCCCGTGCCGTGGAACTTTGTATCCGGAAATGTGGAAGAGGCCAGAGAGAAAGCGGCCTTTTGGGTGGAAGACGATTTTGAGACACCTCTGATCCAGCAATCCTGCATGGGAACGGCGGGCTGTATTGCCGAATTCGACCTGCAGAACAATCTGCTCATCCACACGAAGACTCAGATTCCTTTCCTCGCCCAGAACGACTTTAACCAGGCACTGGCGGACATGGGACTCAAGGGTAAGAACAGCAGGGTGATCGTGCCCACCATTGGGGGGTCTTTCGGGACGGGTCTGGACACCCACGGTTACGAGTACATCGCCATCCTGCTCGCCTACAAGACCGGCAGGCCCGTCAAGATCGTTCTCACAAGAGAAGAGGAATTTACGGCCCTTTCCCCGAGGCAGCCCTCAAAGACGCATATCGCACAGGGGTGTGACAAAGGAGGCAAGCTCCTTTTCAGGGATATCCACATGCTCCTGGATAACGGGGCCTACACATCATGGGGCGCCACCACGCCCAGTGTCATGATGCTGCCCATCTCTTCCCTCTACCGGGTGCCCAACGTGCGCTATGAGACCCGGATCGTCTATACGAACAACACCTACTGCCAGGCCATGCGGGGCTATGGAAATCCCCAGGCGGCCTGGGCACTGGAGAGCAACCTGGACCAACTGGCCGAGGCGGCCGGTATGGACCCCTATGAATTCAGACGCAGGAACGCCAACATCCCCAATGACATCACCCCCATGGGGCTCCATATCACCACCTGCGGACTGACGGAATGCCTCGATATCGTAGCAGAAAAACTGCAATGGAAACAAAGGCGTGTTCATGAGGGCAAAAAGACCAGGGGGGTCGGGATGGCCTCCCTCTTTCACGTGGGTGGATCCGGCCGCGTCTACCGATCGGATGGAACGGGCATTATCATGAAACTGGATGATTTCGGAAGCGTCTCCGTCATGACCGGCGGCGTGGAGATGGGACAGGGATTCAATACCGCCCTGACACTTTCAACGGCCGAGGCCCTGGGGGTGACCCCGGACAAGGTCACCGTCATCTCCGGCGACACCGCGACCTGCCCATGGGATGTGGGAACCCATGCGAGCCGGGGCGCATTCACCTCCTGCAACGCGGCCATCATGGCGGCGGACAAGGCGAGAAAAAAGATCTTCGACCTGGCGTCCGAACATTTTATGCCCCGGGTCAAGAGCAGAATGAAAAAGAGGAAAAAGCGGGATCCGGATTTCCAGATCCCGGATCTCGATTATGAGCGGATCTGTGACCCCTCGGAACTTGAAATGAAAGAAAACACTATCTTCCTGAGAGAGGAGCCGGAAAATCCCGATCTGCGGGTAACCCTGGCTGATATCCTGAGGGCGGCTCACTACAGGGAACAGGGGACCATGATCGTGACCGAGGCCTTCTACGACCCCTGTAATCAGATGCTGGATGCCAAGACTTGTCGCGGGAACCTTTCGGCGGCCTATATCTTCGGGACCCAGGGCGCTGAGGTGGAAGTGGACCTGGAAACGGGAAGGGTGAAGGTCCTCAATTTCGTCGCCGCCCATGACGTGGGGCAGGTCCTGAGCAAGCAGACCATCAAGGGACAGATTTACGGGGCCATTGCACAGGGGGTGGGGTATGCCCTTTACGAGGAGTATAAGACCCACAAGGGACGGAATCTAAATCCCAATTTTCTTGACTACAAGATTGTGTCCGCCCCGGATCTTGATTTTCCCATCCACATAGAATGCGTAGAAACCCATGATATTGAAGGGCCTTTCGGCGCCAAGGGTGTGGGAGAGCCGGGACTGGTGCCCACGGCCCCCGCCATCGCCAATGCGGTCTATAACGCCATTGGGGTGCGGATAAAGGACCTTCCCATAACACCGGAGAAAATACTTGCGGCGCTTGAGGAGGTTGATCAAGCAACGTCGGCATAACGGAACCTTGAACCCTGAACGGCTAATAAACATCTAAGTGTGGGAGGAAGACAATGAACCAGAAAAAGACATTGTACAATAGCTACCATAACCCGCTGCTCATCAAACCTGACCGCTTGCTTCCAAAAGAGGTTGCGGTGGTCGGGGCGGGCACCATCGGGCCCGATATCGGATATTACCTGAAAAGTGCCATGCCCGGTTGCAAACTCTTCCTGGTGGATGTGGTGGAAGAGCCCCTCAAAAACGCGGAAAAGAGGCTCTCTGGATATGCAAGAAAGGCGGTGGATCGTAAAAAGATGAAAGAGGAGAAGGCCAGGGCCGTCCTCGAAAATATCTTTTATACGACGAATTACGACGACATCAGGGAGTGTGACTTGGTGATAGAAGCCGCGACGGAAAACATTCCCCTGAAACAGAAGATCTTTGAGAGCGTGGAAAAGATCGTGGGGGCTGACACGGTGATTACCTCAAACACCAGCTCGATTCCGGCGGACAGAATATTTTCCAAGATGAATCGACCTGAAAGGACGACCGTTACCCATTTTTTCGCCCCGGCTTGGAGGAGCCTCCCGGTGGAGGTGATCACCTGGGAGAGGGCAGATCAGGCCGTGGTGGATTACCTGTGCTGGTTTTTTGCCCGAACGGGTAAGGCCCCGATCATCACGGACAATGCCATCTGTTTCATGCTGGATCGGATTTTTGATAACTGGTGTAACGAAGCGGCTTACCTCCTCCAGGAGGCCGGCGCAAGCCAGGTGGACAAGGTGGTGGAGGAATTCGTCTATGCCGGACCCTTTTTCGTCCTGAATATGGCAAACGGGAATCCCATAATTATTGAGACCAATACACTCCAGATGGAGGAAGGGGAGCACTACAAACCGGCCTCGATTCTTGCCTCCGTGGACCGGTGGCACACCCATCGTCCCGGTAAAGAAGTGGAGATCCCGCAAACATTGAGAGAAAAGATCAGGGACCGGATGCTGGGCATCTTTTTCTCCCAATCCTTCGATATCATTGATCGGGGAATCGGGACAAAAGAAGACCTCAATTTCGGCTGCCAGATCGCATTGGGCTTCAGAAAAGGTCCCTTTGATGTGATGCTGGCGTTGGGTGAGGATGAAGTGGATAGGGTTATGAAGAAATTTGGCCGGGAAAGGCCCGGTTTTCCCCAGGCCAAGGAGTCGTTTGCTTTCTATCAGGATTTCAACCGGCACATCCTCGTGGACGATATGGACGGCGTGAAGGTTATCACCATCCGCAGACCCCAGGCCATGAATGCACTGAACGACGAAGTAACCGGGGAGATATTGAAGGTCCTGGAGGCATATGCCCCTGATCCGGCGGTCAAGGGGTTTGTGATCACCGGATACGGAGGCAGTGCCTTTTCGGCCGGCGCGGATATCGTCAAGTTTCCTGAGATGCTCGGGGATAAGGCTGCGTCAATCCAGTACGCAAAGGACTGCGCAGACGTTCAACGGTACATGGATAAAATGGAAAAACCCGTCGTTGCCGCAGTAAATGGGATGGCCTTGGGTGGTGGCCTGGAACTTGCGATCAGGTGCCACTCCATCGTTGCCACAAAAAACGCCATGTTCCAGTTTCCGGAAATAACCCTTGGTATTCTTCCCGGCATCGGCGGCTGCATCGTGCCTTACAGGAAATGGCCCAAAGGGGCAACCCTGTTCCATGAAATGATATGCCTCGGAAAGCCGATTTGGACGAAGGAAGCCCTTGAAATCGGTATGGTGGATGAAACGGCGGAAGACTACACTGACCTGATTACCAAGGCAGTGAATCTGGCCAGGAGCAAAGGGGCCGGATTGAAAAGGATCCCTGATGGGAAAGTGGAAATTCCTCCTATCGAGATTCCTCCGGAACCCGCAGCCGGAAAACTCGCCTTGAGCAAGGAGGCCGTTTCCATCATCGTGAAAACCATTGAAAAAGGGGGCGCGGCAGAACGTTTCAGTGAGGCCCTTGAGATCGGATACGCGGGATTTGGCGATATAGCATGCGTGGATGCCGCAAAGGAAGGGATTACCGCATTCCTTCAGAAAAGAAAACCTGAGTACAAGAAATAAGGGGCTCTAAACGAGGCATGAGATGAAGAAGACCTCTATGAGCGCTTCAGTCCCCGAGGCCATTGCATCTCCCTTTGTCAAGGCCCAGGAATATGTGGAGCGCTATTTCGAAGAAAGGGAAGAGAAACCGGATCAGGGGCTGGTCAGTTTTTCAGGTGAGCGGTACATCCTGGTCCGGGCTGCCTCCATGTCAAAGGAATTCTTTGACATGGTCACCTCGCTTTATGATGACCGGGGGAAAGAAGAGGCCAGGGACGTGGCCTTCGGTCTGCTCTTCGATATCGCCCACTCTATCGGCAAGGCCGATGCGAGGAGCTTCTCTTCCAAGATGGGCGTGAGCAGACCCATTGAAAAGCTGTCCGCCGGTCCCATCCATTTTGCCCATACCGGCTGGGCCTTTGTAAGGATCCTCCCGGAATCCCATCCCACCCCCGATGAGAATTACTGTCTTATCTATGACCATCCCTTTTCGTTCGAAGCGAACGCCTGGCTTGAAAGCGGTGGAAAAACGGACTTTCATGTTTGCATCATGAATGCCGGGTATTCCTCCGGGTGGTGTGAAGAAAGCTTCGGCATTCCCCTGGTGGCCGCGGAAATCGAGTGCCGTGCCAAGGGTGATGACCACTGCCGTTTCATCATGGCCCCGCCATCCACCATAGAAGAACGCATCCAAGAATACGGTTCCAACTACCTGGTAAAGGCGGCGGATTTTGGGGCCGTGGATGTGCCCGAGTTTTTCCGGCGAAAGAGGATGGAGGAAGAGCTGAGACGCCATCGCGATCACCTGGAAGAGCTGGTGCAAAGGCGTACGGACAAGCTCACAGCCACCAATCTCCAGCTGCAGAGTGAAGTCGTGGAGCGGAACCAGGCGGAAAAGGCCTTGCGAAAGAGTGAGACCATGCTTCGGGCGATATTTGACCAGACTTTTCAATTCATCGCGGTCTTGAAGCTGGACGGAACTGTCTTGAAAGTGAACAAGACGGCCATGCGCTTTGTGGGGGTCAATGAGTCAGAAATCCTCGGGAAGCCCTTCTGGGAAACACGCTGGTGGAGCCATTCAAAGCAGGGACAGAAGCGCTTGCAGAAGGCCGTCAATGAGGCATCAAAGGGGCGGTTGGTCCGCTTTGAAACCACCCATACGGCCCAAGATGGAATGGCCGTAAACATAGATTTTTCCATAAAGCCGGTCAATGACGAAACCGGCAACATCGTGCTGCTGATAGCGGAAGGCAGGGATATGACCGATCTGAAAGCAGCCATGGAAGATCTGCGAAACAGGGAGGCCCAGTTGGAAATCCAATCCCGGCACCTGGAAGAGGCGAACATCGCACTGAAAGTACTGCTCAAACAGATGGAAGAGAAAAAGAACGACGAGAGGGAATCCATCCTTTCCAATGTGAAACAGCTCGTCAATCCGTATCTTCAGAGATTGAAGAAAAGCATGCTGGACAGGAACCAGCGGGGCCTTGCTGAAACCCTGGAAATGAACCTGCGAAATATCACATCACCTTTGGTGGGAAGATTGTCTTCCCGTTTCCTGAGCCTCACGCCCATGGAGATCCGGGTCGCCAACCTGGTCAAGGAAGGGCTCACGAACAAAGAGATGGCTGAACTTCTGGGTACTTCCACAAACACGGTCTCTTCCCACCGCTACAAACTGCGGAGCAAACTGGGCCTGAAAAAGAAAGGGGTCAATCTCAGATCTTATCTGCTTTCTCTTGCAGATGAGTGATATTTTGTCACCGATTTACCACCGAATTAATAGCCTTGACCAGGGAACCGTTTGCCCTGTATTAAGGTTGATGACTTCCAACGAAGTCGTCTTATTCACCGGAGTTCAGGAGGAGAAGCTGAGGGTGTTTTTGGGATACTTTCTCATAGTGCACTTGGCACAGGGCTTCGACATGGACGACTATTTGGGGTTTACGCCTCCGGAAGCCCTGGCGCTCTCCAATGGCTACCTTTAAACCCCAAATGGGCGTCCATCCCCTCCGGAGTGTTTAGAAAGTGTCTGAAAAAGAGTGTCAGCTTCTCCTCCACTTCGTTGCTCATAGGATGACGTTTGCGGCATAAGTTAGCTTTTTACAAAGTCATCAAGGTTATGGGGTGAACTCGGATTCCTCACCTCAAAGCACATCGTTCCACCGACGCCTTTAGGCAGTGGTTGCCACAGGCCGGAATAATAACCCAAATCAGAGATAAGGAGGAAGTTATGAGGAAGAAAAAGATTGTGTTGCCGGAATCAGAATTGCCACGCCAATGGTACAACATCCTGCCTGACTTGCCAACACCACTTGAACCTCCCCTGCACCCCGGGACCGGACAGCCTGTAGGTCCGGAAGATCTGGCTCCAATCTTTCCCATGCCCCTTATCGAACAGGAGGTCAGCCAGGAAAGGTTTATCGACATTCCAGAAGCAGTTCTGGAAAAGTATCTAATCTGGCGACCCACCCCCCTTTACAGGGCCTTTGACCTGGAAAAATACCTGGACACCCCGGCGAAGATTTACTTCAAGAACGAAGGCGTCAGCCCGGCCGGAAGTCACAAGCCGAACACGGCCATCGCCCAGGCTTATTACAACAAGATTTCAGGGACAAAAAAACTGACCACCGAAACAGGCGCCGGCCAGTGGGGCAGCGCCCTTGCCTTCTGCTGCGCCCTGTTCGGGTTGGAATGTAAGGTTTTTATGGTGAGGATCAGCTACAACCAGAAACCCTACCGGCGTATCATGATGCAGACCTGGGGTGCCACCTGCATTGCGAGCCCCAGCACAGAGACGAAGGCAGGACAGAGCATCCTTGCAGAAGATCCCGATTGTCCTGGGAGCCTTGGCATGGCTATCAGCGAAGCCGTAGAGGCGGCGGTGATGGATGAGGACACCAAATACTCCCTGGGAAGTGTGCTCAACCACGTCATGCTGCACCAGACGGTGAACGGTCTTGAGACGCAGAAGCAGATGGCCATTGCAGGTGACTATCCGGACGTGGTCATAGGTTGCGCAGGGGGAGGAAGCAATTTCGCCGGAAATTGTCTCCCCTTTGTGAGGGACAAGATCAACGGCAAGGACATCGATATTATCGCCGTGGAACCGGCGTCCTGCCCCACGCTGACCAGGGGGCCTTTTGCCTATGATTTCGGAGATACTGTCCAGATGACGCCTCTCCTGCCCATGCATACTCTCGGTCATTCATTTGTCCCGGCGCCCATACACGCGGGAGGCCTGAGATATCACGGCATGGCGCCCATCATCAGCCAACTCGTGATGAGCAACCTGATTCGGGCCGTGGCCATCAACCAGCTCGAGACATTTCAGGCAGGCATCACATTCGCCCGGACCGAAGGGTTTATCAGTGCACCTGAAACGGATCACGCCATAGCCGTGACCATCAGGGAGGCACTTAAGGCAAAGGAAGAGGGAAAGGAAAAGGTCATCCTCTTCAACTGGAGCGGCCACGGCTTAGTCGACATGGCGGCCTATGAGGCCTATCTGACGGGAAAACTGGCGGATCATGCCTTGCCCGAAGAGGAGATAGCGAGGGCACTGGAGGATATCTCCGCCTTGCCGAAGCCCCGGCAGTTTAACGGCTAAAAGAATAGGATGTTTGATTGATGATATGGCCCCGGGAGAGGGCTTGCTCCTCGGGGCCATTTCTGCTATGAAGCAAACGACAGACGGCACTTGCTCCCTGGAAGCAGCGAGGTAAAGTCATGAAAGACCGGCCCCCGGATGACACTTTTCAAATCCGATGCCCCCGATTAGGTCATCAGATCTATTTTTCTTACTGCCGGACAGAGAATCAGGAGTTGCCCTGTTTCAAGGTTCTGGATTGCTGGAGCGGCCATTTTCTGGTGGAAGAATATCTGAGAAAGGAACTGACGCCTGAACAATGGGGGCGGGTTTCGGACAGGAAACCCAAATCAAAGATGCTCTCACTGGTGGAACTGATAGAGCTGGCCAAGAAAAGGAAGAAAGAAACGGAAAAACAATGAGAGAAGAAATATTCTTGGGAAATGAAGCCGTTGCCCTGGGGTTGCTCGAAGGGGGCTGCCAGGTGGTGACATCTTATCCTGGAACCCCAAGTTCCGAGATCCTGCCGGGTGTCATGAAATTGGTCAGGTCAGAAGGTTTGCATACCTACACGGAATGGTCCACCAACGAAAAGGTGGCTCTGGACAATGCCTTTGCGACCGCTATTTCCGGTAAGCGTGCCGCCTGCTGTATGAAACAGGTGGGATTGAATGTGGCCGCCGATTCCCTCATGAGTGCCGCCTACCTGGGGACCGTGGGCGGACTGGTGATTGTTTCCTGTGATGATCCGGGACCGCATTCTTCCCAGACGGAGCAGGATACGCGGTTGATGGCGCGACTGGCCAAGGTACCTGTGCTGGATCCGTCCAGCCCCAGGGAGGCCCGCGACATGGCCAGGATGGCACTGGAGATTTCCGAGGAATTCAAGGTTCCCGTAATCCTGAGACCGGCGATCCGGGTATGTCACGCACGTCAGAGCCTGTCGTGGAGCCCCTTGAAAGACAACGAAACCAAGGCCTCTTTTGAAAAGGATCCAAGCCACTGGGCCGCGACGCCCCGCTTCCGCTTCCTCCTGCACAAGGAATTGAACAAGAAACTGGATGCCATATCCAGGAGGTTTGAAGAGCTGGAAGGGGTGAATTTCCACGATCTCGAGAGCGGCAGGACCTACCCGCTGGGGATCGTGGCGGGGGGAACCCCCTATGCGGTCGTGCGGGACATCCTGGATGAAGAAAAGAGATCGGATATCCCGGTATTGAAGATCGGCGGGCCCTATCCCTTCCCGGAAAGGATGGGAAAGGAATTTTTGTCGGCCTGTGAAAAGGTCCTCGTTGTGGAAGAAACGGATACGGTCATCGAATATTTTTTGAGAGAAAGGGACAAGGTCTTGGGGAGGCTTTCCGGGCACGTGCCCGGAGAGGGCGAACTGGCGCCCCAGGTCCTCCACCAGGTCATCGATGGGGTGCTCCGTGAGCTGGGCCTGGAGCCGCTGAGTCGGGTGGATGACAAAGAGGTCACCGAACTGATCGGTTCCATGGAGCTGCCTGTCCGGCGCCCTACCCTCTGCCCCGGTTGTCCCCACAGGGCCAGTTTCTATGCCATCAGGAAAGCGCAGCCCAAGGCCATTTTCACCTCCGATATCGGGTGTTACACCCTTGGGCTGAACCTCGGAGGTGTGGACACCTGCCTGGATATGGGTGCCGGGATCACCATGGCTTCGGGCTTCTACCACGCCTATGCACAGGACGGTGAAGAACAGCCCATTGTGGCAACCATAGGTGATTCCACATTTTATCATTCGGGAACTTCCGGTCTGCTCAATGCGGTCTACAACGGGTCGCGGTTTATTCTGGTCATACTGGACAACCAGATCACCGCCATGACCGGGATGCAGCCGACGCCGGGCCTGGGCATAAGGGCGGACGGGAGCAAAGGCAAGAAGATTCCCCTCGAGAAGGTGGTTGCCGGATGCGGTGTCGACTTCATAGAGGAGGTGGACCCTTACGATGTGAAGGCCACGATCTCGCTGGTCAAAAAGGCGGCTCAATATGTCAAAGATCCATCCGGCGGTATCGCCGTGATTATTGCCCGGCACCCCTGCATCATTGCCTACAGACAGCAGGCGCTGCCGGACCGAAAACAGGTGACCATTACGGATGATTGTGTGGAGTGTAACCTCTGCCTGGAGCGATTTGAATGCCCCGCCCTCTATCATGATGATAAGATCGGGCGTACGGCCGTGGATCAGGCACTCTGCATCGGGTGCGGGGTCTGTCTGAACGTCTGTCCCAAGGGCGCCATCGTGGAGTCGTAAAAAGCTGGCTTAAGCCGCGAGCGGCATACTATGAGGAACGAAGAGGAACCGAACCTGACAATCTTTTTCAGATACTTTCTAAACACTTCGCTCCCCTTCCAAGGGCACTTTGAGAAAGCACATGAAAAAGATTCTCAGATTCACTTCCTTATGCGCGATCAATCAAAGAACGAAGGGAAATCAATGAAAAATATGGACATCGTTTTGTGTGGTCTCGGTGGCCAGGGCATATTGTTCATGACAAAAATACTGGCGCAGTCGGCCCTTGGGAAAGGCATCCCCATCATGGGCGCAGAGACGCACGGGATGGCGCAACGGGGCGGTTCCGTCGTTTCCCACCTTCGCCTGGGAAAGGTAGAGGGGAGCCTTGTCAGAGCAGGAACGGCCCATATCCTTTTGGCCCTTGAGGAAAACGAGGCATACAGGAACCTGGCATTCCTAGGGAAAAAGGGGAGTCTCTATGTGAATGCCGACCCGGAAACCTTTCCCCGTCCGGAAGCGGGGCCTTATCTCGAGAAAAACGAAATCGTAAGCCGGTGCACCCTGGCAGGCAAAGTGGCTATGGATTTAGGCACGCCCATGTCCGCCAACCTGGCCCTGATCGGATTTTTTTCGGCCTTTGCGGAAAGTCCGTTTACCTACGATGATCTGAGAGAGACCGTCGAACGTATCAGCCCCGATCGCTTCAAAGAAACCAATCTCACGGTATTTGACACCTGCCACAAAATGGGCTTGAAAGAGTCCAGCTGATATCGAGCTATCGTCCGCTGCATACCGTAGATCTTTACTTTGCCCATGGATTGGGATAGAAGCAAATGAGTAAGTTGTTTAAGGAAGGAGATAAAACCATCGCCTACCGCTATCTCATTTGTCTTCTTATATTCCTTTGCTACGTTCTGGTGTTTTTTCACCGCCTCTGTCCCGCCGTCATAGCACTTGATATCCAGGCCTCATTCGGTGTCAGCGGGACCCTGCTGGGTCTGCTGGGTTCGGCCTATTTTTACTCCTATGCTGCTATGCAGCTGCCAACCGGGCTCATGGCCGATTCGTGGGGTCCCAGAAAAACGGTTTCGGTCTTCTTCGTTCTGGCGGGTATCGGCTCCATTCTCATGGGTGTGGCCCCGAATCTGCCAGTGGCCATTGTCGGGCGGATTCTTGTTGGTCTTGGGGTTTCCACCGTTTTCGTCTGCAACTTCAAATTGCTTTCAGAGTGGTTCAGCATTCGACAATTCGTCATCATGGGCGGGGCCTTCATGACCATGGGCGGGATCGGCGCGCTTTCATCCAGCGCCCCCCTGGCCTGGATCAGCAACGCGGTGGGCTGGAGGATGACGCTCGTGGCAGTTGGAATCGTTACGCTGTTTCTTGCCGTTCTGGTCTATGCCTTTGTCCGCAACAGTCCATCCGACATGGGCCTCACCCCCATCGGAACAGGTCACAGGGAAATAAACGGCAAGATAGGCATGATGGAGGGGTTGGGCATGGTGATCACTTCCGGGCGTTTCTGGCCCATAGCCGTCTGGGCCTTCTGCGTTGTGGGCATCTCGTTCGCCGTGGGCGGGTTGTGGGGCGGTCCTTATCTCATGCGGGTCTACGGCCTCAGCAAGACAGCAGCCGGGGGTGTGCTTTCCACCTTCGCTTTGGCTCTGATTTTCGGCAGCCCCCTCTTGAGCTGGTTCGCCAATCGGATGGGTAGAAAACCTGTTCTCGTGGGCTGCAGCCTGATCACCACAACCGTATGCGGAATCATGAGCGTGTTTGTGGACAGCATGACGCTGCCCGTTTTATATGGGTTGTTCTTCTTTTTTTTCCTGGCAGGCGGTGCCATCGGCCCGGTTATCGCGACCGTGTCCAAGGAATCTTTCCCTGTGACCATTTCAGGAACGTCGGTGGGTATGGTCAATATCTTCCCCTTCATTGGGGCGGCAATCTTTCAGGTGCTTATCGGGGCGGTTTTGAGCGGGTCAGCCGGCGGAATGGAGGCCTACAGCGTTGCGGGGTTTCGTTACATGTTCCTGATCTGCCTGGCCGGGTCGGTTCTGTCCCTGGCCGCGGCCTTTTTCCTGAAAGAGACTCTGTCCACAGCACCCAAAAGTTCATGAACGCAACAATTTGTGGGGACACCCTTAATAACAAGAATGGAATTGTTCATTTGATCTCTCCAAGTATATCTGATAAAAAGGTTAAGAGATCCGCCCCCCTGAAGCCTTGTTGAGGAAATGATATGACTGAAAAGAAATGCGTCATTACCATGCTGGTTGAAAATGAACCAGGGGTCACCGCCCGGGTCTCGGGGCTGTTTGCCAGTCGAGGCTACAATATCGAGACCATCTGTGGCTCTCCGACGGCCAATCCCAAGATGTCGCGCATCACCATATCCACCACGGCCGATCCCGAACTGCTCGAACAGATTATGAAACAGGTCCGCAGACTCGTTAACGTAATCAAAGTGAGGGATATGACGGGAGAGGATGCGGTCAAGCGTGAAATGGCCTTGATCTGTGTGAATGCCAGCCCCAAAGACCGGTCGGAAATACGAAGAATAGTTGAAACCTTCAGGGGGCGGATTGTTGATACCGGGGCCACCCATTTCATCATCGAAGTTACGGGCAGGCAGGAAAAGATCGATGCCCTCCTCGGGCTGCTTGAACCCATGGGCGTTGCCAAACTGGCACGATCCGGCATTCTGGCACTCTATCGCGAGCCCGAATAGGGGCAAATCAATTCGTTAAATATCCGCAAGGCCTGAAATTGTTCAGACAGAGCAATGGCCTTCAGTTGTCATATGGTGTCAACTCAAATCCACCGTCCGGTTTGCGCACCATGCACTTGGACGGGCGATTTGGCGACATTCCTGATCACCAGCAAGGTGTCAGATGCGAGGCGCCGCATCGTAGATCCCGCGTTGTGTGCGGGAGGAGCGACGACTGAGTCGTA
>CAYOIU010000048.1:0-17095 GCA_964404085.1 uncultured Desulfobacteraceae bacterium | reverse complement strand
GGGTTTCCGGTAGGCCATGTCGATTCCTTTTTCCCGCATGGCCTCCACCATGAGAGGGTTTATCTCCTCGGCCGGACCGCTGCCGGCACTTTCAATATCCAGCCGGTCCCCAAAATGGACTCGGGCAAAAGCGCTTGCCATCTGGCTCCGGCAGGCATTTTCCCTGCACACAAAGAGGACCCTTTTCCGCTTCAGTTGCGGACCAACGAGTTCGGCAGCCTTTATCCTCGCATCTTCAAGTGCGGTAGGATGGTGATCGATGTCCCCTGGATGTTCTATCTTTCTGTACCCCAGGGTGCCCTCGAAATGAGCGCCGACCGCATCAAAGAAGTACTTGGCGGCCATTTCAGTCCCTTCAAAGAGGTTTTTTCCCCTTGTGGCACCCACTGCCAGGAGGCAGCCTTTTCGCCAATTGCGGCCCGGGTCGGTGAGTTTATGGGTATATTTCCTGGCCCACAGGGCCTGGGACCGGTCGATCAGAGCCTTTAACTGGGCTGTCGGGCCGTAGAAAAAAATAGGCGTCGCCATCACGATCACATCAGCTTTCCAGAGCAGCTGATAGACCTCCTGCATATCATCTTCCAGTGGGCAAAAACCCTTCCTGTCGCACGTTCCGCACTCCTGACAGGGGGCAATGTGCATCTTTGCCGCATCCAGTTGCCGGGTGTGTGCTCCGAGCCGCTCCGCCTCGTCTAGAAAGACTTTGAGAATGGAGGCTGTATTCCCCTTCTTGCGGGGGCTTCCCTGTAATCCGAGAACAAACATCCATCGTGCTCCTTTACCATGGCAGGTCGGCCCGCCTGTCCCTAATTCTCTCTTCTCTCCGGCACATACGCATGCGGAATCTTTCCCTCGTTCCACTCCTTGGATACATAGAGGTTGCAGTAGCAACTGCCGTACGCCTCCACATCAGGCTGCCGATACACGCATGGGCAGATGATGTCCTTCTCCTTTTCACGATCCCCGGACGCCAGTCTGCAGGGACAGGCCATGTATCCATACCGTTCTTTATTGGTAAGGAGGCCTTCCAGGAGCTGCGTGACATGTTCCTTGTCCTTGTTAAAAAAATATCCCTTGGGCTCCTGGACCTTTTTCAGTGTTTCGAACAACAGCTCCACATTGTTGGTAACTCCTAGCGCCTCTCTGATCTCTTCTTCTTTGTGCCCTACAATGACCTTGTCCCCGATAATAACGGTCGGGAACGAACAATTCGGGTTCCATTTCCTGACTTCTTCCAGGATAGCTGCCCGTTCTTCTCCTTCGAGCAGATCCACATCCGTAAATTCATACTTTACCATGCAGTCATTTAAGAACCGTTTCGTTGCCTTGCAATGACCGCAGGTGCTCAGTGAATACATTTTGACCGGCTTTTCCATCTCTCTTCTCCCTTCTTTGCGCTCTGTTCACTAAAGAATCGTCCTCAATTGCCGCTCAATCTCATCCCTTGGAAGTGCCCCGACAACCGAATTGACCATTTTTCCGTTCTTGAAAAAAAACATGGTCGGGATACTGCGTATGGCAAATTTCGAGGCGGTAATGGGGTTCTCGTCCACGTTCAGTTTGGCAATCTTGACGCGGCCGGCATAATTCTTTGCCAATTCTTCCAGTATCGGCCCCACCATCTTGCACGGTCCGCACCAGGGCGCCCACGCATCGAGAAGCACTGGCCCGGGATAGCCCGTGACCTCTGAGTCGAACGTGGTGTCCGTAACCGTTACAGGGGAATCGAAAAACGCTCCACCCTGAAGGGGTGCCTTACATTTTCCGCACAAGGGTTTCCCATCCATCCGCTTTATGGGGATCCTGTTCCTGGTGCCGCATTGGTTGCATTTCACAATCATACTTTCATGGCTCATTGGACCTTTTCCTCGGGATTGAGGCTCCTTCCGGGCTTTCGGAGTTTGAACTCAAGCCAATCTCCCATTTCGCGTATATTCTTTGACAGATGCCACCTTCCATTCTCAAAGGCGCCGTAATCCGCCCCCATCATGGCAGAGGCATACCGAACCGTGTTCGCATAAAAGAACCATTGTCCAATCCACATCTTTTCGATGGCTTCATTGAAGATGCTGTCATTCTGGGCCAGCCCCATGGCCGCTCCCTTTTCCCAGGCAGTCATGAGGATCTTGGTGGCTGTCAGGGTCATCTGATTTGTGGTCTGGATGGTGTGTTCCATTCTGGCAAACTGCACCTTGACCCAGTTGCTGCTGTGACACGCCAGACAAACCTTCTCCATATTCTGTCGCCTCACGGCCTGTTCTTTCCCGCTGATCAAATAGTTCGTCACGGGCTCTCCGGTCAATTCCGTGGGCAGAGACAGACCCGCCTTGTTCCTGATCATGGTGGTGTCCGGGGACTTGGGATGGGGGTGGGCATAAATAAGCCCCAGAAGTCTCCAGGAAATCCGGTCGGACATCTGATGGGTCCTCTGTGCAATAAGGTCACCTTCGCTCGACGTGATCAGGCTGATGTGACAGGCGGCACACGTGGGGGCATTGAAATCCTTTCCAATGGTCCACGGAACGGCGTGGAAATTCCATGATTTATTCTGCGAAGAAAAGATGTTGCCGTGTTTACTGACCTGGTACACCTTGTACCCCGGGACATCTGGTCCCTTGTGGCATTCCGAGCAGGTATAGGGCTTTCTCGCCACTTCAATGGAAAAGGCATGCCGGGCATGGCACGCCGTACAGGACCCCATACTGCCATCCGGGTTGATTCTTCCCACTCCCTGATTGGGCCAGCCCCCGAGCACGGGGAAACGCATTTCCCCCTGTTCCGTTTCTCTGGTCTCTGAGCCCGTGACCGTAACGACCGTGCCGTGACAGTAATAACAGGAATCCGCATTGGTGCTCTCATCGGCCGGGCTCTGGATGAATTTTCCCTCTTGAACAACCTGCATACCGTTGACGGAATTCACCAGGGAGGTGTAAAGCGTGTTGTGCTTGAGGTTACCATAGGCATGGGACATGAGATTCTTGCCGTACTGGCCCACCTCGGCAGGGTGGCAGGATGCGCAGTCCTTGGGAGTCACCACCACATGCACATTGAAATCATTGTGTTCAAAGGAATCCTTATGCTCAGCCGCATTCATGGTGTGACATTCGGCGCACCCAACCGAATGATCAGCCATCCCTCCGGGCGCCTTCTTAACCGAAATCCGCCTTTTGAGCTCGGATTTCTCCAAACCCTCTGCCGGGGTAATCATGGCATGGCGGCTTCTCTTCCAGTCTGAAACGATACCCGGTGTCACGGAGGAATGGCATTCGATACAGGATTCGGTGTCCTCACTCATGGGAGCAGCAGCGGTGGCGCCAATGGGTGCGGCCACGAACAGCGATAAAAGGACCGCGACATAAACATTCTTTTTCACCCGCATGACCAAAGCTCCTATCCTCTCACATTACCCGATCGCCCGAAGTGCTCCCAGGGCCGCTTCTTTCACCACCCCTTTGACCAGTGAGCCATTCAGATAGGTGGTGAATTCGCCTTCATCTTTCAACAGGTCTTTGAGATGTGCCTTTGCTTCCTTGGCCCTGAGAAACCCCAGTATCCTTGCTGCAAGGCCCCTTGCATGTGCATCACCGGACTTTAGAAACACCATCACAGGGCCGACCGCGCCCATGGCAAGTTCCGGCCTCTCCTGTGCGAGTCGGGCAATGCCCCAGAGCACGCCACGCTGTATCAACTCATGCTCCTGGAAATTTCCGTCTTCACTAGCATACGATATTAGGATATTTGCGTACTCCGTTGCAAGCCCTTTATGGCAGGCCAGTATCTCTCCCATGGCCTCGGCGGAACCCCATCCAATGCCGCCGGATTCGTCATTAAGGTTCCACATGAGGCGTCGCATAATAACCCTTGCGGACTCCCTATCCTCTTCAGCCAGCTCGGCAACGACCATTCCCATGGCCGTTACGGCCCGCCATCTCATTTCATCATGGGTGTCATAGAGGAAAGAAAAAAAGGGGTTGATGACCTTCCTGGCTGGAAATTGACGAAGTTCTTCGAGCGCCGAACCGAAATCATTGGATCTTAGACACTTCTCGACCCTTTGTTTGAGTTTGCGGCCCTTCAAATCTTCTGTCTCTGCCATGACCTCTTTTCACATGTCTTCTTCCAACGAAGTCGCTTTATTAAACGCGTATAAAGAAGCGAATCTGAGAATCTTTTTCATGTGCTTTCTCAAAGTGCACTTGGCAACTCACTTCTACATGGACGGCTATTTGGGGTTTACGCCTCCCAAACCTTACGCGCCTCTATCAGGTACCGCTAAACCCCAAATAACCGTCCATCCCCTCCGGAGTATTTAGAAAGCATCTGAAAAAGATTGTCAGATTCGGTTCCGCTTGCTTCCTCATAGGTTGCCGGTCCGGCATTAGTCTGCTTCCAATGAAATACAGTCCTGAGGGCAATAACTTATGACTTCGTATATTTCTGCTTCGGGATATTTTTCCAGATCTCTTGTCTCAATAAAGCCGGTTTCCTTGTTTCGCACAAATACCGTTGGGCAAAGCTCGAGGCAGGTCTCACAATCCGAGCATTCAGATACATTGATGACAGGCACATTTTTCATTGGGTCTTTTCGCCCTTTTTTCCTTCCACACCAGATACTCCCCGTGAGTAAATCCCGTCCCTAATTCGGAGACACCCTGCCCATGCTCATACTTTCTACAGACCCGGCATCGGTTCTCACTACATTCCTGGCACTCAAAACAATCAGGACATTTTTTCTTGGAATGGGGAATCACTATGTTTTGTCCTTCATCACGCCAAACGGCAGGTTTGTTCACATGGTGAAGGGGGTCACCCAGAAATCATGGAGGTTACAGAAACTGGTGGCGTAGAACTTTGATCCATGTCCCGCTTCAACCTCAAAACTCGATGCGGCCTTTTTATCGGCAGGGTAAAACGTCTTTGCACCAAGGACTTCCCCATCCCACGTCACAAGTGTATGTCTTACAATATAGTGTTTCTCGGTCATGGGGTGCACCGTCTGGATCGTGACCTTTTGCCCCTCCAGCCGTACCCTGGGCGCATGGATTCCCACCTTTTCGGCCCACTTTCCGGGATTCTCCTTGGTGTAAATAACTCCGGCTGGGAATGTGCTTCCCGAGGCAAAAACATTCCTCCCTGTGGCGAATACCGCTCCCGCTGTAATAAGCGCGGATTTCTTCATAAAATCTCTTCTGTCGTTCATGATGAACCTCCCCTCCTATATCGTTGTTATCAATTTCCCCACAAGGGGTTCAATAAGCCTCCTCGTAGGCCAAATCCTCTTCTCTGACCTTTCCCTTGAACAAATGATAGGCCCAAATCTGGTAGATCAGGACAACCGGCACAAATATGATCACGACGATGAGCATGATTTTCAAAGTCAATGGGCTTGAGGACGAATTATGTGCCGTAAGACTATACGCCGGATTCAGGCTCGACGGAAACATATTGGGAAAGAGCCCGATGACCCCGAAAAAGGTGGCACCCACAATAGTCACAGCGGAGGAAAACCACGCCTTCCAGTATTTTTCCCTTGCCAGAAAAACCCTGGTGCCCAGGAGCGCAAGCACCGTGATAAGGATGACGACAAACAGGGTTGGGTGCGCCAGGTAATTGGCATATAGATTTGTTGCAAACTTGGAAGCGATGAGAAAAACAACTGCCGCCACAAGGAGTACCGGCCAGAGCTTTCGAGCCGTCGCCCCCGCCCTTTGGTGAATGTCTCCCTCGCTCCTTACAGCCAGCCATATGGCCCCGTGGACAAGAAAAAGCAGGAGAAATAGAACGCCGCCTAACAATCCATAGGGGTTGAGGAGGGTAAACAGGGTGCCGTGATACACCCCCTGCTGATCAATGGGAATTCCGCGGAAAATATTTGCAAAGGCGGCACCGAACAGGATGGCGGGGAGTAGGCTGCCCAAAAACAGGGCTGTATCCCAGATCCTTTTCCAACCCGGGCTCTCAACCTTTCCCCTGAACTCAAAAGAGACACCCCTCACGATCAAGGCAAACAGGATCAGCATCAAGGCAGAGTAAAGAGAGCTGAACATCACCGCATATACCAGCGGAAAGGCTGCGAAGGTAACGCCGCCGGCTGTAATGAGCCACACCTCGTTCCCATCCCACAAAGGCCCCATGGCGTTGTACACGATCCTCTTTTCTTCCTCTGTTTTTGCAATGAACGGAAGTAGGCTCCCCAGCCCAAGATCGAAGCCATCAGTGAGAAAGTAGACTGCCCAGAGAAGCCCCCACAGAAAAAACCAAACATTTTGCAGAGCCATTTTGTCCTCCTTTTCAAGTAATGAAACATGCCGCAGCAGGCGATACGGGGTTAAGCAGTTTCAGGACCCTTGCAAGCGTTCTTAAAAATAAGATAGTAGCCCACCGCGCCCAGCAGTCCATACACCAGGATAAACGCCACAAGAGTAGTGAGAACTTGTGATGTAGCAATGGGAGAGACGGCATCAGAGGTCTTCATCACCCCGTACACGATCCAGGGCTGCCGTCCCACCTCAGCCAGCACCCATCCCAGTTCAATGGCCAGATACGGCAGAGGGATTGAGAACAACATGAGCTTGAGATAGCCCGGGCTGTCGGCCAGTCTGTTTCTCTTGAACCACCCGATGATTGTCATCAACGCAAAATAGAAGCCCAATGCCACCATAGTGTTGAATGCAGCGTAGCTGATAAATACCGGGGGCCGTTCATCCCGCGGGAAATCCTTCAACCCCTTCACTTCTCCACTTAGGCGATGTGTTGCCAGGAGACTCAGCATCCCTGGAATAGGGAGGATTTCAATGATATTTTTTTCATTTTCCTCATCGGGGATCGCGAAAAGGTACTTGGGTGCGTATGTGGTCGTTTCCCAGTGGGATTCCATTGCCGCAAGCTTGGCGGGCTGTTTCTCCGCCACATCGGCGCCATGGATATGCCCTTCCACGACTTCAAAGATGGAAAATACCAGACCGAATACCAAGGCGATACGAAATGATTTTGTGAAGAATTCCAAGTGTTGCTTCTTGAGGAGATGGTAGGCACTGACGCCCATGACAAAAAAAGAACTCAGGATAAATGCGGCACTGACCACATGAGAAAATTCAAGAAGGGCCCACGGCTGAAACACAACGGCGGCAAAATCATTCAACTCCGCTCTGCCGTTCCTGACCACGTATCCCACAGGATGCTGCATCCAGGAGTTGGCAATCAGTATCCAGAGAGCGGAGAGGTTGGATGCGCCCGCGATAAACCACATGACCGTCGCATGGGCCTTCCGGGAGAGTTTTTTCCACCCGAATATCCACACACCAAGCAAAGTTGATTCCAGGAAAAATGCTGCCGTCGCCTCTATTGCCAAAAGAGAGCCGAAAATATCCCCTACAAATGCAGAGTAACGTGACCAGTTGGTCCCGAACTGGAATTCCAGGGTAATGCCGGTAACTATACCCACTGCGAAATTAATAAGGAAGAGCTTTCCCCAAAACTTCGTCATCTTCAGATAGACCTCATCGCCCGTGCGCGCATACTTGGTCTCCATGACCGCCACGAGAACGGATAAGCCCAGGGTGAGAGGGACAAACAGGAAGTGAAACATGGTGGCAGCGGCAAACTGGAGCCTTGAAAGAAACAAAACGTTCATTGGGAGCCCTCCTTTCCTTTCAATACGTTTTTACCCGGTTAGTATATGTGAGGCAGCAGATCCTCATCCGCTGTGGATGCAGATTGATTTCCTCAGACAATTTTCTTCCTCAAGCAATTTGTCCATAGTCGCCTGAGTGAGTGTCCGTCTGAGTTGCTCCCTTGCCTTTTCCCAAACCAGGTGGACCGCACAGGTCGGGCTCCTAAAACAGGATTGGGGCCTGAGAACACAATCGTTCAGGAACAGTTCACCTTCGATGACCTCGATGACATCCAATAGGCTCAGGCTTTGAGGTGAGGCGAGAAGCCTGAACCCTCCCTTTGCTCCCTGCACAATCTCCAAGATCCCCGCTTTGGCAAGTTGTTGGGCGATTTTGGTTAAGAATTGTCCCGGAATCCCCATTTCACGGGAAATCTCTTTGCGGGAAATAATCTGGCCGGAATCTCTGGACGAAAGATACAGGGTGCATCTCACCGCGTATTCACCGGCCCTGGTAAGTCTCATGGAGGCTCCTCATTTCGGATAAATAGGATATTTTTAATCCTATATGAAGAGCGCACTTCATGTCAACCAAGAAAGCCCTTCTCTTCCCCCATGGATAACACACTTTAACAGCTCAATAAAAGAGCCCGAAAATGGCATCCCCTAAAAGGTCACCACCTCAAATCCTTCCTCATAATACCTTGCCATACTGGGATGGCCCATCATTTCATCCAGGAGTGGGAGTCCCTCAGCCCTCACCCCATCCAGTGCACCCATTTTACCGGAACACGCCTTGCAGACCCCGTCAATAAGACCTTGTGTCTTTGCCTTATTATAGAGCTGATGCATGGGGTTGTCTGTCTTTGACAGCTCGGGGACCAGCTTGGTTGCAGCCCCTTCTATGACCAGCTTGACCTCGTGGCCTTTGCTCTTCATATCAAGGGCATTCAAAAGCACATGAATGAAACACGTGAAATCACCGTTGTACGCAAAAAGGGCAAACTTTCTCATAAATAACCGCCTAACTCGGTAGCGCCTGGGCTACTTTCCCGGCCAGTTCCCTGCAGGCATCCAGGCACTCCTCATCCGGAACATATTGCACTCTGACACCACGGTCAATCAGGTCAAACTTCATCGCCTCCAGTTCCCGGGTGATGAGCTTGACCGCCTCTCCGCTCCAGCCATAGGAGCCGAATGCCGCAGCCACCTTATTCAAGGGCTTGAGGCCCTTCATGTAGGTCAGAAAATCGGCAACCGTGGGAAACAGACCGTTATTCAGCGTAGGAGATCCGACAATAACTGCGCCCGCATCGAGGATCTCCGTCATGATGTCACTCCGGTGAGTAGATCTTAGTTTCATGGGCGTTGCGGGGACTCCTTGCTGCCCAAGTGCATCTGCGATGGTCTCAGCCATTTTTTCAGTGCTGTGCCACATGGTGTCGTAGACGATAATGGCCTTCCGTTTGGGTTTCTGTTCGCTCCACTCCTTATAGGCATTGATGATTTTGGCCGGATCCTGTCGCCACATAATGCCGTGATCCGGGCAGATCATTTTAATTTCAAGCCCCATCTCGGTGACTTTGTCTATGAGCTTGAGGATCAGGGGGGAATAAAGGAGCAGGATGTTAGCAAAATATTTCTTCGCCTCCTCCATGATGGCGTCCCCGATCTCGTCATCGAAGCGCTCCGGCCCGGCATAGTGCTGACCGAATCCATCGCTGGAGAAAAGGATCTTGTCCTCTTTGAGATAGGTAAACATGCTGTCCGGCCAATGGACCATTCTTGTCTCCAGGAAGGTCAGGGTCCGCTTCCCAATGCTCAGTTCCCCCCCGTTTTCCACCGGTTGATAATTCCATTTCTGGGAAAAGTGTTTGGACAGGTTCTTGAACCCCATCTTGGAACAATAGAGGGGCTTGTCCTCCCCAATGCGGTGCATCACCCTGGGCAGGCCACCGGAATGGTCCATCTCCGTGTGGTTGGAGATCACATGGTCGATTTTCCGGGGGTCGACGATCCGGCTGATATTGTCAATCAGATCATCGGCAAATTCCTTTTTCACCGCATCGATCAGGGTGACCTTTTTATCCAGGATCAGATAAGCGTTGTAGGTACTTCCGGGATAAGTAGAATAGCCGTGAAAATCCCTGATATTCCAGTCAACAGCGCCTACCCAGAAAACATCCTTTGCTATTTCAAAGGGTTTCATGATGAGATATGCCTCCAGTCTTACTGATTCACTTTTCCAAAGGGCCTGGATTCATACGGTATCCAAGGCGACAATACCCTTCAATCAAACTTCAGAACTCTGTTTCAGACAATTCAATGCCTGCATAACCCGATCACGGTCAAATCCAACCATGACCTCGTTGCAAATAGAGATGACCGGCACACTCCTGGCCCCTCCAGTAATCTTGATCATTTCCCTCAGGGCCTCCATGTCCTCGCTGACATCATAGGCACTGTATTCGACTCCCTGCTTGGAAAGAAACGCCTTCGCCATTTCGCAGAACCCGCAGGTGGGTGTGGTATAAATTATTACATTTTCCTTCATGCCGACTGTCTCCTTTACATGAAAACATTGGCCCCAACCCTCTCTAATAGTTAGAGAATTGGGGCCGGGCAGTCATTTATTCCGGCTCGAACAGGTCCTTGTCCGCACCGCAAACAGGGCACGTCCAGTCGTCGGGCAGGTTTTCGAAAGCGGTACCAGGTTCAACGCCGTTGTCGGGGTCGCCTTCCGCAGGATCGTAAACATAGCCACAAACAGAACATACATACTTGTCCATTGTTCCACATCCTCCTTTTTATTGATTTTTCATTAATCAGGTCAGTCCTGCAATCCATTCTACATTACATTCTATTAGGCCGCTTCCAACTCGCGACGTGCCGCCATATCATAGAGCACCCGTTCCCTGGCCTTATCGATGCCCAGGGCCTGTCGCTTTTTATCGATGTGCTCGATCATCATCCTGGCCATCTCATAAGGATCAATGGTAAATCCCCACTTGCCGAAGCCCATTTCTTCGAGACCGCCAAAGAGCAATTTGTGGAACTTGGTCTCTTCAATGATGGGGAAGGTGACGCCGAACACCGTGTAGACACCCGAAGCCACAAAATACTGGCCAATAGAGATGGCCTTCTCACTCATCCATTCCGGCGCTGCCCCGGCGGCAGGCAGATCCGCGATGCTATCGCCCAATCCACCAACTCTAACCATTTCCGCTGCAGCGATTAGGATTCGACTGTTGTCCACACAGGAACCCAACCCCAGAACCGGCGGCATGCCGACTGTCTCACAGACCTCCCTCAATCCGGCCCCGGCCAGATGGGCAGCCTCGGGGGTACACAAACCCGCCTTTGCCAGCGATATCTGGGAGCACCCCGTCTGAAGCACCAGGACATCGTTCCTGATAAGTTCCTTAACCAGTTCCACATGGACCCAGTCCTGCTTTACTCTTGGATTGGTACACCCAACCACACCGGCCACACCCCGGATACGCCCGTTGATGATGTTGTCGTTTAAAGGTGTATAGGAACCTCGGAATGTACCACCCAGCATATAGTTGACATATTCATGCGAAAACCCCATCACAGACGTAGCTTTTTTCTGAGGAATTTCCACAGGCAACTTCCGGTTCTTGAACCTCACGATGCCCATTTCCACAATGGCATCCGTACACTCCCTGGGGTGATGCTCATCGAGCTCGATGTGCTCCGCACCCTCAATATGGCAACGGGGGTTTGTGGTAAAAAATCTTGTTCCATAACAGTCAGCCACCGCCGACAACCCCTGCTTGATGCACTGGATATCCACGCCCATGACATCCACCGCACCGGTGATGATGACCTCTTCCGTGGATTGAAAATTACCTGCATGGGGAATGCCATGCCTGCTCAGCATCTCAAGCCCCGAGCAGCACATACCAACCAGGTTAATCCCTTCCGCACCCGCGTCCTTTGCGGCCTGTATTAAGCTCGGATCATTCACGGAATCGAGCATGGACTCAAAGAGGTTGGGTTCGTGGCCGTGAATAATGATATTGACTTGGTCTTCCTTCAGAACACCCATATCCACTTCAGTACGCACAGGGGTTGGTGTCCCAAACAAAATATCGGATATTTCGGTGGATACCATGGATCCGCCCCAACCATCGGAAAGCGCGGTCCGGTTGATCTGCTTCGTAATATTCTCATAGTCCTGATCCACACCGATATGGGTCCGGTGCATCAGTTCCATGATTTCCCGCATCGCCCCACGAGGAACGATCCCCTCTTTCCGCCAGGTATCGAGGGTTTTTTCCGGCACCCGCTTGGCGAATGGGATCTCCCCTTCCACCTGTGTGTAGGTCCTCTCCAGTTCATTGTATAAATCAATAGCAATGTCTTCAATGGAGCGGCCTTCTATCTCTATGCCGATTTCAGCAGCCACTTCCTGAAGCTTTATGGGATCTTTGATGCGGTAGTCTTTGATGTTTCCGTGAACCACTTCCCTGAATAGATCCAGCATGGCCATGCCGTGATCCGTATGGGCTGCGGCTCCGGTCGCCACCATTCGGGCAAAGTTTCTCGACTCTATGGTATCAATGGTCGCCCCGCACACCCCTGTCTTTCCATAGGGGTCCTTGGCATTCAGCCGGCACGGCCCCATGGCGCAGTGTTTGCAACAGGCCGACTGGGCTCCAATGGGGCAAGCCTTCATGTTCGCCGCCCTGTGGAAGGACGTTTCCACACCGTCCCTCTCTGCCTTCTCCAGCATCTGGGCGGTCGTTTCACATATGGTAACGTCTCTTATGTTCAACTTATTCGCTTCTTTTTTTGCCTTTTCCTTCTCCATCCAACACCTCCTCGAGAAGATTATATAGAAAACTCTCCCCCGGCTTTCTTATCCGGTGAATAGAATGCCACTGTTCTTATCCCCTGTTTCATAGTGACCATAAAACAGCTCGTCAAATTATGCCAGCTTCTTACCGATGTCACGCCCATACCCCTGGGCCATCTGGGTGCCTCCCCCAAGGGATGCCGACTTGAGCCTCAATGGATCACCCACCATATCCATTTTGAAAATGTTCTTCATGGTGTTATAGATGCGGTCAGGAGCCTCTCCGCTCCATCCGAAGGCCCCGAAGGAACCGCCCACCTTACCTTCCAGGTTGGCCTTTTCCCCCAGGAACAGCAATTTTTTCATTGGCTGCATCATTTCACCGTGATAGGTAGCGGACCCGAAGACATAGCCGTCATATCCCGCGAGGTCGGATTCCGTTTTGATCGTCGTGATATTCACGACTACCGCCTCTGCGCCTTCCATCCGGATGCCCTCAGCGACCAGATTCGCGATCTCTTCAGTCTCACCCGTCCTCGTCGCGTACACCACCAATGCCTTTCCCATGTTAGTTCTCCCCTTCTTCCACATCAACGTGTCCCTTGTGTTTGGTTCCGCACAAGGGGCATGTGATCTCGATCTCTTCCTCTTTGCCGATAAATTTTTCCCTGAGTTTTTCCGGTCCAAGAAAACTGATATCTCCACAGGAACACTGGGGACACTCGGCCCTCACATGATATTTCTTTTCAGACATTGCAGACCTCCCTTTCTCCTCCGGCCTTCACCGCTTAAAAATCTCCCCCACCTGCTCAAACAAGGGATTCCGCCAGTAAAAAGTCCGGAGGACCGGACTTTTTACGATTCCATCAACTTTAAAACGTGAACCCCGAACCGGAAAACCTCAATGGTTACAGTCTGTCATCAGAACCCGTAACGCCGCATTCCGGTATGTAGCACGTGACATCGACAAATTCACACTTTTCCTTGCAGGACGGGCAGTCCTCCGGCGGTTTTTCGGCCTTGAGGGTATACCCGCACGTCTGGCATTTCCACTCTCCCATAAATATTCTCCCTATGAATTCTACCCTTTCCACAAACCGTGGAGGTTGCAGTATGCCCGCGCCGTCACCTGGCCGGCATCGATTTTGAACGTGGCTTCCGGGGCATCGCCCGGTTTCAGGAACTGAACGTAGGACTTTTCACCGGCCACGAGTTCAATCCACTGGATATAGTGTTTTTCCTCCATGGGGTGAGCGACTTCTCCAACTTTCACCTTGTAACCATCCGCGGTTTTTTCTACCACCGGAACGTGTTTTTCCTTGGCAGCGTCCACGGTGTTTTCTTTTAGCAAGTTCATAGGCTCGCCGCAGCATACAAGTTCACCGCCGCCGCCGTGCATGACCAGTACGATGTTTCCACAAGCTTCACATTTATAAACTTCCAATCTTTCAGCCATTTTGTTTTCCTCCTCCATATTGAATAAATTCCAGTTGAGCGATTAGCGCTTAGCCGTTAGCTGATCGCCAGTGCCTAAGCGCCTGCCTTTTACCTACACCAACCCCTTCACAGCATCAAGGACGGCCCCGTAATCGGGCTCGTCCCCCACTTCCTTCACAATCTCAATGTACCGAACAACACCCTCTCCGTCCAGCACAAAAACCGCCCTAGCCAGCAGACGAAGTTCTTTAATCAGCACCCCATAGGTTCGGCCGAAGGCCGCATCTCGATGATCCGAAAGGGTGATCACCCGGTCAATACCGGCGGCCCCGCACCACCGTTTCTGTGCGAAGGGCAAGTCCATGCTGACCGTAATGATCACCACATCATCGCCCAGCCTGCCGGCCTCTTCATTGAACCTGCGCGTCTCCATATCGCAGACGGGGGTATCCAGCGACGGAACGGACGCGACGATGCGGACCTTTTTTTCAAATGATGAAAGGGCCACGGGCGCAAGGCCGTTATCCAGTAGCTGCAAGTCCGCCGGCCTGTCCCCGACACGAAGGACGGGTCCCAGAAGCGTCAGGGGATTTCCTCTCATGGTAATTACACCTGTATGTTCTTCCATTCCAGCCTCCTCCTTCAGGCCATGATAGCCCAATTCAGCAAACTTAACTATACATTATCTGAATTGAGCCATTGCCCTTGAAATCAATAGTTCTCACCCAGCAGCTCAAAATGCGCCTGGGGATGGTCACAGGCGGGGCATGTGTTCGGAGCCTCGTACCCCACGTGCAGGTAGCCGCAGTTCCGGCACCTCCAGACCACTTCCTCGTCGCGTTTGAAGACACGTCCGGCTTCGATATTGGCCGCCAGATCGTTGTATCGCTTTTCGTGCTGTTTTTCCGCTACCGCGATACTTCTGAAAGCCGCCGCGATCTCGGAAAAGCCCTCTTCTTTGGCAGTATCAGCAAATCCGGGATACATCTCTGTCCATTCATAATGTTCACCGGCCACTGCGGCCCCCAGGTTTTCCAGTGTCGAGCCGATGACACCTGCCGGGAAAGCCGCGGATATTTCCACTTCACCACCTTCCAGAAATTTGAAGAGCCGCTTGGCATGCTCTTTTTCCTGGGCGGCCGTTTCCTCAAAAATATGGGACATTTGAACGAAACCTTCTTTTTTTGCCTTGCTCGCAAAATAGGTGTAACGGTTCCTTGCCTGAGACTCCCCGGCAAAAGCTGTTAACAGGTTTTTTTCCGTTTTACTCCCTCTCAATTCCATTGATGCTGCCTCCTATGATTTTTTTAGGTTCTTGAAGCCGAAAATTGCGATTTTCGGATTCCTTGTCAAGCAACGGGAATGACTGCCACTCCCCATTGATTTTTTTGTTTTTTATAGATTATTCAAGTATATCATTCTGTTGGCATTATGGGAACAGAGAATCGCTTTTCCCTGAAGTGCATCTTCGCCCTCTGACATCTTGGGCAGGTCAATTGTTCGGGCAAATCGTCGAATGGAGTGCCGGGTTTCCAGCCCACATCTGTATCTCCCTTTTGGGGCTCGTAGGTATATCCGCACGGGCACTTGTACTGATGGACTTTTCTAAAGTCACTGGCTGCCATGTCAGGTAAGCCCTCCTTCTTCGGCCACAGAACCCGGACCTATAAGGGGTCTGAAGGCCTTCTTGCTGGCCCCGCATACCGGGCACTTCCAGTCATCGGGTAGGTCTTTAAAAAGCGTCCCCTTGGCAATCTTGCCTTTTCTGTCCCCCTTATCGGGGTTGTAGATATATCCGCAATTCGTGGTTTGACACTGCCACATCTCTTCAGGTGAAGCCATGGGTTCCGCCTCCTATTCACCTTCAACAGAATAAAAGCACCGCTTGGGCGATATTACTTTTCCCTGTTTTTTCAAAGAATTGATTGCTTTGGAAACTTCTTTCCCTTCTACGCCAAGCATCTTGGCTACATCTCCCGGTCTGACAGGTTTTCCAGCCTTCTTCATGGCATCGAGCACCTTTTGTTCCATGTTTTCTCCTCCTTATTCTAAGTTCTCAACCGGTTTTTGCAAGTTCCCCACTCTTAACACTGGCTCTCAGTGTCGTGACTATTCCGTGTCGAGTTCTTCTTTTAACCACTCTTTGACTTCGTCTTCAACTGCAAAGATCCCCTTGCGACAAGAGGTGTTCTCCCTTATTTTCTCCTTGAGCCCCGTTGGTACTTCAATTCTCGCAAGCTCCACGGAACCTTCAGAGTTTCGCCTGACGAAATAGACAATGGGATCCTCTTCCCATGTATTCAGCACAAAATAGTGGGAGACGTCATTCTTGGACCTGATCATGTGATAGCCACGACTCCAGTTGTTACCCCACTCTAGGTACAATCTGACGGCCTCCTCCGGTGTCATCTCCCAGTCGATGGCATCTATTAGTTCTGAGTTCTTCTTCAGTTCATTCAGACCCATCATAACATACCACCTCCCTCTCTCCTAATCTCGAACTCTTCTCCATTGAAATGCCCCGACAGACCGGAATTTTCACCACCCTTTTTTCTCATGAGCAATACGCTCCAATTCAGCGAGCTTTTTTATTCGATAGGCCGAGTCTCTCAATATGCCGTAAAGCACACCACACCCGTCATCCTCCCGAACGGAATCTCCATAGTCGGCGAGTTCGATCATATCTTCAACCAGCTCCAATGTCCGCCTTATACTCATATCGCACGGCCGCATACATCACCCCCGAGCCCTCTTCGGGCAGCTTCTATTATTCAAGAGCATGTTCCATGCCAAAAAGATGGGTTTTCCAATAAATGGAAAAAAGCTATAACATCAATAGGTTACATTTGGATGAAAAGTGGTTTGCAGGTGTTCGTGAATGGTGATGAGACACTTTCGTCTCAGGTTGAAGACCGTGCGCAATCCCTTTATATCACGAGCACTTTTTGACTTGCATAAAAGATAGGACAGTCGTTTTCCTGGAAAACAAGGACTGCACACGAGGAAAACTGTCTCAATATTGATATTGATACAAAAACGTCTCATGAGACACTTGGGACAGATTTCGAGGCAGGGGATTTGTTGCGATTATATTGATTTTTCAGGGCAAAGAGGCTATTCCGATTTGATCTTCGGGTGATCATCCAGGAATCTGTAAAGGGTTGCCCGACCCACTTCGAGGAAGCGCGCCGCTTTGGCCTTGTTGCCGCCCGTCTTTTTCAGTG
>CAYOIU010000047.1:0-17198 GCA_964404085.1 uncultured Desulfobacteraceae bacterium | reverse complement strand
GGCAAGTTCACGGAACCTGACATTTCCATGCAGGAAATCATCGACAGATGCGTGGCGATCATTGGACAGAGAAAAATCATGCCTGAGGACCAGGCCCGTGATCTGATGACCCAGGCCATTCCGACTCTCAAACGATGGCGGAAGGCGGAGTAGCAGAACAGTCGGTAAAGGATAGGAACATGGGAACAAGATTCACACATACCAATCTGGTAGCAAGGGACTGGAAACGGTTGGTGACATTTTACCAGGAGGTCTTCGGGTGCGTACTTGTTCCACCCGAGCGGAATCTGTCAGGTGAATGGCTCGACAGGATCACGGGAATCGCCGGAGCTGAGATTTTGGGGGCACATCTTCGTCTTCCGGGTCACGGAGACGAGGGGCCGACCCTTGAGATCTTTCAGTATGGCACCATGCCCGACCACCCGGATGTCCAACCGAATAACCCGGGATTCTCTCATATCGCCTTCGCCGTGGATGATGTCGAAAAGAGTGCACAGGCCGCCTTTGATCATGGCGCCTCTCCCGTCGGAGAACTGGTGGTGAAGGACGTTCCTGGCGTGGGCATTCTTACGGTTCAATATGCCAAGGACCCGGAGGGAAACATCGTTGAGATTCAAAAATGGGAAACCATCGGCGGCTGAGATGGGGTTTTAGCAAATTAGATTTACCGCCCGTTCGCTTCGCTCTCTCAAGACGCAAAGAACGCCAAGTTTTTTTAAAAATCTTTCTTTGCGTCCTTTGCAACTTTGCGGTGAATTCGTTTTGCGGTATTGAACGTAACTTTCATTAAGGAGCTTGCAATGAAGACCGGACTGTTGGTCGTCGATATGCAGAACGACTATTTCCCCGGCGGGAAAATGGAGCTGGTAGGAATCAACGAGGCAGGGCAGAACGCTGAAAGACTGCTCAAACTTTTTCGGGAAAATCAGTGGCCGACCTTTCACATCCAACACGTGTCAGTGCAAGACCAGGCCACCTTCTTTCTTCCTGACACCAAAGGCGTTGCCATTCATGAGCGTTTGAAAACCTTACCCGGCGAGGTGATCATAACCAAGCATTTTCCGAACAGCTTCAGGGACACCGGGCTTTCAGAGGCCTTGGATAAGGCAAAGATCGAACGGCTGGTCATATGCGGCGCCATGAGCCACATGTGTATCGATGCGACCACGCGGGCGGCTGCAGACTTTGGGTACGAATGTGTCGTCATCCACGATGCGTGCGCAACTAGGGATCTCCAGTTTGGAGAGGAGGCTATACCCGCGCAGCAGGTTCACGGCTCTTTCATGGCTGCCCTGGGGTCGGCCTATGCAAAGGTTTTGAGTTTCGAAACCTTTGCAAATATGACGGCTTCATAAAAGGAGTTCCGAATTAATGGGCAAAGAAACTGAAGATCTTCCCAGCCACGTTTTCCCGCGCCGAATGGACAAGGCCTTGCCGTCCGTAGAAAAGGCCGAAGGAAAGTGGGTATTCGATACCGAGGGCCGCCGCTACCTGGACGCAAGCGGGGGCGCCCTCGTATTGAACCTGGGGCATGGCCGTGGGGAGATCGCGCGCGCCGTATACGATCAGATAATGCGAAGCGACTATGTCCATCCCACCATGTTTGCGATCCCGGCAGTGGAAGAACTGGCAGACGCACTTGCAAGACATGCGCCCAAAGGCATCGAACGCTTTTACTTCCTCTCCAGCGGCAGTGAAGCGGTGGAGACCGGAATCAAGCTGGCCCGGCAGATCCATCTGGATTCCGGGCGCCCTCATCGCATTCGTCTCATCTCCCGGTGGAAATCTTACCATGGACTGACCCTGGGGGCCTTGTCTGCCATGGGTCGGACGGCCTTCAGAACTCCCTATGTGCCACTCCTGACCGAGGTGATCCATATTCCGCCTCCCTACTGTCTCCGGTGCTCTTATGGGCTAAAACATCCCGAGTGTGGCTGCCGCTGTGCGCTAGCTCTTGAAGAAGCAATCGAAAATGCAGGGCCTGAAACCGTGTCTGCCTTTTTGGCCGAAACCGTGAGCGGAGGCACCCTGGCGGCACTCCCCCCTCCCCCTGAATACTTCCCCATTATCCGCGAAATCTGCGATCGATACCATGTCCTGCTCATCCTGGACGAGATCATGTGCGGCCTGGGCAGAACCGGACGCTGGTTCGCTAGTGAGCACTTCGGCGTGATCCCGGACATGGTGACCATGGGCAAGGGCCTCGGTGGAGGGGCAATAGCCCTCTCTGCCCTGGGGGTTCAGGCCGACCATTATGATGTGATTTGTAAAGGGAGCGGTTCCTTCGTCCATGGGGGCACCTTCACCCATCACGGTCCGGCCGCAGCAGCCGGTTCAGCCGTTATTCGTATTCTGGAACGGGAAAATCTCATCGAACGGGTAGCCCACTTTGGCCCAATCCTTGGAGAAAAACTCGAAAATGGACTGGAAAACCATCCCAACGTGGCCGATATCCGTGGTTTAGGTTTTCTTCGAGGGATAGAACTGGTCAAGGACAAAAAGACGCTTAAACCCTTTCCGCGTCAAGAAAAAGTGGCTGAAAGGCTCTGGGAAAGTGTTTTTGAAAAGGGTGTGGTCATCTACAAATCAACCGGCCTTGCCGGGACGGACGGCGACGCCCTGCTGATCGGTCCCTCTTTCAATATCGAGGAAGGGGACATGGATGTTATTGTTCACGCCCTTGTCGAAGCACTCCGAGAAATCTTCGGCTGAGGGCATTGCCCTTTCACAAGACCCAATTTCATCAATATTAATCCTTACACACGGATATTGATCAAGGAGAACTCTATTTGTGGGCATGAAAGACCTGAGAATACGTGAAGGCGTAACAAGGGGGCAGCCTTTTGAGATACTGATAGACGGGGAGAAGATCCTTGCCTACGAAGGGGAAACCGTCGGAGCGGTCCTGATGGCCGCCGGTCACCGGACGCTCCGTTATACGAATAAAGAGGAGCTACCCCGGGGGCTCTATTGCGGCATAGGGATCTGCCAGGAGTGCAGGATGGTGATCAATGGTATTCCCGATACCCAGGCCTGCCAAACCCTTGCGACTCCCGGATGCAGGGTGGAAACCCAGCAGAGTAACAGGAAAAGGGGAAACTGAAAGTTGGCGGAATCGGAATTCGTAGTTGTGGGAGGAGGCCCCGGCGGCGTTTCAGTTGCCATTGAAGCCGCAAAGGCCGGGGTCGATGTCACGTTGCTGGACGAGAATGAAAGGCTGGGAGGACAAATATATCGTCAGCTCGAAAAAGGGTTTAAGGTTACCGATTCTGAAGCACTGGGGCGTGATTATGAAAAGGGCATCCAACTGTTGCGCCAATTCAGGTCACTGGGTGACAGAATCCGTTATCTGAACAACACCCAGGTCTGGGGGATATTCAAGGACCATACTCTGGCCCTGGCTCGCAATGGAACATCCTCAAGTCTTGGTTTCAAGAAACTTCTCCTGGCAACCGGCGCCTACGACCGTCCCGTGCCCTTCCCCGGGTGGACGCTTCCCGGTGTCTTTACTGCAGGGGGCGCTCAAAAGCTGGTCAAGACCGAACGCGTTTTACCCGGGGAGAGGATTCTCCTTGCCGGAACCGGCCCGCTGCAGCTTGTGCTTGCACAACAGATCCTCAAAGCAGGAGGCGAGATTGAGGCCATTCTGGAGGCAGGCGATTTGAGCAAAGACTGGCTCCAGGGGCTAAAGGGAATATGGGGCAACTGGGATTACCTGAACGAAGGTTGGGGATATTTGCGACAAATCCAAAAGGCAGGGGTTCCCCTGTTGCGCAATCATATTATTCTCGAGGCCCACGGTCACGGCCGGGTGGAAGAAGCCGTGATTGCAGAGGTGGACAACAATTGGAGGCCCAGGCCAGGGACCGAGCGCACCGTGAAGGTAGACGCCGTCTGTTTGGGATACGGCCTGGTGTCTTCAGTGCAATTAACACTGTTGGCAGGGTGTGAACATGAATATGATTTAGGTCTCGGTGGTTACCTTCCCGTCCGCAAAGAGGATATGGAAACCACTGTGAAGGGTATTTATGCCGTGGGAGACGGCGCCGGCGTTGCCGGAGCTAAAGTGGCCTTGTATGAAGGACGCATCACCGGTCTTTCCATAGCCCGTTCGCTGGGCCGCCTTTCGGACTCTGATGCCGAAAAGGGTATCAAACCCTTCCGAAAACGGTTGTCCAAGTCCAAGAGGCTCCGTAAGGTGCTTGACCAAATAAGCGTGCCCAGAGCAGGTCTCTACGAGTTGGCCCATCCTGATACCGTCATATGCCGGTGTGAGGAAGTTACCCTCGGTGAGATCCAAGAGGCGTTAGCCCATGATACGACGCAAGTCAAGGACCTTAAACGTATGACGCGGGCCGGAATGGGGCCTTGCCAGGGTCGAATGTGCGGGCCGACTCTCGTTGAAATCATGCGACATCAGCCGAATGGGGCTCCTGAGGGGCCCGGCTCTCTGCTGCCGAGGCCGCCCATTAAACCGACCGCCCTGAGAGTATTGGCCGCATTCGAGCGGCCTGAATAAACCAAAAGCCGGTCCGTCGGTTTCTCCGGCCCGTGATGTGCTGCTTTGAACACTCAAAGGATAGAAGGAGCGCCTTGAATGTTTCCCGTGGAAGCCGAGGTGGTGGTGATTGGAGGCGGCATCATAGGTTCTGCTACAACCTATTTTCTGGCCCAAGCCGGGAAAAAGGTCGTCCTGGTCGAAAAGGGCTATAAATCAGGTGAAGCATCAGGAGCCAATGCTGCCTGGGTATGGTCATTGTCCAGAAAGGCGGGAATTGATATACGGCTGGCTATGCACAGTATTGAAATACACCGGCAACTCCAGGAAGAACTGGACATGGCGTTTGAATATGTACACAACGGAGGTCTCCTTGTCATAGACGGTGAAGAACAGGTTCCTTTTGTTGAGGCCCATGTCAAGGCACGGGCCGAAGACGGCTATCCCCTGAAGATGATCGACGCAAAACAAACCCTGGAATTAGAGCCGCTGCTTTCGGAGAAAAAAATCATGGGCGCTGTGTGGAGCCCTATCGATGGGACCACCAACCCAATATTTCTCGTAATAGCACTCAATCTACAGGCCAAAAAGATGGGCGCAGAGATCTTTCACCATACCGAAGTTCAAGGAATTGAAGTTACGGGAGGAAGAGTAAGGGGGGTTATGACCGACAAGGGGACCATAAAAACAGACACCGTAGTAAATGCCGCCGGCCCATGGAGTTGTTTCATCGGAGAGATGGTTGGGCTCAAAGTGCCGATCACGCCTTTTCAAATGGCCATGTTGGTCACTGAACCATTGCCGCCGCGCGTATCGCACCCGATAATGGGCGCCTCCTATATGGTAGAGGAAGATACAGGCAAAGAAGGAGGACTGGGGTGCGGTCTTATTGCCAGTCAGCAGGCCGCGGGAAACCTCCTGATTGGAGCGAGTTGGCGGGATGCGGGTTACGACAAGACGACCATCCCGGAGGAGATAGAACGCATAGCAAGAGTAAATGTGGAAGCCATGCCTGCGCTGAAAGATGTCCGGGTGATCCGTTCCTACGCGAATTTCTTCCCCCATACCCGGGATGACTTGCCCATTTTGGGAGAAGTTGATAGGATTGAAGGATTCATCATGGCGGCCGGTCACAATGGCCATGGGATTGGCTTGGGGCCGGGGTCCGGGAAGCTGATTCAGGAACTGATATGTGAAGGCAAGGCTTCGATTCCCCTTGATAACCTGAATCTCTCTCGTTTCCATTAATCTTCTTAAGCCGGGTTTCTCATTCCGCGATCCGCGGAACTGTGATAGCAGATTTTCTCCGGCCCTATTTTCGTCTGCGCCAGCAGGTCTCGGCCAGGGAGCAGTAGCGGCAAACGGATCCGACTTTTTTGGAAGAATAGCCGGGGCCCGTCCCTATGAGGCCTGATGCGGACTTGAAAGGGATGAGCACCCCGCTTTTATTGAGATGCACATGGATTTGGTCAATGGGGATAAGCGCGCAGAGTTCGTCCTGACCTTTCACTGGCCAGCCTTGAAGGGACCCGGGCGCCAGGGCACCGCTCACACCCCACCCGCGCGATTCCGCTTCTTTTTCGGCGAGCCGGCGAACAGCCTTGCCCACCTCACCAAGGGCCACCACCCCGACGCTGTCAAGCAGATAGGCCTCGAGCAAATGCCCTTCCCTGTTGAGTTCCTCGATCCGATCATTGAGCGCGGCCCCGATGGTGACCGTACTGACCAGGGCCATTTCGGCCTCTTTCATCAGATCGGAATGGGGTCCCATGGTGACAGAAACCTCACGACCCGCCTCTCCTGAATCGAAGAAGACGGCTTCACCTTTCACGCCCTGAACAGTCACCCACTTGTATACGGCCTGGGGGCGAAGCAGGTCACCGGATTGCTCGATGACCGTCGTGGTTTCCTCCACCAGCGTTTCCGGAGCCCTTTTGCCCCTGTGAAGTTCCAGGACCACCTCACGTGCATCAAGGGTGATGTCGATGTCTTCAAGAATGGGCATGAAACTTCAATTTTCCTTTTCGTTCAATTCAGGAAAAACCGTGGCCATTGGAAAACGGACGGTAAACTCCGGGTCCATGGCGAGTTCAATGAACCGTATGGCGCCTGCAAGCCTGGCCGTCTCTTCCCGCTGTTTCCCATCCAGCAGGGCCATGATCGCCCCTACGCCAGCCAGGTTGTCCAGGGAAAGGACCTCCCCGGCAACCGCCGCCCTGGGGAGCATGCCGATGTCTGCAGCATTTTTCCAGTTGAACCGTGCCCCGAAGGCGCCGGTGAGGACTGTTCGGTCCACCCTGTCCACCCCCGCGTTCCGCATCAGGAGTTCTATGCCCACAGAGAGGGCGGATTTGGCCAGTTGGAACTGCCGTACGTCTTTGAGCATGATGGAGATATTTCTGCCCGTGCCGCTCTTGTCGGCCGGGACGAGGACGTATTCCCTTCCAATCCCCTTTTCATCGATGATCACGCCGGGGCTCCCCTCTTTCATCCGACCGCTCGGGAGCAGCGCACCGTTCCTCCGCATCACCGCCATGGCATCAATGATGCCGGAACCGCAGATTCCGATGGGAGGGATTTGATCGGAATCCCCCAGAACCGAGCAAACGGGGAGCCCTGTGACGGGATCCATATCCACCTTATGAATGGCCCCTGAAACCGCCCGCATGCCACAGGTGATCTGGGCTCCTTCCAGGGCGGGACCCGTGGCGCAGCTCGTGGCCCACAAGCCATCACGGTTGCCGAGAACCAGCTCGCCGTTGGTACCGATATCCACAATCAGAGTGATCTCATCTTTTGTGTGAGGCCTTTCGGCTATGACGGCCCCCATGGTGTCTCCCCCCACAAATCCGGAAATGACCGGGAAGACGAAGAGATTGGTCCCCGGATTCAGCTTCAGGCCGATGTCCGTGGCCTTGAGATCCAGAGACGATCGAAACACCGGAAGATAGGGCGAGACCCCAAGCCCATGGGGATGGAATCCGATAAAAATCCGTTCCATGGTCGTGTTGCCCACCAGGGTGACTTCGTCAATATCCTCTGGATCCGCCCCCACCTGTCCCACGCATCGGGCAATGAGAAAATTGATGCCGTCCACGACGAGTTCGTTGAGCCTTTTGAGCCCGTCCTCCTGGTCATCCGCCATGGCAATCCTGCTGATGACATCCTCTCCATAACGCCTCTGGGGGTTCACCGACGCAGCGGAGGTCAGCACCTCGCCCGTTCGGAGATCACAGAGATAGGCGGCCAGTGTCGTGGTCCCCATATCCACCGCCAGGCCCAAACTTTTCGGCCTGTTTCCGGCCATGACCGCGGTCACGCCTCTGTGCCGGTGATGGACCAGCGTGCTTTCTCCATCGCTCACCACCGGAAGGCTCAACTGGCGAAGGGCCTCCAGATCGTCCATGCGAAGGTCCCAATCGGCTTTGGAACGCGCACGCTCCACTACCCAACCGGCGAGATCCATGGACAGCCCCTGCTCCGGCATGGGCGGCTCCTTTTTTGGGAGGACAATCCGCTCCACCATGGGGTCCACCGGATAGAATCCCGTTAGGCCGGTTTTTCCCCTGGCTTCCCCGGTTTCCGCCATCTGCTCGGGAATGGTGACAATGACATCACCCTGGATCCGTGTCTGGCAGGCCAGTCGAAAGGATTTTTTCAGTTCTCCGGGAGAAAGGATATCCAGTTCCGGCTCACTGAGCGGCGACAGGTTCTTTGACGGTTCAGCGATCACCCGGCATTTTCCGCAGAGCCCCTTGCTCCCGCAATCCGCACGCAGGGGAACATTGCTGTTGGAAGCGGCCTCACTGACCGTGGAACCCCGGAGGGCTTCGGTGGTAATCCCCATGGGTTCAAAGATGATTTTACAGGTACTGGTCAATTTTCAAATGCCCTCGTTCAATCGTTGTTTGGAGCAGACAACCGACTTATTCGGAAGATTTAGATAGCGTAATGGAAACATCAGCCGGCAACGCCAAACCAGCCCCCACTTCCACGGCCTTGATAATGCCCACCGGCACCGGACAGGCGGCATGCTTGCAGTGCTTGGCCCCCAGCCGCAGGGTAAGGGGACCTTCCCCCCTGAAACTGATCTCCTGAAACGGTTCCACCTGTTTCAGTTCTTCACCTAGAGACTGTACCGCCTCACAATCCGATTCAATGGAAAGGCTGCAGCTCGTCCCATCCGTTTTTGTTTCAACAGTGGTGCGAAAACCACATATGCCTGAAAAAATCTCTGCTTTTGCCAATGCAAGACCTCCTTATTTACGGGGTTTGTTCTGCCCTTCTTCGTCCTTAAGCAGAAGGGATCCGTAATGTCGTTTGAATTGGGTGGACGAATACTTCTTGAGTTTCCATTCAGGGACTGCACAAGCACTGCAGACACCTGAAAACCACTTGTTTCTTAGCCATCGGGCCGCCCGGCTGTTCCTGGAATTGGTGACCACGAACGTCTTGTTGCAGTGCGTGGTAATCCTGGCCTGATCTCCCACGGTCTCCACGGTCCTGATGCCGTGCAGGAGTCCTCTCCTGGAAGGCCAGAGTTTGATCTTGTCGATCAACCGGAAGAGTTCGATCCGCTTACGGTAATATCGCTTGGCGGGGGTTTTTGTCTTTTCGTCACTTACCACGGGACGCCTCTGCCCTTGTTTTTCCGGCGCCCTTGAGGGCCATGACAGCCATGGTCGCCACGCCGGTCTGGAGTGGGTCGTGCAAGAACTTTTTCGCCTTACTGCATGCCGCTTGGGTCAGCCCGAGGGGCATGCCCGGAGCCGCTATCAGGGAATCCGGCTGGAGATCCCCGTCGTCGATCACTTCCGCCCTATTCGTCGCTTCGATGATGAAACGGTGGGAAGCGAGGGCCTGTTTGAGGGAATCCGCTACACTCACTGTGGCCTGAAAATTCCTGTTCAGGTCTTCCTCGAGTGTCAGTGAAACCCGGGAGTCGATATCGTAAACCGACACCGAAGCGCCGGAATTGACCAGGCCCTGGGCGGCCCCGTTGCCCACCGGGCCGCAACCGATGACAAGCGCGCCTTCGCCTCTCAGCCCGCCCGCCATGAGGTCAAGCCCTGCGGCAAAACCCTTGCCCGTTGCCATCCCGTTGTCTATGACCAGGAGACTCCTCAAACCCAGAGCCACAAAACGGTCGTCGTCCGCCATCATGAGGATATCCGGGTTTTTCTCTGCCGCCTCGGCCATACCGGCCACGTCGGTATGGCGCGTCATAAATGCGTCAAAACCCAGGTGACGCACGATGGCTTCAACCACTTGGGAAAACCCAGTGATGATCCCCTCTCCGCAGGTCATGGGCACCACCCCTATCTTTGAAACCCCGATCAGAGTTCTTGTAGCGCTTTTTTCCACCCCCGCTGCGTGACAAGCGATTTCTAGGAGGTTGTGCCCGGTTTTCTCCATCAACCCGGCGTCAAATTCGGGCAATCCTTGGGGGATGTCCTCAATATCGTGCGTCTTCAAGCGTGTCATGGCTCATTTCAGCCCATCAGTTCTTCAAGGTTTCCCTTCTTCATCCCATCCGTGGAGGGCATAATATTCCTTGAGCATGAACTCCTGGTCCTCTTCATTAAGGACATGGTCGCTGTGCTCGAACTTTTTGTAGAAGGCCTTGGGCAGACGGTCGTCCTCCGGTTTCAGTCCTTCACGCAGGTTGAACCGCCTGATAAGGGTGGCGATATCGGAGGCCTGTTTGCGGAGCGCCTCTTTTTCTCCGCTGAGCCCGGTCGTGGCGTGAACCACGTCCCCCAGCATTTCCCATTGATAGAGGTCCCTGTAGAAACGGCAAAAGACGAGTGTGTCGAAAATGGTGAGCCTGTCCTCGAACTCCAGGAAAAGCTCCGCCTTTCCCTCGACCTGATCCGGACTGATCATGCCGCTCAATTCAGGTTTGTAAAACGTGGCACGCAGGTGGCAGGCCCCCCTGTCGGAAGTGGCGTAAGCCAGTCCCATCCCCTGCAGGGCACGCGGATCGTACCCGGCAGGTTCCATTCCCTTCACGTGTACGGCTATGTCCTCCAGGCCCCACTCCCGGGCGGCGAACTTGATGCCGTTGGCCAGGGTATCACCGATGCCTTCTCTTGCGGCGATCATCCGCAAGAGTTCGGCAATGGCGTCCACATCCCCATAGTCGATCTTGTAGTCCACCTTGCCGCGTCTGGCCGCCTCGATGGTCAGACCGCACAGGTTGCCCGCAGAGATGGTGTCCATGCCGAGGATGTCGCAGATGTCGTTCAGGTAGGCGATTTCTTCTATGCTGTCCACGAGGCAGAGCCCTCCGAAGGCATAGATGGTTTCATACTCGGGACCTTCCAGCTGAAGCCCTGCATGGCGTCCATTGAGGATCTTGGTCATGCGACCGCAGGCCATGAAGCACTTGAGACAGGCGTGGGGCTTCACCTCGCAGGTCTTGTGAAAGGTGTCCGCGCTGATCTTTTCCCAGTCGTCATACTTGCCGTCCGTCCAGTACCGGGTGGGAAAGGCGTTGGCGTTGTTCAGGACCTTGACCATCTGGGAGGTACCCATGGTCTTGTAGGCCTTGACGCCAGGGTTGTCCTTGCCCTCCTCTGCTATCGCCCGGGAGATCTTCTTGACGGCCTCCATGTCATGGACCTTGCGCTTCCGGTCTCCCTGAAATATGAGCGCCTTGACCTTCTTGGCCCCCATGACCGTTCCCACACCCGTCCTGCCGCAGGAACGCCAGTGATCATTCTTGATGACCCCGAAACGCACAAGGTTTTCCGCAGCAGGACCGATCACCGCCGCCCCGGGTTTTCCAAAATTCTCATCCGTCCTGGCAAATCGTTCAAGGACCGCATCTTCCGTCTCATAGGTTCCCTTTCCCCAGAGATCCCCGCCATCGTGAAAATCCACCCCATCGGGATGGATCGCGAGCACCGTGGGGTCCGCGCTTTTCCCTTGAATGACGATGGCGTCAAAACCTGTGGAATCAATGGCCTCAGGGACCCTTCCCCCTGAGTAGGACTCCGCGTAAAAGCCCGTTTGCGGGGATTTCGTAAAGGCCCCGTATCGGCATGATCCCCATATACTGCTGCCGCTGATCGGACCGGTGGCCAGGATCAGGCAATTCTCCGGAGAGAGGGGATCAACGCCCGGAGGATTGAGCTCACAGAGCAGATAGGAAGCCAGTCCCTTGCCACCTAGGTATTTTTCATAAATCTCGTCGCTGACCTCTTCAATTTGGAAAGCCCTGCTGTCGAGATCGATCTTGAGTATCCGCCCATAAAATCCGTCCATAACAAACCTCCTTTTTAGTCCAAAATTCCTGATGCAGAAACTACCGGCCGGCCTGTCAGACCCTGTCGGGAAGGGAATCCATCACCCTTTGAATCCGAAACCGCTCGGCTATTGCCGCTATCACCGACTTCATCTTTTCCTTTGCCCCGGAAAGGTCACTGTCCTTTGTGATCAGTGTGGCGACCCAGCGATTCCGGTGATCATCATAACTGGTTATGGCCTCATCGGCCCCGAAAAAATCTTCAACAACATGCAGGGGACCGGAACTTCCCATGACGTGTTCGCCTGATATCTCCAGCATCCCCTGGGAAACGGCGATATGTTGGTAAACGACGCCTGCGGCCTCCTTGACCTCAGGCATCTGGAAATCCCTGGACTCAAATATTCTCCCGAGTAAATCCACCATGTTCAGTCCCGTCGACCAGAAAACGGTGGTGGGTGTCTGGCTGGGGAGCCTGGCATCTATCTCCAGGACACTTAATTCACCCTCGTCCAGGACCACCTCCACGTCCATAATGCCTTTAAGGTCCAGAGCCCGGGCAATATCCACTGCAATCCTTTGAAAGCTGTCGGAAAGCTCAGGGGACAAGACCGTGGGCGCGGTGACCCTTTTGCAGTCATACCCGGCGTCCATGTGGAGGTCCGTGACCTGGAGAGGAAAGTATTCGCCTCCCATGCCCAGCACTTCCAGGGAAAAGGACGGCCCCTCCACAAATTCCTGAAGGACACTCGGACCGCCTGAAAAGCCCGTTTTTCGAGCCCGCTCCATCTCTTGTAGAGAACTGAAAACCTGGACTCCCTGGCTTCCGCTGGCGTCGCTTGGTTTGGCCACGACCGGGAAACCGCATTCAGGCCATGACCTAGGCATCCGTACTCCGATTTCGGAAAAAACCCGGTTGGACCGCACCTTTGAAGATGAGATCCGGTACGCATCGAGATCCAGGACGATGGGTACGCCGGACCGAATCGCTTCCTGGGCCATGGCCTGGAGGGCTTCATCATCTTCGAGGGCGGGGATAATGAGATCAACACCCCTGATCGCCTCCCGGAAGGCCTCCCTTTCCTTCACATCCGTCTGAACGAAAAAATCACAGATCCCTGAGGCCGGCGGTTGGGATAACCGGTCCAGGAGCAGGACTTCCCATCCGGCCTTGTGTGCCAGGTAGGAGGCTTCAACACCCTGGAGTCTGCCCCCGGCCACCGCTGCTAGCATGCTGCAACCTTTTCCTCTTGTTCCTGCCTGACCGCCCTCCTGCGTGCCTTCATCCAGGCAAGATACTCCTCGATCGAAGCAGTCTGAAGGCCGCAGGACGAAAGTACCGGCCCAACACTCTCGGCCGTCCTTCGCGCATCTTCAATGTCCAGAGAATTCTGAGCCACCCCGGCCAGCCCCTGCCCGGGAGGGACGAGGGACGTGACCACATTGGCCCCCGCGTCCAGCCAGGGTTGCAGTCCGGCGAGACCTCCCACATCGAGGGATGCCGGGATCAGCCTGTCCGGGAAGGCCAGTCGCATGACCGCAGTAATCATCAGTTCCCTCATGGTGTCGGCCGGAACGTGACCCGCCATGGGTGTGCCCTTCTGGGGAACAAAATTCATCACCCTGGTCTGGTCGGCATCCAGGGAGCCTATGACCCCGATGGATTCCGCCACATCCCGGTTGCTCTCACCTATGCCGCAAAGGATTCCTTCCTCGATGAGCATTCCCAGCTTGTGGGCCAGGTGCTTCTCTTCGAGACGCTCACTGTAACCCTGTCCGATCCTGAGCTTCTTGAACAATTCCGGGTTATGGGTTTCCTGATAACAGGCATACCAGTCGGCCCCGGCCGAAGCAAGATCAGCCAGGACCTCATCGGGAACTACTCCCGGTGAGACCATGACGGGCAGACCGGTGGCCGATTTGACCTTACCCACCACGGAGACCAGCTCATCAAACCCGTTGCGTTCGCCGATAAAATTTCTTGGGTCTTCACCCATAGTCAGATCGATGAGATGGACACCCGAGTCGGCAAGCCTCGAGGATACCTCCACGATCTCATCGGGCGTCTTTCGATACCTGATAGAAACCGTGTTGGATCGGCGAAAAAAACAGAACCGGCAATCGTTCCGACAGAAAGTACTGGTGTAAATGAACCCGTAAAGGAAGATGCGGTTTCCGAAATGTCTGGTTCGAACAGACCTTGCCGTCTCGAACAGGCCCGCGACCTGTTCCTCATCCGTCAACTCCAGGAGAGACAAACAGTCCTTATCCGAGAGGGCTTGGCCCTCCCTCGCGCGACCCAGTATGGCGTCGATGTTATCGAAGGAACGGTTTTCTTTCATGATTTTTCAGCCTTCAAATTCACTGACCGCCCTCTTGAAATCCTCCGGGATTTTCGCAGGCTTTTCAGTCTTGAGGTCCACCAGAACGGCCACAATATGGCCTGAATTGATCAAGCGGTCGGTTTCGTGTTCATAGATATGGAATTCGGGAGTGAAACTCGTATTCCCAAATCTAGCAATTTCAACATGCACATCGAGCGTGTCTTCGTAAGATGAGGCTGATTTGAATTGCGTCAAAGCCTCCACGTAGTACATATTCAGTCCCTGTTCCACGAACCGCTGGAAGCCGTAGTTCACGGCCTTGAGATATTCCAGCAAAGCCGTATCGAAATAGGTCAGGTAGTTGGCAAAAAAGACGTGGCCGTTCGCGTCGGTATCGGCGAATCGTACAGGGATGCTGGCATAGAATCTAGATCGTTTTTTCATTATTACTCAAACATTGAAGGAATCGTAAGAAGTCCAGGGGCAGACTTCCAACTAAGTCGCTTTATTGAACGCGTTTAAGCAGGCGAACCTGAGAATCTTTTTTAGATGCTTTCTTATAGTGCACTTGGTAAAGACTCACACAATGGACGGCTATTTGGGGTTTACACCTCCCAAGCCCTCGCGCTTTTCTTTTACGTACATCTAGACCCCAAATCGGCGTCCATCCCCTCCGAAGTGTTTAGAAAGCGTCTGAAAAAGACTGTCAGGTTCGGCTCCACTTGGTTGTTAATAGGATGCCGCGATTTACGAAGCTGTCAGACATTTAGGCGGATCCCGTCCAGATAAGTCAGGCTGCGTCCCATCCTTCCGAGGCTCAACTTCCCTTCTGAAGCCATGAGTAGACGCTCCAGACCAAAACCTATTCCAACCCAAGTATCTGTTATTTTCCAAAGACGATCAAGGGGGTGTGGACCCATGGCCCCGGAACCCAGTTCAATATCCCCTTCACTGCTGACCACATCCAGGGTCTCCCCATAAACCTCCGACTTCTCCGTTTCGAGCTTGTAGTCCTTTACACCCGAGGCCTTCGCAACCAGGTCGGCAAGTTCCCGGATTCTCTCTCCTCGGGACGGTTCCGGCAGACCCATCTCCACCAGGTTGAGCATGGTAAACTCACTGGAATGCTGCGCGCCCTCGCTCTCTTTTCGGAAACAAGGGCCCACCTCAAAAATACGCACAGGTTTCTCCCACAGCCGCAGGAGGTCTTTGAGGATAAAATAGAGGTGGGGTGCCAGCATGGGACGCAAACATTTGTTCCCTCCCAGCCAGTAGATCTGGGAAGTGAGGGGGTGCTTCCCGTCGATACCCATCCTGGAAAGGAGGCCCTTTGACATGATGATGGGGGTTGCAACCTGGGCGAACCCCTCTCCTTTCAGCACATCGGACAACCGCCTCTCCAGATCTATCAGGCGAGGCCGCAGCCGGTGTTTACCAAATTCCTCCAGCCTCTCTTTTTCCCGTTTTACCAGGCTCTTTTCAAGGTCCTGGTAGGCCCTGTCCCGATCGGGAGCGCTCTCGTAGCGTCTGGCCAGTTCCGTTTTTTCGGCATTCAGCTCTGCCAATCGGTGAAACTGGACTTCAGTCCATGTCACGTCCAAGGCCATAAATCCTTTTCCTGCATCGGGAATGCAATGGGCCTTCCGGCCTGAAAGACCGACGAGGCCCATCCTCATTTTCCTAACACCATCGCTATTTAGAGATGGAGGCCAGACCTTCCTCCATGATGCTCAGACCCTTTTCCAGCTGTTCGTCCGTTATGACAAATGGCATCAACACACGGATCACATTGCCGAAGGTGCCGCACGACAGAAGAACGAGGCCTTTTTCACGGCAAAAACCGGTCAGGGCCTTGGCCGCCTCGGCCGCCGGCTCTTTTGTCTCCCTGTCATTGACCAGCTCGAGGGCCATCATGGCACCCAACCCCCTCACATCGCCTATGATTTCATATTGCGATTTCCAGCTGTCAAAACGTTCACGCAGTTTCCCTCCCAGGGCATTGGCCTTCCCCAGCATATCTTCTTCTTCAAAGACCTCCAGGACCGCAAGGGCCGCCCTGCATGACACCGGGTTGCCGCCGTATGTCCCGCCGACGCCGAAGGGGTGTACCGAATTCATGATCTCCTGCTTTCCCACGACTGCACTCAGCGGCATGCCGGCGGCTATGCTCTTGGCAACCGTCATCAGATCAGGTGCCACATTCCAGTGCTCCATGGCAAACATCTTGCCTGTCCTGCCGGCTCCGGACTGAATCTCGTCGGCGATGAAGAGGATGCCGTTTTCTTCACAGATCTTCGCCAGCTTGGGAAAATACTCCGGAGGAGGCACCATGAAACCGCCCTCTCCCGCCACAGGCTCTGCAATGACCGCGGCGGTTTTTTCCGGCGCAACGTGGGAAACAAAAAATTCCTTCAGATAATCGGCACACGCCACGCCGCAGTCCGGATAGGTCATCTTGAACGGGCACCTGTAACAATAGGCGTAAGGCATGCGGTAAACCTCGGGCGCGAAGGGCCCGAAGCCGAATTTGTAAGGCTTTACCTTGCTCGTCAGGGTCATAGTCAACAACGTCCTGCCGTGGAAGGCGTGTTCAAAGCAGATAATGCCTTGCCGGTTGGTATGATACCGTGCAATCTTGACCGCGTTTTCCACGGCCTCGGCGCCACTGTTCAGGAGAAGGGCCGCTTTGGGGAAATCCCCAGGTGTCACCTGACAGAGCTTCTCGTTGAGCCTCACTGCCGGCTCGTAGGGCATGACCATGAAACAGGTGTGAGTGAGCTTTTCCGCCTGGTCCTTGATGGCCTCAACGACTTTGGGATGGCTGTGTCCTACGTTCATGACGGCAATGCCGCCCGCGAAATCGATATACTCTCTGCCTTCCACATCCCACACCATGGCACCCTTTGCAGATTCCACGTAGATCGACGTCCCGCTGGCATGACCGTTCGCCACTACTTTTGCCCGTAATGCATTTAAAGAATCGTTCCTGTTCGTGCTCATTGTTTATCTCCTTTTTTACGAATTCATCCTGGTTAATGATTCCATTTTGCATTCAAGATGATACCAAGGCGGCAAGGAGTAGGCGACGGAGGTGTACGCGAACAGTACGTCGAGGAGCCTGGGACGC
>CAYOIU010000046.1:0-17638 GCA_964404085.1 uncultured Desulfobacteraceae bacterium | reverse complement strand
TTGCTTAGCAACGCTGGTCGACGTCTGTTTGACACAGCCCTCGTGCCTGAAAAAATACCGCCGTGGCCCTGACCAAGTCCCTTATGTCTTCCACTCACTTTAGAGCATTGAACCACAACGGGAGGGCCGGTGTGATTTCAATGCCCCTCCCTTCAGACATGCGATGGTTTGCAGGGGTTAAGTGGAATGGTGACAGGAATGATGCATTCGAAGGTGGCTTTTCCGCCGCGTGAGGAGCCCCTCCAGCGTGTAGACGGCCAGGGCCGACCAGATGAAGCAAAATCCCGTGAGGCGGACCGTTGAAAATTCCTCTCCGTAGACCCAGACGCCAATGGAAAATTGGAGCGTTGGGGCGATGTATTGCAGAATCCCCATCATGGACAAGGGGATCCTCCGGGCCGCACCGGCAAACATGAGCAGGGGTGTGGCCGTGACCACACCTCCCAAGGCGAGCAGCATACTGGAAAGCCCGGCATGGCCAAAGGTGCCGATGCCTTTCCATTCCAGGTAGGCCAGAAAACCCAAGGCGGGCACCATGAGCAGCGCCACTTCCAGGGTCTGTCCTTCCAGGGCCCCCAGGGGCGCGCTTTTCTTGATGAGCCCGTAGGTTCCGAAGGAAAAGGCGAGCACCAGCGCGATCCACGGCAGTGATCCATAGCGCAAGGTCAGGTAGGCCACACCGATGGCTGCCAGCCCGATGGCCGCCCATTGCAGCGGCCGCAACCGTTCCCGAAAAAAGATAACACCCAGCAGCACGCTTACCAGGGGATTGATAAAATAGCCCAGGCTCGCCTCCACCACGTAGCCCGCGTTTACGCCCCAAACGTAGGTGGTCCAGTTGATGGTCAAAACGGCCGCGGACAGGGCGTAAACCAATACCACCCTTGTGCTTCGGAATGTTTGAACCGTTTTTCTGAAACGTCTCGAAAAGACGATCACCCCAAGCACAAATACCAGGGACCAGACGATGCGGTGCCCGATGATCTCGGGGGCCGGCACCTGCTGTAGCTGTTTCCAGTAGATGGGGAACAGTCCCCACAACCCATAGGCCCCAATAGCCAGTAAGATCCCTTTGTTCACGATTCATCCTCTTCAATTGCGCTGATCGACGGACCATAGTGGGTCCGTCCCGGAAAAGCAAGCATCATCGACGCTCTTCACTCCTCATTCCCGGAAATCTGAGATGATCCTGCCCAATTGAGCGACCCCCTCCTCCACCTTACGGTCCCAGGGGTGTCCACAGCTGATGCGAATGCAGTTGTTGTATTTCCTGGTGGTCGAACAAACGACCCCGGGCAGGATGGAGATGTTTTTCTTTACGGCTTCGTGGTAGAGCGCCAGGCTGTTGATACCGTCATCCAATTGCACCCAGAGCACAATTCCGCCATGGGGTGATGTGATCTTCGTCCCCTTTGGAAACGAACTTGCGATGGCCAGCCTCATGTTGCTGACCTGGTTTTTCAGAGCATTCCTGAGCCGCCTCAAGTGGCGATCGTAAGCCCCGCTTTTAAGAAACCGGGCGATGACCATCTGGTTGAGACGGGAAGTGGCCAGGGTGGTGTTCATCTTGATGCGCTTGACCTCTTCACGGAACCTGCCGGGGATGGTCCATCCCACCCGCATGCCGGGTGCAAGGGATTTTGAAAACGAAGAACAGTAAAGGACCAGGCTTTTGCGGTCAAAGGCCTTCAGAGGCGATGGACGCGTTTTTCCAAAATAGAGATCCCCATAGATATCGTCCTCGATAATGGGGATCTCCTTCCTGTTCAGATATTCCACAAGCGTCTTCTTGTTGCTCCGTGGCATGAGGGAACCCAGCGGGTTTTGAAAGGTGGGGTTCATAAGGCAGGCCTTGACCGGGTTCTCTTCCACCGACCTCATGAAGGCCTCCATATCGATGCCCTTTTCCGGGTCCGACTGGACCTCCAGTGCATACATGTTGAGGTCTTCGATCATCTGAAGAAAGCCGTGGAAGGTGGGGGATTCCACAAGGATCGTGTCTCCCGGTTTCCCCACGGCCCGCAGACACAGGTTGACGGCCTCCATACAGCCGTTTGTGGTTATGACCTTTTCCGGGTCGATTCCCCGGAAAAGGCCGAAGGTCCTTTTTGAGATCTCCTCCCTCAGTTCCTGCGTCCCTGCAGCACAGTCATAGCTATGAAGAAAAGGACCCAGCTCCCGGCCCGGAATACCCTTCATCACCCTGGCGAGCTGCTTCACCGGCAGGAGTTCCGGGGCAGGAACAGCGCCGCCCAGGTTGAGGATACCCGGGTCACTCATGGCCTCCAGGATCGATCCGGCCAGACCGCTTATGGTCACCCGTTTGGGTACGGACCGGTGCAGCTTCACCGTGGGCGATGGCAGGATACCCTTTAACAATGGCCTGACGTAAAACCCCGACTTCTGCCGGGCCTCGACCGACCCCCTCTTTTCCAGCTCGACAAAGGCCTGGTACACCGTGGATATGCTGAGGCCCGACTGGTGATGCAGTTTTCGGATGGAGGGGAGTTTTTCCCCCGCCTTGAACTCCCTCATCATGATCCTCTTTTCAAGGTCATCGGCAATCCTGACATAGTGAAAATTCGGCGCTTTTTCTGCCGGATTCGTGGTCATTTTGCCCTCCATCTGTTATGCTTTCTTTTTACTAATTCTGTATCTGTTATTGTTTATCAGATGCGGTATCTTTCTGCAACTCTTTCTTTAACCGCCCGGCAACCCTGAAATTGGGACATGGGTCGATAGCGACAGGGGTTGAGTTCAGTCGAGGAGATCTGTTTCGCCATGAGCAACCTGTTTCTTTACATCTTTACTGTTATGATCTGGGGGTCCACCTGGCTCGCCATCAAGTTCCAGATCGGCCATGTGGACCCCATGCTTTCCGTTTCCTACCGCTTCGCATTGGCGGCCTTTCTCCTGTGTTGCTATTGCAGGATCAGCGGGATGAAGATGCACTTCAGCCTAAAAGAGCACCTCCTGATGGGGAGCCAGGGCGTCCTGCTCTTTTCCATCAGTTACTGGTTTGTCTATCTCTCGGAGATCCACCTGACAAGCGGCCTGGTTGCCGTTATCTTCGCAACCATGCTTTTCATGAACATCATAAACAGCAGGCTTTTTCTCGGTCAAAGGATCGAAAGGCTCATGATGATCGGTGCAGTGGCGGGGCTGGTGGGACTGGGGCTGGTCTTCTGGCCGGAGATCGCGTCCTTTGAATGGTCCAACCAGGGATTACGGGGACTTCTGCTCGGCCTGGCCGGATCGTATCTCTCTTCTCTGGGGAACATTCTCTCCGCCTATACCCAGAAACGGAAGATACCCGTCATTCAGAACAATGTCTATGGCATGGCCTACGGATCCATATTGCTCTTTCTCCTTTCACAACTGATGGGTAAACCGGTTTCTTTCGCGTTTACAACAGGCTATATCGGCTCCCTCATCTACCTGGCTGTTTTTGGCTCCATTATCGCTTTCAGCTGTTACCTGACGCTCCTGGGCCGGATCGGGGCCGACAAGGCCGGTTACGTGACCCTGGTCATCCCCATTGTCGCCCTTGGTATTTCCACGGTTTTAGAGGGTTATCGCTGGACCGGCGAGGCCTTTGTGGGACTCATGCTGGTCCTGGCCGGAAACGTCCTGGTCCTCCGACGGAAACACGCATCTCAAGCAACCCGGAATGCGCCGGGGCATCTGGCCTTCTCAAAAAGATAAAAAGATCCTGAGCACTGGACTCTTTACGATTCCACCAGAATTAGGTTGAAAAAAACCTACCATTGCTCACAATAGGGGGATGAAAGGCACGACCCTACCCAAAGGCCCCAAGGTGATTGTCCGGCGGGAGGATGGCCTGATGCGCATCCTTCTCAACCGTCCACGTGTCATCAACAGCCTGGACCTGGAGATGGTTCGCCTTATCAAAAAGGCCTTTGGAGAGGCGGAAGGGGCCTCCCGGATAAAATGTATTCTCTTGCAGGGAAACGGTGAAAAGGGCTTCTGCGCGGGAGGGGATATCAAGGCACTCACCGAAGCCGTTGGGGAGGATACCCAGGACCGGGCCCTGCGGTTTTTTGAAGAGGAATATGGGTTGGATTTTCTCATCCATCGTTTTTCCAAACCCGTTATCCTCCTGGCCGACGGGATCACCATGGGAGGCGGACTGGGCCTGGCGGCCGGTAGTGATATCGTCGCGGCCACTGAGACCACGCGCATGGCCATGCCCGAAACCCGCATCGGATTTTTTCCGGACGTGGGCGCGACAGGCTGGCTTTTCACCAAATGCCCTCGAGGCTATCCCGAATTTCTTGGATTGACGGGCTATGAAATGGTGGGCGCGGAATGTGTTCGGTTGGGGCTGGCAACCCATCTGATTCCGCGCAGCAAACTCTCGAGCGTAGTCTGGATCCTGAAAGAACAGGCCGATCAACTTTCCCGCACAAAATCCGAGGCTGTTCAAGAGCTCCGTGCCCTCATTGAGCCATTGGCGGAATGCGATATACCGCTGAACCCCGCCATGGATGATTGGGTTCGCGCCTATTTTTCGGGCAAGACATCCCTTTCTGAAATGCTGAATTCACTGTCCCAGTGCAGTCTGCATCATGAACTCTGCGAAGGGGTCTTCGAGCGTCTTTCCGAACGGTCTCCCACAGCCCTCATGCTCACTCTCATGCTCCTGCGTCACAACGAAGGTCGACCCCTGGAAGAGGTCTTTCGTGCAGATCTCAAGGCCGCCCGGTTTATCATCAACCACCCGGATTACCGGGAAGGGGTGCGGGCCCGCCTCCTGGATAAAGACGATCATCCCCAATGGAAGCCTGAAACCATCAGCAAGGTCAAATCTATCCATTTATCCTTTTGATTGAAACATTTGCACCGTGACTCTTCTCTTGACCCTGCACATGCTCGCATGGTAATGAATGCGTCATAGAGGCTGAAAGTGCGCATAAAGGCCCAATGCCCGCGAGGAGAACCTTCTTGGACCAAAGGCGAACAAGTGAACAGACCGCCGTGCGACAGGCACTCCGCCCCTTCGGCACCAGTATCTTCACTGAAATGACCCTCCTCAGCAACCGGGTGGGCGCGGTCAACCTCTCCCAGGGATTCCCGGACTTCGAGGGCCCCGAAGAGATCCGCAGGGCCGCCGCAGAGGCCATCATGCGGGGGCCCAACCAATACTGTCCCTCCATGGGTATCGCCCCTTTGCGCGAGGCAGTGGCCCTAAAGATGAAACATTTCTATGGAGTGGATGTGGATGCCAACAGCGAGGTCACGGTCACCGCAGGGGCCTCCGAGGCTATCGGCGCCGCACTCCTGGGGCTCGTGGATCCGGGAGACGAGGTTATCCTGCTGGAACCCTGTTACGATCTCTACCCGCCCATGACCGCCATGTCCGGGGCAAAAGCTGTCCATGTCCCCCTCGAAAGGCCCGGATTTGACCTCCCCAAGGAGGCCCTGGCTGCGGCCTTCTCCGAAAGGACAAAGGCCATCATCGTCAACAATCCTCTCAACCCTACCGGCAAGGTCTTCACCCGGGATGAACTGGAATATATCGGAAAGCTCTGCGAGGAGTACGATGCGGTGGCCATCGGGGATGAGGTCTATGAACACCTGGTCTATGATGAAAGGAAGCATGTGACCCTTTACCAGATCCCTTCCCTTCGGGAGCGGTCCATCGTCATCTCATCCACGGCCAAGACCTTTTCCCTGACCGGCTGGAAGGTGGGCTATGCCACAGCCCGTCCGCACCTCTCGGAGGCCGTCAGGATGAGCCATCAATTCATCACCTTCTGCACCCCTTCCGCCCTCCAGGAGGCCATGGCATCCGCCATAGGCAAGGAAGACGGCTATTATGAAAACCTACTCACGGGGTATAGTTCCAGGCGCCGGCGGCTCTGCCGGGCACTCGAAGACATGGGATTTGAGACCTATTGGCCGGAGGGGACCTATTACGCCTCCGTTGATATTTCCCCCCTCGGTTTCGAGGATGATCTGGCCTTCTGCCGCCACCTCACGACCGAGGTGGGTGTAGCAGCCATACCCGCTTCTTTTTTTTGGAAGGACCGGCGGTCAGGTAAGGACCTGGTGCGGTTCTGCTTCTGCAAGAAGGACGAAACGCTGGACAGGGCCATAGAACGGCTGACGAAGTGGAAGCCCTAACCCGGATTTCTCACGACCAATCTGATATCACAGCATAGGGCCAGCTCAAGGCCTGCCCCCGTCATGATGACGATACGGAACTCCCGGTGGTCAGGGTTCAGGTCGATGCCGATTCCATCCATCCGTTGAGAATCTGTCTGTCTTCATCATCAATGGAGGTGATTCTCAGTTGATGGATGGCCTGTTCCTTATCCCCTGTTTCCACGGACGCGACCTTTGCGTAGATATCCCCGAAACAGTGGGCTTCCGTGCAGAACTGGAAGACCAGCTTGATATCGCTCATCTCCGGCAAAGGGGATTTCATGGTGGCAGTTATGTTTTCCGTGCTTATCCTGAGGCTCTGACCAGAAAAGGCCTGTTCCCCGATCTTTTTGTCTTTGATTTCCCAATAGAGAAAGGGGAGGCGGATTTCCGCTTCTTCTTCCAATCCATTTGATGGAACCAGTTTAACGTCAAAGGGCGGTCCTATTGCGGTGACCGGATAGCTGACCAATGGCCTTTTCAATCCCTTCATCATCACGGTCATGGGAGGGAGGACTTCCACCAGGTCCTTTACCAATGCATGCGTGGACAGGCCTATGAGCACCTGTCCCCCCGTGGAATTGGATTCAATCCTGGATGCGAGATTCACGGTGGCTCCTACGATGCCGTATTTCAGGCGCAGCTCCGAACCGATATTGCCCACAATAACAGGGCCGGTGTTGATGCCGATCCCCATTTCCAGAGGGGGATAACCTTCACGCTGGATTTCATCATTCAGTTCTTGAAGCGCATTCTGCATGGCAAGCGCACACGCCACGGCCCGTTCGGGATCGTCCACCTTCTTTTCCGGTGCTCCGAAGACCACCAGGATGGCATCCCCGATGAACTCATCGATCATCCCGTCATATTCGTAGATCACCCTGGACATGCGGTCAAAATAGCGGTTCAATAAGAGAACCATTTCCTCCGGATCCCTTGTCTCCGAGAGGCCCGTAAAGCCACGGAGATCGGACATGAGTATGGTGACGGTTTGTCTTCTCCCGCCTATCTTTCTTCCCTCGGGGGATTCAAGAATTTCGTCCACCACCTTTTTCGAAAGATATCGGCCAAAGGTGTCTTTGATGAATTTGACAAGGCGCAACCGCTCTTCCGATACCAGAAAGATGGATGACAGCATCTGTGACCGGGTGGTGGCGATCTCTCGGATTTCCTCCGGGGTATCGTCTGGAAGGGTAATCTCGTTTTCTTCAGGATGGTCATACCTGACCCGGCGGTTGGCTTCCGAAATGGCCTCCAGCGGTGTGATGATTTTCCTGTCGAGGAAACGCCTGAGCGTCACCATCATAAACAGGACGATGATGGCTATAAGGATGATGATCCTCTGTGCGTACCAGAAAAGTTCCACCCATGAGCTGTCGGCGCTTATGGCCCTGTAGGCCACAGACCACACCAGCAGAATAACCTCAATGATCAGGATACGCCAGAACACGCCGGCCAGGAGAATTCGCCTCGCGCTGTTCCGCTCGCTTCCTTTTGAGCCGAAATCGGCATTTTGATCTTTCTTTTCGGCCATGGGAGACACTCTAGGAACTCACCGAACAAGACCTGCCGGAAGTGAACCTGGGCTGGGCATCAATGAGTGCCCGTGTGTATTGGGACTTGGGATTTTCTATGATCTCCTGCGCATTGCCTGTCTCAACGATCTCCCCTCGGTAAATCACCGCGATGCGGTCACAGAGAAAGCGGGCTGCCGCCAGATTGTGGGTGATGAAGAGAAAAGAGACATTGAAATTTGCCCTTATTCCGGCCAGTATACTGAAAATCTGTATGGAAATGGAGGCATCCAGCATGGAGGTAGGTTCATCGGCGACGATCACCTCCGGTCTCAAGACGATCGCCCTGGCGATGGCAACGCGCTGTCTCTGACCACCGCTCAGTTGGTGAGGGAAGCGGTACAGGAATTCTTCCGGGGGCTGCAGCCCTACCGATGCCAGGGCCTGCATGAGGCGTAAATCCCTACCCTCTTCCTTGCCTACTTTGTGAACCACCAGGGGTTCAGACACGGCGTCATAAACGGAAAGATAGGGGTTGAGGGATTGGTAAGGATCCTGAAAGATCATCTGCACCCTTTTTCGAAACTCCTTCAGGTCTTTTCCTTTTAGACGATTGATGTCGTTTCCGTCCAAACGGACGTACCCGGAATCAGGTTCATCCAGTTTCACGAGAAACCGCCCGGCCGTGGTCTTCCCGCTCCCACTCTCGCCCACGAGTCCGAATATTTCACCCCTCCGGATTGCCAGGGAAATCCCTTTCAGGGCTGAAACAGTCCCTCGTGATCCTCCAAAGAGGCCTTTTCCGGTCTTGAAGGACTTGCTGACCTCCTCCATCTCCATGACGGGCATCCCGCTATTTTCTTTTAGATTCATATCATCCCGACTCACTTGCAGTGGGGGCAGAGGACGTGGTGGCCTGCACTGATCTCCACCCATTCCGGCGGCTGAAGCCTGCAGGTCTTGTCCGCCACGTCACAGTGGGTGCAATACCTGCATCCAGCTGGGTTATCGTCGATTTGGAAAGAAACCGTCACGGGGTTTGTCAATAACGCCTCCCTGTCTCCCTCCAATACAAAATAGGATGAAAGGAGGGCCTTGGTGTAGGGGTGCTGCGGCGCCCCGAACACCTCCTCCCTGCAACCGTATTCTACAAGCTGCCCCGCATACATGATCCCCAGGTCATCACAGACCTGCGCCACGACCGCGATATCGTGCGATATGAAGACCACGGCTATGTTCAGCTTTTCCTGAATGTGCTTGATCTCTTTCAGGATCTGATCCTGCACGATGACATCCAGGGCGGTGGTGGGTTCATCTGCGATGATCAGAGGGGGGCGACACGCCAGTGCCATGGCGATGATGGCCCTCTGTTTCATCCCACCGCTGAACTGGTGAGGATAATCCCTCATGCGATCGGCCGGAATTTCAACCAGGTCAAACAGTTCGCGGACCCTTTTCATCACTTCGGTTTTGGCCAGGCCCTGCTCATGGGTCAGAATGGCCTCTGCGATCTGCTCGTCCACCCGTTGAACCGGGTTCAGTGCATTCATGGCCGCCTGAAAAATCATGGCGATCTTTTTCCAGCGGATTTTTCTCATGTCGGCATCCGATAGTTCCAGTAGATTCTCCCCTTCGAAAAGGATTCGCCCTTGGGTTATGGAAGCATTGTCGGGGAGCAGCCTCATGAGCCCCATGCCGATGGTGGTCTTGCCGCAGCCGGATTCGCCCACAAAGCCGATGGATTTTCCTTTTTCCAGCGAAAAGGACACCCCTTCCACGGCCAGGGAGAATCCCGCCCTGGTCTCGTAACCGATAGTCAGATTTTCAACTTCGAGTAAGGCCATGTCACCTCATCTGTTTCACGCTTCGGAGTCTGGGATCAAGGACCTCATCCATGGCCCGGCCAAGCATGTAAAAGGAAAGGGTGATCAGGGAAATGCATATCCCGGGGGGAAGGAGCCAATAGGGGGCCTGAAACATATGCCCCGTCTTCCACACCCACTGGAGCATCATGCCCCAACTGACGGTCCCGGGATCTCCGAAACCTAAGAAAGCCAGGGCCGCTTCGATGATGATGGCCGACGTGACACGAAACGTCATGTAGAGCAGCGCCAGGGGAAGTACGTTGGGCATGATGTGTTTGAAGATGATGCGAAAATGGGAGGCCCCGGCCACCCTGGCGGCATCAATGAAGGGACGCTGCTTCAGTGAAAGGGTCTGCGCCCTGATCACCCGCGACACCCCGGGCCAGCGGAAAAGCGCGATCAGCAGCACAATGGTCCAGATATTCAGTTGGCCAAAGAGGGACGAGAGAATAAGCACCACCAGAAGGGTCGGCATGACCATGATCATGTCCGCAAAACGCATGAGCAGGGAATCCACAGTTTTTCCTGCATATCCGGCCACCATTCCAATGATGGTTCCCAGGAATATGGACATGAATGCGGCTGAAATTCCCACCATGAAGGCGATTCTGGCGCCGGCAAGGAGCTGGCTCAGGATATCACGACCTATGAAATCAGTTCCCAGCCAGTGGCGAAGGCTGGGGCCCACGGAATGGGATACCTGTGGGTCCACTCCTGACATGGGGTGGTACATGGGATCGATCAGGGGCGGGATGAAGCTGCAAATGGCCATCAGGGCAAAGATGGAAAGGAGAAAAAGGCCCAGTTTCCCCAGGAGGTTTTCCCTGAAGACGGCCCAGTTTTCCTTTAAACGTTCCATCTGATAGGACGTTCCCGAGCCTTTCTTCACTTCCGATATCTTCGTGATCGCTTCAGTCACGTCGCTTCACCTTTCCGTCAATACCTTATCCTTGGATCAAGATAGGCGTAGAGGACATCGACCACCATATTTGAAAGAAGAACAATGAGGGCTATGAGCAAAAAAGAGGCCTGTGCCAGCGGATAGTCATTGTTGCTCACGGAAAAAACCAGCTCTCTCCCGATGCCCGGCCAGGTGAAGACCGTTTCCGTCAGGGCCCCCCCGTTTATGGAAAACGCCAGGCTGAGGCCCACGCTCGTGATTACCGGCAGAGCGGCATTGGGCGCGGCATGATGATTGCGCACCGTTTTTTCTTCAAGACCCTTTGCCCTTGCCGTCAGAATGTAGTCCTCTCTCAGGGTCTCCAGCATACTGCTCCGCATGATGAGGAGGTAGGAGCCAAAATGGATGACAAACAGGGTGAATAGGGGCAAAACCATGTGATGAAGCACATCCAGGGTCTTCAGCACAAAACCGGCGTCCGGATCGGTCCATACCTCGGGGGAAATAATGCCCGTCAGGGGAAACCAGCCGACCTTGTAGGCAAAGACCCATATGAAAATAAGGGCCAGCCAGGGCAGGAACAGGGTGTGGAGTACGAGTGCCCCCACCGTCATAAAGGTGTCCGTCTTTTTCCCTTTGTGCCACGCGGCGATTTTTCCCATAAAGATACCCACCAGGGCCGAGAGTATGATGGAGGTGGTGAAAAGGATAATCGTGTTGGGCAGGCGGGCGCCTATGATCTCCACTACAGGGCGGCCGTAGTGAAAGGAGACCCCGAAATGGCCGGTGAAGAAATTCTTGAGATAATAGAGGTACTGGGTCCATACGGGTTGATCAAGCCCCAGCTCGGATATCAGTTGCTGGGCATCTTCAGGATTCATTGTCGGATCGATCATCCTCGAGATCGGATCACCGGGAGCCATGCGGAACAACAGAAAAAGGGCCGTGAGGATCACAAAAAAAATAATGATGATCTCGATCCCTCTCTTCAGTATGAATTTCTTCATTTCCATGGTTTCAATGCCTGTCTATAGGTTCCATGTTTATGGAATCGCAAGAGTCCGTCTCCATACTTCTAACGAAGTCGCCTCATTCACCGCAACTCAGGAGGAGGCGTGAGGGTTTTTTTCAGACGCTTTCTCATAGTGCACTTGGCACCCAGCTCAGACATGGACGGCTATTTGGGGTTTACACCTCCTGAAGCCCTGGCGCTCTCTATTAGCTACCCTTAAACCCCAAATGGGCGTCCATCTCCTCCGGTGTGTTTAGAAAGGGTCTGAAAAAGAGTGTCAGGCCCTCCTCCACTTCGTTGCTCATCTAACGAAGTCGTTTTGTCATAATGTGTCGGTCCCCGGATCAGCCGCCTCTGCCGGTCTCCTTTACTTCGCAGAAAGACCAGATATTCCCTATGCCGTCCACCATCTCCACCCACCCTTCGAAACGGTCCTTACGCACGGCCTCTATCAGCGCCGGATTGTACAGGGGAAAATAGGGGACGTCTTTGAGGATGATCTCCTGCATTTGCCTGATCAATTTTCGGCGCTTCTCGGGGTCCATGGCCACCCGTGATGCATTCGCCAATTTGTCGTAGACAGGGTTGCGGTAGCCGCTCATGTTCCATCCACGGGGTTTGTCACCGCTGGAATGAAAGAAGGCCCTCAAATAGTCCGGGTCCAGAGAGAGCTTACCGTAGCCCAGAACGAAGGCGTCAAAATCGTGCCGTGCCTTGACCTTTTGAAGGAGGGCACCGAAGGACATGGGCTTGGCAAAGGCCGGCATGCCCATTGCCCGCAACCATTCCTGGATCATAATCCCGGCAATGGCCCGGTGGGGATCGTAATCGGACGGCGGTGTCAGAATCGTGAAGTCTTCCATGGGCGCACCACTGGGCAGGTGCATTCCCCTGGCAGCCACCACTCCCCCCTTTGCGTCAATGGGGGGTACGTCCCAGGTGTATCCGGCACGGCTGAGGATCGTGTAAGCCGCCCGGGTACGCTCGTCCCTGGTCATCCCGAAACCATATTTGGGTACCTGCTCGTCATAATAGAACCGGTTGCCCTCGGGCACCACCGAAAGCATCCGGTTGCCGTACCCTTGGAGGATTCGTGAGACGATGAAATACCGGTCGATTAGCATGGCTACGGCCCTCCTGAGCGAGGGGTCCTTGAAGGGGGGCTTCCTCAAATTGAATCCAATGAAATAGAGTGCACTCTTCTTACTGAAAAAGACCTCGATGTTTTTGTCTTTCATGAGATCACTGATGTAGCCGGGCTGGATGCCCCACCACAGAAAATCAATGCTGCCCTTTTTCAAGGCCAAAACGGCAACATCCGAAGTGCCGAAGATTTTCAAAATGATATGCTCCACGAACGGTCCCAGAATCCTGCCGCCTATGATTCTGCCCTTTCCAAAGAAAAAACGGTTCTTCCGTAGGTGAAGGTAGGCCCCCTCTCGCCATTCTTCGAGAACATAGGGCCCGTTCCCAATGGGCTTGTCTATCTTCTGGTTCAGCAAGGTTGCCAGGGGCTTTTTCCTCTTAAGGGCGCGTTTGACAATCTCCTCCCACTGCCTTTTCTGGACGATGGGTGCCGTAAGTGACCTGGTCAGGAAAACGGCGTTTGGTTTTTTGAGATAGAATTTTATGGTGTAGAGATCGGGTGTCTCTATTTTCTTGACAAAACGCCACCTGGATATGTAACGGGGAACTTTGAATTTTTTGATTACGTTGACTGTAAAGGCCACATCTGTGGACGTCACCTCCGTCCCGTCGGACCACTTGGCCGGTCTCAGCTTGACGGTATAGGAAACGGTATCAGGATCATATTCGGGCGGATTTTCCGCCAGCCAGGGAATAATTCGGAGCGTTTCAGGGTCACGGCTGTACAGGGACTGATAGATCTGGGAGAGAATCTTCCGGGAATTGGCATCGCTCGCGAGCCAGATGTTCAAGGTCCGCGGTTCCTCCGGTATTCCGATCCTGAGGGTATTGGCAGCCATCTTGCTGCCGCAGGAAACGAAAAAGAGCAATGGCAGCAGCACCATCCCCGCAAAAAATACCTTTCTCATCACGTTTATCCTGGTCTTAAGAAGCGCGTTGCCGATGGTTAGCCTCCCTATTTTCCTTGACTTTTTGCTCTACAAAATCAATGACATTGACCTCAAGCTTTGACCCGTTCAGACGGTTAATGCGGGGGATCCCCCCGGGGCTCACACAATTGACCTCTATGAGTTTGTCACCGATCAGGTCTATGCCCACAAAATAGAGGCCGTCCAGGACCAGCCGGTCCCGGATCCTCTGACATACAACCCTTTCGCTGTCGGTGACCTCATGCCTGTAAGCGCGGCCGCCCGCATGGATGTTCGTCCGGAATTCCCCTTCTTTTGGTTTTCTCCTCATGGCACCAAGGATTTCCCCGTTCAGCATGAGTATCCTGATGTCTCCTTTATCCCGGACATTGTCCAAATAGGCCTGGACCATGAGGGCCTCACGCTCCGAGTAGGGTTTATGGGTTCCAACGTAATAATTGATGAGGGAATTCAGGTTCTCCTGATCCTTGTTGCTCACCTTTATGACACCCTGTCCACCGAATCGCCGCAGGGGCTTGATGACCATATCCCCACCGAAATCATCGATAATCTTCTTGAGCCGGTTGGGGTCTCTTGAGACATGGGTCTCGGGAATGATATCGGGAAAATTGAGGATATAGAGTTTGCTGTTCCCGAGGATCTGACCGGCGGTGTTGTTGATCATGAGCACCTTGTCGCTCACCGGCGCCAGAAATTCCATGACCTGGTAGATCAGGGGCGGATTCCTCCTGAGGAAGAGGGCATCGAGTTCTGCGACCGTTTCAAAAATAAGCTCATCTCTCTTCAAACAGCTTATCAGGGAACGCCAGTATTGCTTGATGGATTGATCTCTAGGGACCGAGATGTTCCTCATCCTCGCCACCACTTCCTGCCCCCTGACATAGAGATCGTGGGCTTGAAGAAAATAGACTGTGTGTCCCCGCTGGTTACACTCATACATCAGATGGCTACTGGTTTCGTTCCCAGGATGGATGGATTCCAGGCTGTCCATCAAGAAAGCAATGTTCATGACTTTCTCCGTAAAGAATGCTGTGATGGCCCTTCGATGAGTTTTCCGCTGATTGGAAAAATATGGAAGCACAAAATCATCTATTGCTACTCCATCTTCACTGATTTATCAACTTGTTTTCCGATTCCAACGCGGAACTCTCCTTGACCTTTTCATGAAGTTTGCGGATTCGCCCGCTCAGGATCTTGCAGATATGGAGGGCAATCAAGGGGTATTCCCTCACAATTTCTTCGAATTCCTTCTTGTGGAGGACCAGAACCCGCGAGGGCTCCCGGGTCCGGATGGTGGCGGATCTTTTGACGTCTTCAAAGAGCGCCATTTCCCCGAAATAGTCACCCGACCCGATTCGATCCAACTCTATTTCAGGACCATCCGAAGTACCTTTGAGCACGGACACCTCCCCACCAATGACCAGGTACATGGTTTCCCCGCTGTCCCCTTCCCTGATCACGATCTCGCCCTCCGGATAATCAACCTCTTCGGTCACGGAAGCAACGGCCGCCAGTTCACCCACGGTCAGCCCTTCAAAGATCTCGATTCCTTTCAGGAGCAAGATCTTGCCCGGAATAGTGCTATCGGTTTGCATGGATTTCTCCCTTTTTGCTGAATCGTCCGCTTGCCTCTTCACCAGGTCCATGACCATTCTGCGAATATGGCGGTTTTTGGAGTCCGTCAGGCCTTGCAAGGTCTCCCTGATTGCCGGTGCCATCTCGTATCCGTTCACCAGGCTTAGGGTCAAAACCGTGATCACCCAGTCATCCCCGCCCAGAAGCCTGGAAAGGAGGACTTCCTTGCCCCCATCCAGCTTGGGCAGCTCAAAATATTTTCTTCCCGTGGCGAGGGTACCGACAGTTGAGGCATTTTCGATCAATGGTATCATAATTTTTTTCAGAGCACTATCCATGATGTCGTCCAGGGCCTCCAGGCCATTGGCCCGCTGGCGCGAATCCGACGAAAAAACGCCCCTGAAGATAACCTTCATCCTGCCCGTAGGGTCCTGCGCCGCCAGCACACGCAGGGTATTTTCCAGTTGAAGGTCTTTTTTCTGGAGGAGATGATCTACGAGAAGGTCCCTGACAGGGGCCTCCGGCAACCGTCGAACCGCCTCGGCCTCCACCAGGTGGATGTACCCTGCCTCGACTCGGGCCTTTGCGAACCGAAACACTTCCAGGCCTTTAATATCAAGGGATTCCAACAACTCAAACAACCCCTCCCGGACGCGCCGGCGTGGGAGATTGAGGCTTTCGATCAACAATTGGCCATTCACATAGGGGGCATTTTCAATCCGGGTTTTTGCCAGTTCGTGGATCTCATTCGATGCATCCCCCATGAGAAGGACAACATCTCTCATGACTTCATCGTCGAGGACTTCAATCGTACCCAGTGCGGCCAAACGGACTGCTTCGTCGGGATGAAAAAGAAAGGGGAGGACCAGATCGTTCAACGCCGGTGCCCCCAGGTGCCCGAGGCCCGTTATGATGAAGGGAAGGACCGATTCATCATCCTGTTCATTCAGGAGTGCGACCAGTCTTTCCGAATAGGATCCGTCCCCGGACTCACCGGCCGCGATAATGCCGGTTTTCCGTTGAGACAAGTCATCGGATGCGAGCCAGGAATCGATGATTTTCCCGTATTTCTCAGGATCCTGGTGAAAAAGGGCGGCTACTGCGTATCCCCTGACCTCTGGATGGGCGCTGTTTACAAGGTCACCGATGTCCAATTGGACGATGAATTCAGCGCCCAGACGGTTAGCGGTCTTGATAATAGCCACCTTCAGTTTGGGTTTCTCCGGATTGATGAGGCCTCTCAACACCTCAATTGCGGTTTCCCCGGCCTGCGGGGAGAGCATTTCCACAAGGCCTATCTGCGTATCTTCTTCCTTCCCTTCGAGCGCCGAGAGAATGTGTGAATCCAGATCTTCAACGGCCAGCGATTTCAAAAGTCGGGCCTGCCACAGGCACTCTTCGCCACGTACAGCGCAGAAGGATTCCACCAGTTGGGACTGGATGGTCTTGTCCTTGAAAATCGCGCCCACAGCCTTTTCTTCCACACCTTTCAGGTCCAGCATATTCGTTGAAATGAGGTCCAGAAGGATTTTTGAGTAACTCCTTTTCAGAAAAAATGGGGCCACGGTCCACATGAGACCGAAAGGCAGGGCCACCAGTGAAAGGTACCTGGGGTGGAAGAAATCCTGAGAGGCCAATATGAGCCCCGATCCAAGAAAGAGCCCTACCCTGACAACGGTCCCCCTCAGAAACGGTCGGATAAGGCCCCTGTAGGACGCGGGAAAGAGGCCCATGAGTACGCCCATGGCCGGGACATTGATGGTTGTCCTCAGCACATTGGTGGACAATCTGGCATAGATGGCGGAGAAGATATCAAAACGAAAGAGAAAGGCCAGAAATGCAATGATGTAATTGAAAGGGTGAAACATCAGGGCGACGGGCAACCCCCAGCGGCCGTATATTCTGCCCACAAAGAGCAGGATAATCAGGCTGATAATATTAAGTACGCCACGGAAATAGCCGAAAAACTGGACCATTCCCGATTCCGTGGCAAATTGATCGTTGATGGCAAAATTGAACTGGTAGTTCAGGATGGGGACGATCACATTCGGCATGAAGGTAAGCACCATGAGGATCTTTACCAGCGTCGACTCTCTGATGAGCGGGAGGATCTTCTTGAACTCCTCCATCATCGGTGTACGCTTCTTCACTTTCTTGGATTGCCTGTCCCTAAATACGAGGGCCGGATAACTTGACGACACGCCTTTGACAACGGCAGCACCCAGAAAGGCTGTGATCATGTAAATGAGGAGCAGATTGTCGAAGGAAAGGAGTTGCGCCAGAAATGGGGTTCCAAAACTTCCGAGGATCTGACCCAGCACCCCTCCTGCCATTATGAGCGGGAAAAGTCGCTTGGACTGCCGGGTATTGAAAAGGTCATTGGCGAGGTTCCAAAAAAGAAGGGCCAGCAGCACCTCATATTGAGACTTCAACATGAAGAGCAAGGGGTATATCAGATCTATGCCCAGGGGAATGGAAAAACGGATCGCCGCTATGGTGACGCCACAGAAAATAAAGAGGTACTCTAA
>CAYOIU010000045.1:0-17754 GCA_964404085.1 uncultured Desulfobacteraceae bacterium | reverse complement strand
CATTGGGCATTGATTTGACATTGGGATTTTTGAATTGGGCATTAGTAAGAATCCCACAAAAACTTTTCTACCCCTCTTGAGCATAAAATTACGCTTGCAATTCTAAAAAGGAATATCATCCTCTGGCACCGTAATCGGCTCCTCCACCGGATACCTTTCCTCCCGGCCGGTCGCCCTTCCCTCTTTTCCTGAGGGACCAAGCATCTGCATGGTTTGAGCGAGAATCTCGGTCGTATAGCGCTTGTTTCCGTCCCGGTCCTCCCAGGAACGTGTCTGAAGCTTTCCTTCTATATAGACCGATCTCCCTTTATTCAGATACTCCCCGCAGATTTCGCCCAGGCGCCCCCACGCAACGATGCGGTGCCATTCGGTTCGCTCCTCTTTTCCACCGTCCTTGTTGGTCCAGTTCTCGGTGGTGGCGATGCTGAAATTCGCCACAGGCCTACCACTCGGTGTATAGCGCACTTCAGGATCCGAACCCAGATTTCCGATCAGTATCACCTTGTTGATGCTTGCCACGTTTTCTCCCCCTATCACCGGTATTTCGGGTTATTCATGAATTCTTCGAAAAATCACAACCTGGATTGAGAATGGAAGTTATCACAGCAAAAGCGGCAAAATCAAGGCTAATTGCAGATTCTCTGTTGACTGCATCGCACCAAAGGGGTAATCTCCTGTTAACTCAAGAGATTTGCGCCTCCTTCCTAAAGCGCGATGGTGTCTTTTTGCAAAGTCATCCTGTTTCATGGAATGGAAAAATTATTTCAGGGTTGAAGGATGTCACCAATGCTAAAAATCATCCCTCTCGGGGGAATCGGTGAAATAGGCCTCAACATGATGGCCGTTGAATACGGTGATGACATTCTCGTCATCGATGCGGGACTGATGTTTCCCGATGAATACATGCCCGGCGTGGATATCGTCATTCCCGATTTCCAGTATCTTCGTGACAACAGGGATCGGGTCAGGTGGATCATCCTGACCCACGGTCATGAAGACCACATCGGTGCCATGCCCTTCTTCCTCAGGGAGTTCAACATTCCCGTTTACGGCTCCAGGTTTACCCTGGAACTCCTGAAAGAAAAGCTGAAAGAACACCATCTCCTGGACCAGGTGGATCTACAGAGGGTGGATGGAGGAGAAAAACGCACGTTCGGCCCATTTGAGATTGAATTCATCCACGTAAACCACAGCATTATAGATGGTTTCGGCCTCGCCATTCGAACCCCGGAGGGTATTCTCGTCCATTCCGGCGACTTCAAGATCGATCCCACACCCGTTGACGGTCTGCTCACCGACCTGCCCCGCTTTGCCCGCTACGGCGAGGAAGGGGTCCTGGCATTTCTGTCGGACTCCACCAATGCGGAAAAGGACGGTTTTACCCTGAGTGAAGCGGAGGTCCGGAAGACCCTTGCCGACATTATCGAGGGCTGTGAAGGACGTGTCATCGTGGCCATGTTCGCGTCCAATATTTCCCGAATTCAAGAGATCATCAACCTGGCCATTCAATCCGACCGGAAAATCCTCCTCAACGGCAAGAGCATGATCACCAATGTGAATATTGCACGACAAGAGGGCTTTATCCAGCTGGACGAGGGTGTGGAGATAGGGGAGCGACAGGTATCACAATACCCGGACGACCGGATCGCCATCATTACCACAGGCAGCCAGGGAGAACCCATGTCCGCCCTCACCCGGATGGCGCAGGGAAGGCACAAGAATATCAAGATCAAGGCCGGGGACACGGTGATTCTTTCTTCAAAGTTCATCCCCGGAAACGAAAAGGCCATTACGGCCATTATCAACAGCCTCTACCGAATGGGGGCGGAGGTGGTTTATGAAAAGGTCTCCGCCATTCACACCTCTGGGCACGCCAACAGGGAAGAATTGAAGCTCATGTTGAGTCTGGTCAAGCCTCGGTTTTTTGTCCCCATTCACGGCGAATACCGCCACTTGGTCAAGCACATCCAACTGGCAAGGGAGATGGGGGTTCCCACGGACCGTACGCTCCTTGCGGAGGACGGCGTCGAGATCTGTTTTCAAGACCAGGAAGGATCCTTAGGGGAGCGTGTCCAGACCGGCCGCGTATTCGTGGACGGTAAGGGCGTGGGTGACATAGGCGACTTGGTGCTCCGGGACCGACGCAGGCTCAGCGAGCACGGCATGGCCATCGTACTCCTGACCGTGGATGAAAAGACCGGCAATATCATCTACGGACCGGACATCATCTCCCGGGGGTTTGTCTTCGAAGACCAGGGTCGCTTCATCCTGGAAGACGCCAAGTGCATTGTGCTGGAAATCATAGACGAGGTCTCTCCTGCCGCGCCGGTGGACTGGCCCGACGTGGAGTCCGAGATAGAGAGACGGTTGAAAAAATTCTTCTATAATGTTATTGAGCGAAGGCCGCTGGTCATACCGTTGATTGTAACGGTATGAGGCGAAAACCATAAGGCATAAGGAAAAGCATTGAGGAAAATAGTGACCAAAAAAGCACCGAAAAAGTCCGCCAAGAACCTTCAGCCCATTCGAAGGGAGATCCGCGGCATCATTTTCCTCCTTCTTGTGGTCCTGGTGACCGGGAGCCTCCTGACCTATCATCCTGCGGACAAGTTGTTGTGGAATGTCACCGGCCCCATCGGCAAATCCCAGAATCTTTTCGGCGCCGTCGGCGCCCACATTGCAGGCGGTCTTCTTTTCCTCATGGGGTTTTCATCTTTCTGGCTGGCCGTCATACTGGCCGTTCTCGCGCTTCTTTCATTCAAGGGGCTCCCCCTTTCCTCCCCGGTCTTGAGTGTGATCAGTTCAGGCGTGCTTATCTTGACCTTTTCAGGGCTCCTGAGTATTGAATTCCCAGAAGCCCCGATGTTCAGGGGGGGAAAGATCATATCCGGCGGCGGGTTGACCGGGCTCTATCTCGCCGGATTTACCAGGAACCTGTTCAACCACTATGGTGCCCTGATATGCCTTTTGGCCCTTTTTGTCGTCTCTTTCATGTTCTGCACCCGGCTTTCCCTGGGCTGGTTTTTTTCGACCCTCTACACCTGGGCATCCACCTTTTTCAGAAAGATTCGGACCCTGTTCCAGAAAAAGCATGAGCGGAGAAAAAGGGCCCAGAAAACCAGGCGGGCCCTGGTCAGGTCAAAACCGAAACCAAAGGTAACCATTGTCAAGCCTGTCCCGGAGCCCAAGAAAAAGCCCGAACAGAAAGCCTTTTCATTCATGAAATCTTCTGGGCAGTTCACGCTCCCCTCTCTGGATCTGCTTGAGGACCCCCCTCCCGGCCAGAACAAGGCGGTGCAGAAGGAAAGCCTTGAAATGAACGCCAGGCGTCTGGAGAAGAAACTGGCGGACTTCGGCGTACAGGGAGAGGTTGTTGAAATCCTACCCGGCCCGGTCATCACCATGTACGAATTCAAGCCGGCTCCCGGGATCAAGATCAGCAAGGTGGCCTCTCTCGCAGATGACCTCGCCCTGACGCTCCGGGCTTCCAGCATCCGCATTGTTGCGCCCATCCCGGGGAAGGCCGCCATCGGCATCGAAATCCCCAACAACCAGAGGGAGATGGTCTTTCTGAAGCAGATCCTTTCCAGCTCGGCCTATCACGAGTCCAATCTGAAGCTGCCCATTGCGCTCGGGAAAGATATCACCGGGGCCCCGATGATCACCGATCTGAGCAGGATGCCTCACCTCCTGGTAGCCGGTGCCACCGGGACGGGAAAAAGTGTTTCCATCAACACCATGATCAACAGCCTGCTGTTCAAGGTGCCGCCCGAAATGGTCAGATTTCTGATGATTGACCCCAAGCGTATTGAACTGTCCATCTACCACGACATCCCCCACCTGCTTCACCCGGTGGTCATCAAGCCCAAAGAGGCCACCAAGGCCCTCCGGTGGGCCGTTCAGGAGATGGAGAGGCGCTATATGCTTCTTTCCGACCTGGGCGTGCGAAACATCGACGCCTATAATCGCAAGGTTCAAAAGGGCGCCAAGGCGCCTTCTCCGGCTGATGAAGAGGGGGGCAGAAAGCCGCTTCCCTATATCATCCTCATCATCGATGAGCTGGCGGATCTCATGATGGTCTCTTCCCGGGAGGTCGAAGAGGCCATCACGCGGCTGGCACAGATGGCCCGGGCAGCTGGAATCCACCTCATCATCGCCACCCAGCGGCCTTCCGTTGACGTCCTGACCGGCATTATCAAGGCCAATTTTCCCACGCGTATTTCCTTCCAGGTCTCATCCAAGGTGGACTCCAGGACCATCCTCGACGGTATCGGGGCGGAACACCTGCTGGGAGACGGCGATATGCTCTTCATGCCCCCAGGCGTAGGCCGGATCATGCGGATCCACGGCGCATTCGTCTCTGAGGACGAAATCAAGAGCGTCACGGATTTTCTGCGGGAACAACGAAAACCGGAGTACGACGAGTCCATCCTGACGGCCGCTCAGGAGCAAGCCGAGGATGAAGCGGAATTGGAAAGGGACGAGAAATATGACCAGGCCGTGGATATCGTCCTGAAGAGCGGCCAGGCTTCGATTTCCATGATCCAACGTAAACTGCGGGTGGGGTACAACCGGGCCGCTCGGATGATTGAAGTCATGGAACGGGACGGCATTGTCGGCCCTTCCGACGGCGTTCGCCCACGGGAAGTCTATGGAAGGAGCGGATGACTGATATGAGACGCTGGTTACCCTTTATCCTCCCGGCCTTGCTTTTGTGTTTCACATCCCCGGCCCCGGCCCAGCAGGATGCGGCTACGTTGATCAGCAAGATGCAGGAAAAATATGGGGTCCTCAAAGGAGCCAGCGCCCCTTACACCCGGGAGGTCATCAGCCGTTCCATGGCCATGATGGGTGGAAAGGTGAGCGGCGACCTGGCATCCGGCCGGCTGTTTTTCCAGGCACCCCATTTCATGCGAATGGAACAGGAGGACCCCACCCACGAGATCCTGGTCACGGACGGTCACACCCTCTGGTGGTATCTCCCGGACAAGAAAACCGCTTACAGGTACCCCGCGGATAAATTCGGCAAGGAACTGACGGTCCTGGGCGACCTGTTCCAGGGCCTCAAAAGCGTGGAAAAGCGTTTTCAGATCGTCCTGCTGGAACCCGGCGAACAGAAGGGTTTCAGGTTGAAACTCATCCCCACCCCCCCCTGGGAGCAGGTTGACCACCTGGTCCTCCGCCTGTCTCCGTCCTTTGACATCCAAGGCCTGGAGATCCACAACCTCCTTGGAAGCGTCACGCGTTTTACCATCAAAGGTCTCAAGCCGGCAGGTCCCTTTGAGCCGGGGTTTTTCAAGCTCAAGGTGCCGGAAGACGTGAAGGTGATTGAAGAAGACTAACCCTTCAACTGTAATCCAGCAGAAAACTGCTCACGGGCCCTTAATTTTTTTATATTAGTTCATTGGTCATGCAGGGAAAGCAAAGGCAACAAAGGGAAGGAGAAAACGTGAATCAGCCCTGCTCCCATCATCAGGGAGCAGGGGTGATTTGGAACATTGGAAGCAGGTCTACTTGTAGGGATGCAGCTCCCCGCTTTTGAAAATCATACGCTGGTAGTAGTCGGTAACCTGCATTCCATCCTTGTCAAAGGTCTTGTCGCCCGTCACGCCTTTATAGATCTTGCTTACGGCGTGCAGGGCCTTCGCTACCTTATCACTATCTGTGGTGCCCGCCATGTTGAGAGCCAAAGCCGCGAGCCAGGTGGCATCATAGGCGTAAGCCCCGAATGCGGTCTGTTTGGCATCCTTGCCGAATTTTTTCCGATAGGCAGCCTGATACTCTTTCAAACGAGAACCACCACTTGGGCCAATCACAAGCCCTTTGACTCCTTCGGCGGTTTCCGGGATGACCTCATTGCTCCACATAGTCATGTAATCAGCATACCATCCCTTTGGAGGCGTCAGACCCATTTCATAAGCCTGTTTGAATATCAGTTTGCTTTCAGTTCCATAGGCAGTATAAAATACCACATCCGGTTTCTTTGCGAAAACCCTTTCCACTTCCGCTCGATAATCAGGCTTCTTTTCATCGTATCTGACCGCTTCCAACCACTTTTTTCCTGCCTTCTCCACCGTCTTCTTGGTCCAGATTTCGATACCGATCCCAAAGGGATTATTGACCGTGATGGACGCAAATGATTGAGCTCCACTCTCGAGGGCAAATTCTGCCAGGTTGGTCCCCATCACCTCATCCAGGCCTATGGCATTAAAAAAATACGGGCCGATATCTCTCAATTTCGGCGACGTGGAAGCCTCGGAAATTTGGATCACCTTCTTTGAATTGGTCCATTGCCCGGTGGGCAAGCTGATCCCGCTGGAGTAAGCCCCGACAATCAAAGAGACCTTGTTTATTTCCACCAGCTTGTGGACAGCGGCCATGCCGCCCTTAGGACTTGATTCCGTGTCTTCCCATACGATTTTCAGGGGATGACCATTGACACCTCCGGCAGCATTAATCTCTTCCAGGGCCAGTTGTTCCCCTCTTTTCATGTCAAGGCCCTGAACTGCACTGCTGCCCGTCAATGGATCTATTGATCCAATCACTACCGGTCCTGCTGCTTGAGACAAGGCCGGCATTCCAACCAGCAACATTGCCACCACAAAGACGATGCTCACAATACACGAAATGACTCTTTTCATTTTCTGCCTCCTTTCGCCAAAAATGTTCACTGTTGCACTCTGCCCACTCCTTATATCCTCATTCCTTCCCAACAAGCCCTCCTCACGGTCGGTTGAAGGGAAGATCTCCGATTTTCACCTCCTTCCGCTCTCTCGCTAACCTCCTAGATAGGCCTCCTTAATTTTTTGATTGGAGAGGATATGTTCCGCCTTATCCTCAAATTCATTTTCACCCATCACCAGCACATACCCTCGGTCAGAGATATTCAGGGACTGATACGCATCCTGCTCGATGATAATAATCGACCTTCCCAGTTTATCGTGTATGTCGGCTATGGTCAAGAAAACCTCTTCAGAAGCCTTTGGGGAAAGTCCGGCAGAAGGTTCATCAAGCATGAGCAGTTCAGGTTCTGTCATCAAAGCCCGCGCCATGCCCAGCATCTGCCTCTGTCCACCACTGAGGGTCCCTGCTTTCTCGCCTAGTTTCTCCCTGAGCATGGGAAAAAGCTGAAAGGCCTTGTCCATCCCTTCTTGAACCTTCTGCTTGGACTGTGTATAGCCGCCCATCTCCAGGTTTTCAAGCACAGACAAAGACGGGAATACGTTTCCAAGCTGAGGGACATAGCCGAATCCTTTGCTCACTTTTTCATGGGGTTTCAGATAGGTAATATCTTCCCCCCGCCACTTGATCTCCCCCTTGAAGATGGAAATGTATCCCATAAGGGCCTTCAACAGTGTTGATTTCCCCGCCCCATTCGGGCCAATGATGGTCACTACTTCCTTCTGTTCAAGATACATGGAAACGCCGTGCAGTATTTCGGATTTCCCATATCCAGCGAAGATATTATCAGCTTCCAGAATTTTCATGAAACAGTTCTCGCTTGGAGCTGCCCGAGAGATATGCCTCCAGCACCTTATCATTGTTCTGTATTTCTTTTGGTGTTCCCTCGGCTATCTTTCTGCCGAAATCGAGGACAATGACCTTATCACAGATCTGGCTGATCACCTTCATGTTGTGTTCCACCAGGAGTACGGTCTTTCCCCTTTCGTCCCGCAGCTTCTTCACCGCCACGATTAGATCATTGATCAGCGTTGGATTCACACCTGCTGTAGGCTCGTCCAGCAAAATAAGCGTGGGGTCAGACAGAAGGATCCTGCCCAGTGACAAGAGCTTTTTTTGCCCCCCGGAAAGATTGCCCGCGTACTCATTCCTTAAATTGTAAAGCTGCACAAGCTTCAATATCCCGGTAATCTTCTGGAGGTGTTCATCCATCTCCTGCTTTATTCTCGCAGACCTGAAAAAGACATTGAAAACACCCTCCCCTGTCTGATTCCTCGGGGCAAGGAGGAGGTTTTCCATGACCGTCATTTTTTCCGGAGCCTCACTGATCTGGAATGTCCTCCCAATCCCCTTCCTTGCGATCTCAAAGGGTTCAAGATGTTCGATTTTTTCACCCTGGAAATAAATGTCTCCCCTGTCCTTGGTATAAAAGCCCGATATCACGTTGAAACAGGTACTTTTGCCTGAGCCGTTCGGGCCGATGAGCCCGGTGATGCTCTCCGGCTCCACCTGGAAGCTCACCCCGGACAGTGCCTGGATGCCCCCAAAGCTCTTGTACACGTCTTCCACTCTCAGCATATTTGCACCTGAGTCATTCTAATAATTCGTTTTCTTCTCTTTTACAACGCCCTCTTTCATGAACAACATGACAATGACGATAAGGACCCCGATTGCCACCATCCTCAGACTGGCGAGGGTGACCTCTTCAATAGGGACATAATCCTTCAGGAATCGAGTTGAATGGTAAAAGATGATGATGATCACTGCACCGAAAATCGCCCCCTTATTGTTGCTCTTTCCTCCGACGATCACCATTGCCCACACGATAAATGTCTCGAGAGGGAGGAACTGGTCCGGGCTGATAAAACCGTAGTAATGGGCCCAGAGGCATCCTGCCAGTCCCCCGAACATACCGCCCACCGCCATGGTCTTTATGCGAAACTTTTTCACATCCTTTCCCATGGCCTGGGCAAGCCTGTCCTCGCCCTCCCGGATGCTCTTCAAGACCCTGCCAAAAGGGGAGCCGGTCAATTTATTGATAATGAGATACGTAACGAGTAAACACAGGACAACGATTCCGAGATAGCAGAAAGGATAGGCCTGTGGAGAGAAATATGATTTGAGGGGCTGGGGAATTCCCCCGACCCCGAAGGCCCCGCCGCGATAAGCCCCTCCGCCCACAACCCAGCCCTCGTTCAGGAAAAACATTCGTACGATTTCTGCAGCGGCCAGGGTGACAATTGCCCAGTAATCCTCTCGAAGATCGGCCGTGGGGATGGCGATAAGATACCCAAACAGTCCCGCTATTGCCATGCTGCCCAGAAGCCCCAGGATAAAAGGCATGCCGAATGTCAGCGTAATAATGGTCGTGGCATAGGCACCCAGGCAAAAGAAGGCGACCTGCCCGAAGTTTGCCAACCCGGTGAAACCATACTGGAAATTGAGGCTCAGGCTCAGGATGCCGTAAATCCCCATCATGATAGCCAGGTAAATGATGAAGTTGAAAAGCCCCATTACCCCTCCTTCTTCTTTCCCAGGATACCCCGCGGCCGAATGAGGAGCACGATGATCAGCATAACAAAGCTTATTGCAGGTTTGTAACCGGTCGGAATGAGCAGGTCCATGGAAAAAGGAAGAATACCGCCCAAATTCAGAAAATTGCCGAAATTGATATAGAGTCCAAAATTTTCCGCAAATCCCAGCACCAGGGCACCCAGCATGGCGCCATATGGATTCCCGATTCCGCCCATGATGGTAGCACAAAAGACCGGGATGATAATGGCAAATCCCATGTAAGGCAGTATATAGGTTTCCATGCCAATGAGAATGCCGCCAAGGGCAGCGAAACTGACCGCAATAAACCAGACATAGGTAACAATCTTCTCTGTGGCTATTCCGCTTGCCTGGGCGAGCTCCGGGTTGTCGGAAGAGGCCCGCATCGCCTTGCCCAGTTTCGTGTAATGGATGAGAAGATAGAAAACCACCATGGCAAGCACGCCGATAACAATAATCCAGATCTGCAGCGAAGTAATCCGAAACCACGGCGTGACAATCGGTCTTTGAAGAGGAACGGCGTAATTTCGTGCGTCTGCCCCCCAAATGACTCTCACGGCATTCCTGAGGGCAATGGCCACTCCCATGGAGGTCACCATGATAATGATGCCGTTTGAGTGTCTCATCCGCTTGAACACTGCCCTGTCAATCAGGATCGAGAAAAACCCTGTGGCGATGGAAGCGATGACAGCGGCGGGAATGATGGGCATCCCCAGTGCAACATTTAGGAAAAAGGCCAGGTAGACGCCGATGACCGCAAATTCAGTATGGGCGAAATTTGCGAATTTGAGTATGTCATACACGATCGTCAGGCCCAAACTCAAGAGGGCTAACTCAGAGGCTCTGATAACGCTGTTGATGATTACCTGAATGATGGTCATGGCGAAATTCTTCTGAAATGGTGGGTCGTTGCATTCATCACGAGTCGGTCCTCATTCACACTACGCTTTTCTATATCAGATTCTATGGAATAGTCAATAAATCACTCTTGCGGCTTGACCACCTCCGTTTTGATTGATCGAACTTTTGTTCTTTTCTCCACCCACTGTCAAGGTTTTTCTATCTCCTATGGTCTTAGATCGTCCACATATCGTTTAACCAGGCCTATTTGACGAATTCTCTCCTCTGCCATGCGGTCTGCTGCAAGATAGGTGGCAATGGAATCTCTCTCTGCTATTTCAAAGATCTTTTCCATATTCCCATAAATGCGAGAAACCTTTTCTTTACCCCGATCGTTGTTTACCCCTCCCGATCCCAGCCGGTCCGTGTCATAAATCGTCCCGCCTGCATTGGCTATATAATCCGGCGCATAGACCATCCCCTTGTCCTCGAGAAGGTTTCCATGTCGCTCCTCTTTGAGCTGATTGTTGGCGCTGCCGCAAATAATCCTGCATTTCAATCGATCCAGGGCGTCATCGTTCAGTATTCCTCCCAGTGCGCATGGACAAAAGATGTCGCAATCTGCGTCGTATATCGCATCAGGATCGGCCGTCTCAACTCCATATTTGCCCACCATTGCATTGACTTTTTTCGAGTCGATATCGCTTACAACCAGTTTGGCGCCAAGAGCATGGAGTTGGTCTACGGCATTGTGTCCGACCGCGCCCAACCCTTGGAGTGCCACCATTTTGCCTTCCAGGTTGTCACTGCCAAAAACCCGCTTACAGCAGGCCTGCATGGCCCGGATCACGCCAAAGGCGGTCATGGGGGCGATATCTCCCGCACCGCCCAGGTAGGAAGGAAGCGTGACCACATGTTCAGTCTCCATATGTATATATTCCATATCCTTCAAGGTGGTCCCCACGTCTTCGCCCGTGATATATTTACCCCCAAGTCGATTGATGAATTTGCCCAGAAGTCTGAATACAGGCTCCCGATCCTTTCGGCTGGGATCCCCGATAATAACAGCCTTGCCGCCTCCCAAATTGACTCCCGCAGCAGCATACTTGTAGGTCATACCCCTTGCCAGGCGAAGCGCATCTTCTATTGCATCCATCTCGCTTTCGTATTTCCACATACGGCAACCGCCGGTGGCCGGGCCCAGCGTCGTATCATGAATGGCAATAATGGCCTTGAAATCCAGATTCCTGTCCTGACAAAGCAGCACATTTTCATAGTCATAATGCTCCATGTAATCAAAAATTGAATCCATCAAGTCTCCCTCCTCTTATCGTGATATCATGAATCGGTCTTGTCCAACGTATCTTCAGCATACATGCGTTTTACCTCCGCCCTATCCCCTATGATTGCCTTCACCACATAAGCATTGTTGGGTGGACAACCCTTGACGTGCCGCTCGGTGCGGCTCTCTTTCGGCATGCATTTGCCTACGGTGACGATATTTTCCGGTGGCAAATCATCCGAAATGGCGGCGCCTCCCGTCAAAACCGTGATCCCGGAAAGATACTCCAACTGGTCCGCATTGCGCATATCGATCAGAGCGCTCATGACCGTGTTCCGGCAGCCCGTGCAGGTGACTTCCCCATGAACCAAATGAAAATCCGCCACCTGAACAGGGTCATCCTCGATAGCCCGCAAGAAACGGCGCTTGACCGTATCCAGAGGTTCCCCGATAATTTCAATCTCTTTCGGGTCCATGACTCCGAGCCCTCGGGCTGCTGCGTTCACCGTGAGCAGGGTCTCACCAGGATCATATCCGATGAGTTGCGCACAGGTGGAATCAACGGCAACGAGGTCCTTCCCGGCAAGAATAAGGTCCATTTCCACAGGTCTGCCAAAAACCGGCCCTATACCTTCCTGGCAGACAATGGCATCCACGACCGCAAGTTTGGGCTTTACAGCAGTGAGCAAGTCTATGACCGACTCGAACAAACCCTCCTGATGCTCAAGTCGTTTCCATTTATCCGTCAGGAGACCCTTGAGGTTTTTTATGGAACAGGTCATCTCCGTCTGGTCGTGGGTTTTGAGTTTCGGGACACTGATCACCACATCCGCCTGTTGCACAAGTTCCCAGCACTCAACCGTGTCAAATATTTTTCCGTTTTCAGTGGGAATATCCACGTGGGGTGTCTTTTTCAGATTAATCACCTCATAGCCCATTTCCCTGAGATTCCTGTACCCTGACGCCTCTATGACTTTTTCAGTGTCCACACCCACTGCCGAAGACTCCGCAATAACCGGTCGAGCCCCCAGATCACTGACAATATCCGCAATGGCGCGGGGAACTTCAGGAATCGTGATGCAACCGGCTTCTCTTTCCACCGGGGGTGCCACCCAGCTTGGGTTGATAAGAACCAGGTCTCCCGGCCTTATGATATCCCCAATTCCACCGATCACATCCAAAGCCTTTCTTACTGCTTCGTATATTTCTCCATAGTCAGGGTTTCGCTTTGTCTTGATTATGGATACCTTCGCTTTGCTCATCGCGATTCCTCCTTCTCAAAAATTCATCATCTGATGCCCAAACAAATGCACACATTCAACGACGAAGCTTACTCCTCTCCCTAATTGTTTCCTTTACCTCTTTCCAGTAAGTCTCTTCATCTTTTCCCACGATCTTCTCAAATTCCTTGTCTTTTTCTATACCTGCCACGCTCTTGGCGAGCTCAACCTTTCTCTCAATATTACCTCTCCTGGCGATCATGATCTTCTGGGCGGCAGGAGATCCTGCCCCGTGCATGGCCTCGGGGAGTCCCGCTCCGACGGACATATTTTCTATCAGCCTCAGCATTCTGATAATATCAGACGTGGAAAACCCTTCCCTTCCCACAAAACACTCCTCAACGATCTTTCCGATCTCCGGGTTTTCAAGGTCCTTTTCAGAGGGAAGTGTAATGATTTTTCCCCCGGCGATGTCCTGGGCCAAGCGCATCCATTCATAGACCATCCTGGTGATGTTCAGCTTCACCACGTTTGCCAGCAGGGGATTGATATGATACGCACCAGAAGGCGTTCTGTGCCCTTCGTAGGAGCAGGCCAGGGTACATGACCAGCAGGTCTCTGCCATGGCAATCATTTCTGTCAATTTATCTATGATGTGAGAAGCCTTGCTGATCCCGTGGGCATCTGCTGTCCAGTATGATCCGCCGATTACCACGTCGGCCAGCCCTACCTTGCACCCCCCGTAGTTGCTCCTGTGATACCCGGCAAAGGTTTCAACCAGCTCATTGCTGAAATCATATTCCCCGGCCATGAAAATCCTCTCCCAGGGAACGAATACATTCTTGAATATGATAATAGCCTCCCCGCCCACGATCCCATATTTCGGATTGCCCGCATCCAGAGGACTGTCCAGTCTTCTGGTATCGTTTGTCTGCCGACTGAATACATAGGTCACTCCCTTTGCGTCGGAAGGGATCGCAAAAGAAAGGGCGAAATCCTTGTCCTCTTCACCCATTGTCCTGGTCGGCATGGTCAGGATTTCATGGCTGTTTATGGCACCGGTGATATGGGCCTTCACACCGGAGACAATGATCCCATCATCCAATCGTTCCTTGATATGGAGGTAAGTATCTTTATTCTTCTGTTTGGTGGGGCCGGAGACTCCGATCACCCCGCGCATCGGTCATGGCGCCGGAAGGCATAAGATCGTTTTTTTGTACTTCACTCAACCAGTTTTTGAATCTCTCGTGGTAGTTTGTCCCGTATTTCTGATCTAGGTCATAGGTGGTTACATAAATGGCATTCAGCCCATCCAATCCTACACACCGCTGGAAACAGGTCCCGGTCTTCTGGCCAAGCAACCGCATCATCCTGACCTTTTTGACCAGATCATCCGTGCTCTGATGGATATGTGTAAATCGATTGATTTTTTCCCCGGTCAGATGAGAAGTAGCTGTCATGACCTCTTCATATTCCGGCCTGTGTGCGAGTTCATAGGTCATAGCCGCCGTATGAATGTGCGGTTGAAACATGGGTTCATCTACGACACTATCAATCTTCTCCCCAAAAAAATACACCTCCGGGTGCAAATCCCGCAGAGATTCAATATATTCTTTTCCCGTCATCATTGCCATTTCCTTCCCTCCACCTCTGTCGAAAACAGGAGTTATTGGCTGGGGCCATTTTGTTTCTCGTTGTTTGCCCTTTTCAAGAGCCCGAATTTCTCTATATTTTCATCTGCATGGGCCTGTATTTTTTCCATGGCCCGACGGCCTTCATCAGAAGAAAAAAGGTGCCTGAACCGCTTCTGTGCTCCTAAGTATTTTTCTACCGGGAGCCTCTCCTTTATTTTCCGCACAGCCGTGATCTTCTCATCCTCCATCTCAAAAAGCGGCAGAAGCCCACTTTCCACACCAAGTCGTCCCACTTCCATGGTCTGGTCAGAGGGGAATCCCCATACAGTCGGGCACGGCGTATCGATCTGAATATAGCGGGGGCCATGGTATCCCATGGCTCTTGTTACCTTCTTTTCCAGGTCCTTGAGATAGGCGGGAGATGCCGTGGCCACATACGAGACACCGTGGGCTGCTATGATAGCGGGGAGGTCTTTCTTCTTCTCAAGCTTCCCGAGGGACTGCATCCCCGCAGGGTCTGTGGTCGTGGACGAGTACATTGGGCTTGCACCGCTGCGCTGGCCCCCGGTATTCATATAGGCCCCGTTGTCCACGCAGATATAGAGCACATCGTCCCCACGCTCCAACATCCCGGACAATGCACCAAAGCCGATATCAAAAGTAGACCCGTCCCCGCCTATGACCAGCACCCTTACATGGTCCCGTCCCTGGGCCTTCAAGGCTGCCACAACGCCCGAGGCAATGCTGGGTCCGTTCTCAAATACATGGTGAATCCAAGGCACCCTCCAAGGTGAATAGCCGTATGGCGATGTAAATGTCTCCAGGCATCCGGTAGGGGTCACCACGATGACATCCTTGCCCGTGGCCTTCAAAATGTGGCGTACCGTGAGTGCCATTCCGCATCCATGGCATGCCCGGTGTCCTGAAACGAATAGATCTTCTTCCATGCCCTTTTTCTTCGCGTTCATTTTCCACTCCCTACGGCACTATCTCCGGATTCAAACCGACCCAATAGGATTCATCCAATGGCAAGCCGGATTTCCCTAACTCCTGAGCCTTTTCAACGATTTCAACAATCCTGTCTTCGTTGACCTCCCGGCCCCCCAACCCAGCGATAAAGTCTATGACAAGGGGGACCCCGGGCCTTCCGCAAAGCTTGGCTTTCAGATCCATCCCCACAGCGCCTTCACTGCCCACGGAAACATTCGCATCCAGAACGGCGATGACTTTTGCCTCCTTGATGTTTTTCAGGATATCCTCAAAGGGAAACGGACGGTAACAACGGATCTTGATAAGCCCAACTCGTTCCCCTTGCGACCGGAGCTTGTCGATGGTTTCCTTTATGGTGCCGACCACGGACCCCATGGCAAGCAGAATCACTTCGGCATCTGTTGTACGGTAAGCCTCGATGAGGCCGCCATGATCGCGGCCCGTGATTGTGGCCAATTCGGAAGAAATTTCCGTTATACGCCCTTTACTATACTGCATGGCCTTTTGTACGGCGTACTTGAATTCCATGAGAACATCTTCCTCGGCATAGGAGCCCCAGGACTTGGGATCATTCACATCCAGAAAATTCTCAGGCTGAAATGGCGGAAGAAACCGGTCAACCTGCTCTTGGCTCAAACATGACACTCTCTCGTAGGAATGGGTCAGGATCCAGCCATCCATACAAACCAGCACAGGAAGCATAATGCGCGGATCTTCAGCAATTTTGAAGGCGGCGATATGCATATCATATGCTTCCTGGCTGCTTTCTACATAGAGCTGAATGAGACCCGCATCACGCAGGCTGATGGTGTCCTGATGGTCTACCTGTATGGTGATAGGCGCTGAAATGGCCCTGTTGACACCCGTCATGACGAAAGGAAGTCGCATTCCTGCACTCGCGTACAACACCTCGGTCATCAAAAGCAATCCCTGAGATGAAGAAGCGGTATAGGCCCGACTCCCGGCAGCGGACGCGCCGCTGACAACACTTGCCGCCGAGAATTCTGATTCGACCCGCACATACTGAGAATTGAGATCACCATTCGCGACCATCCTGGCAAGTGCTTCCACGATATGTGTCTGAGGGCTGATCGGATAGGCTGATATGACCTGCGGACAACATGCCTGCACAGCGAGCGCTACCGCCTCGGATCCTTCCAGGACCTCCGTCGTATCCATGCTATTTCTCCTCCGGAATCATCTGGATCGCATTTGCCGGGCATTCATACGCGCACAACCCACACCCCTTGCAATAGTCATAGTCGATCCTGTATATTTCGCTTTTTTCATGGACAGCACTGTCAGGACAAACACTTTCGCACATACCACATTTCTTGCATAACTCCATATTGAGAACAGGCTGTTGATCACGCCAGCTCCCGGTTTTATATTCTAGTGAAGTCCCTCCGGGGACAACGGCCCCCATGCTAATTCTCATTATGACTCCCCTCCGGCTAAAGCTTTATAACTTTGCTCGACAACTCTGACGTTTTTTTCTCCCAATTCTCCCGGAAATTTTTTCTCCACTGCCCTTAAAAGAGCACTCAGTGTGAGTTCCTTTGTCACAGCACCGAAAGCGCCCAAAAGGGCAGTATTCATAATGGGACGGCCCAAGATTTTCTGTGCCAGCTTTTCAGCAGGGAAGGTAACCAGGCGATACGATGCATCAATGCCCAGTTTCTGTGCATCTTTCTCCGTATTCACCAGGATCAGCCCCTCTGATTTTACCCCTGCAAGCACATTCACTTCATTCAGTATGGTAGGATCCTGCACTATCACATAATCTCCTTGATTCACCCGGCTCCTGAGTCTAATGGGGTGATCATCCAGTCTGCAAAATGCCATGATGGGCTTCCCTCTCCTCTCGCCCCCTCCCCCGAGGAAAGGAAACGCCTGGCCATATTTACCATCTTCCAGGGCAGCTATGGCCATGAATTGGGCAAGCACCAGAGAACCTTGCCCTCCCCTTCCATAAATGCAAATTTCCTTCACCACCCACTCCTCAAAATTTTAAAGTTTTTCATATTATGAAATTCCATTTCAATTTCTTATAGAATAAAAACAACCCCTTGGATTGTCAATGCCTATTCCCCTCTTCCAGGTTTTGGAGACAGGCGTAACTGCGGGTCACGATTCAGATCGAGTACGCCTATGTTCTGGTGTAAAGGATTATCCCGTTCAAAACAGAGGAAGGCGCTTTCCCTCCTCATCCGCTGGCCGGTGCATGATGGTGCTCCTGGAATCGGTGCTTGCGACCATTGGAGAAATAGCCTTTTTTATGAATTCCCCACGGTTCACTTTTACTGGGGGGCCGGTTTGATCATCCTTTCCGTCGGGCTGCTGGTTTATCTGGAAAATGGAGGGAAGGGCAAAATCAGAAATACCGCTTAATGAATCATGACCTTGCTCAAGACCCTGCCCACTCTCTTCAGGCTCTCCAGGCTGTCTGCGGCAAGAAAGTGGTCGACATAGGGCAGCGCGATACGCATGCCCTGGCAGACCGGCCGATAATCGGGATCTCCGGCCAGGGGATTGAGCCATATGACGCAATGGG
>CAYOIU010000044.1:0-17829 GCA_964404085.1 uncultured Desulfobacteraceae bacterium | reverse complement strand
ATCGCTCCTCCTTGCGACGTATTGTTTATACGACTCAGTCGTCGCTCCTCCCGCAAACAGCAGCGGTATCTACGATGCGGCGCCGGCCCCGCTCGAAGTCCGGGATCTTCGACTTGCTGGTGATCAGGAATGGCCGCCAAATCCCCCGTGGAAATAAATGGTGCGCAAATTAGACGGTGGGTTTGACTTCCAATTTGCCCTTTATCAACCAGTCCTGATGTTGTATAGTGGCTTCGCCCGAGCCCGAAAAGCGTAAAAAATCATGAAAAATAAGAAAGAATGCTTCGGCGTCCTGGAAAAGGTCTTTCCCCTCGGCGAAAGAGGCCTGCGGGAGACCCCCTCCTCGTGCATTGAATGCGCGGACAAGACGGAATGCTTGAGAGCCGCGCTGTCCACGCGGGAAGGGATTGATTTCAGGGGAGAATTGCTGGAGCAGAGGGGCTCCGGCGGGTTCGTGGGATTGATCAAACGATGGAGCCGGAAAAAGGAACTCAGCCGTCTTATGGAGGAAAAGAGAAGAAAGAATGATCATTGAAATCACGTGTCCTTTTTGTCAGCTCTCCAAGCGGGTACCGAGTGAAAAAATTCCCGATACGGTGAAGTGGGTCACCTGTCCCCAGTGCCGCCAGCGGTTTGAATTCAAAAAGAAAGAGGCGGAAAAGACCTCCACCGTTCCGCCGCTACTCCCGCGTGAGATTCCTTCTTTTGAACAGAAAGAGGAGGAAAAGAAAGGCCCGTCACGGGGAGGCGGCCCATGGGAGGATCGAGCCGACCATGGCCTCCGGCAGGGCATCTTGCAGACATTCAAGCAGGTCTGTTTTTCTCCGGAGACCTTTTTCAAGAACCTTTCCTACGGAGGTGGGAAAAAGGAGCCCCTTGCTTTCGGTGTCATGACCGGCTCCATAGGGAATATGCTGGCCCTTTTCTGGCAGTCCCTGATCCCGGGAGGCCTGATGATTCTGGGCTTCTCTTTTTTTTCGAGCTATGCAGTCGGCTTCATTTTCCTCCTCATGATGCTCGTGATACCCCTCATGGTGGCCGTGGGAATTTTTTTCTACAGCGGGGTTCTTCATCTCCTCCTCTTGCTGGTCAGGGGAGGCGGAAACGGCTTTGAAGCGACCTTCAGGGTCGTTTCCTATTCCCAGGCCGTGCAGGTGCTGGGGGTTATTCCCTTTGTGGGAGGATTCATCGGCTGGATCTGGAAGCTCATTATCCAGGTGATCGGACTCAGGGAGATCCACGAGACATCTTATCTAAGGGTCATCATGGCTTTTCTAATCCCCGTATTTGCGTTTATTGTCCTGTTCCTGGCCGTTCTGATTCCGTTGGCTGTCCTCCTGTTTCGTCAGCCCATCAGTCAGATATGGTCCTGAGGGCAGGATGGAAGAGATCATGAGCAACATAGCCTACGAAGAAGTATTGAACCCGGCGCAGCTGGAGGCCGTCATGACCAACGACGGACCTCTTCTGGTCATTGCGGGCGCAGGAAGCGGCAAGACACGTACCCTGGTCTACCGGGTGGCCCGGCTGGTGGAAACCGGCGTTGATCCCGAGAATATTCTCCTGCTTACCTTTACCAGGAAGGCCGCCGGTGAGATGCTGGAACGGGCGGCCGGACTTTCAGATCCCAGGTGCAGGTTTGTGTCAGGCGGCACTTTCCACTCCCTGGCGAACAGAATACTGCGCTCCTATTCCGACCTGTTAGGCTTTGATCGCGGTTTTACCATCCTCGACCGTTCGGACATGGAAGAGGTCGTCCAGTCCCTGGTGCGTGAAAACCACATGGCCGAAGGGGTTGGGCGCTTTCCAAAGACGCGGACACTGGCCAATGTCCTGAGCAAGGCGGCCAACCTGGGGGGATCTCTCGAAGAGGTCATGGAAGAGGAATATGCACAGTTCCTCCACTTGCTCGATGTCGTTGAGCAGCTTGGCCATCTTTATCGGGAGTATAAGAAAAGCCATCAGATGATGGACTACGATGATCTGATCATCTACCTCAGACAGCTCCTCGAGAGGGAGGCGTCCGTCCGGAAGGAATTGGGTGAGCGATACGGTTACATCATGGTGGACGAGTACCAGGATACCAACACCATCCAGGCCGATATCGTAAAGTGGCTGGCCCATGAGCACCGCAATGTGATGGTGGTGGGCGACGACAGCCAGTCCGTCTACTCCTTTCGCGGCGCAAACTACCGGAACATGTTTGATTTCCCCAGCCTTTTTCCAGAGATGAAAATGATCAAACTGGAAGAGAACTACCGCTCCACCCAACCCATATTGACATTCACCAACGCCCTGATGGCCCAGGCCGGGGAAAAATACACCAAGTGTTTGTTCACAAAACGCGTTGGAGGGGAAAAACCCAAGGTCGTGGACAACAGGACGGAACCGGGGCAGGCCCAGTATGTGGCACGGGTCATCAAGGAACAGATCGAGAATGGAAGGTCCCTCACGGACTTTGCCGTGCTCTTTCGGGCCGGCTATCATTCATTCCAGCTGGAAGTGGAGTTGACGCGCCAATCAATTCCCTATGTGAAGTACGGTGGGTTCAAGTTTCTGGAATCCGCCCACATAAAGGATTTCCTGGCCCACCTGCGCGTGGTGGCAAACAAAAGCGACCTGGTGAGCTGGGGAAGGATCCTGCGGCTCCTGAGGAATGTGGGGCATGCGAAAAGCAGCAGGATCATCCAGTGGATGACAAGCCAAGGCAAGAAGCCTGAAGAAGTCGCTAAGTGGCCCCAGGCCGGAAAGGATTCCGAGGGGCTCCAATGCCTCTCGGAACTTCTGGCCTCACTGGGCTCAAAGGGGATTACCCCCAAGGGGGCGGTTGAAAAAGTCATGGCCTACTATACCCCCATCCTTGAATTGAAGTTCGACGATTTTCCCAAACGGGCCAGGGAACTGGAACAGCTGGTCCCCATGGCGGTCCGCTACAGGAAACTCAGGAACTTCCTGGATGACCTGATCCTTGAACCCCCAACGAGTTCCGCAGATCTGGATGAAAAAGGCAAGAGAAACACACTGACCCTTTCCACGGTGCATTCAGCCAAGGGATTGGAATGGCCGGTGGTTTTCATTATCTGGGTCATGGAGGGACGATTTCCCCCTGCAAGGGCTTACAACAATGAGGCCGCTCTTGAGGAGGAGCGCAGATTGATGTATGTGGCGGCGACGCGGGCAAAAGACCAGTTGATCCTGTGCTATCCGGGCCAGGAAACCGGCCCCGCGTGGCAGGCCGCAGGCTATGGCATCAGGAACGGGCTGTCTTCATTCATCCAGGCGCTTCCCGAAGAGACCCTTTCCCTTGAATCGGGATTCCCATCCCTGCGAATGAGGCCACTCGGGGGAATGAACATTGGACTGGGCGGTTCCAGAAAGAAGAAAGAGCCCCGGATGGGGTTCAGCCAGGGGGACCGGGTCAAGCACCCGGCATTCGGAGTGGGAGTGGTTTCCCGGTTCTTTGACGGGGACAAGGTAGAGGTACTTTTCAAGAAGGTGGGCAGGAAACTCCTCCACATGGAATATACGACGCTCGAAAAGGTGTGAAAGAATTAGAGGATGGTATACGGAAAAGATGACCTACAAAGAGGCCGTTAACTATCTGTACAGTCTGCAAAAATTCGGTATCAAGTTCGGACTGTCCAAGACCTCGAATATCCTCGAAGCCTTGGGGAATCCCCACCGGGACCGAAAATATGTCCACATTGCAGGGACAAACGGCAAGGGGTCTGTGGCCGCCTTCCTGGCATCCATGCTCGGCGAAGCAGGATATAAGATCGGCGTCTACACCTCCCCTCACCTGCTCCGGTTCACCGAGCGGTTCAGAATCAACGGGACGGAAATGTCCCGGGAGGTTTCCGCGGACCTTATTGGAGAACTGAAGCAGGTCACCGTCGAAGAGGAACCCCCCACTTTTTTCGAGGCCACCACGGCCATGGCACTGACCTGGTTCGCGAGAGAAAAGACGGACCTGGACATCATGGAAGTGGGCATGGGCGGTCGACTGGACGCCACGAATATCATTCACCCGCTGGTCTCGGTGATCACCAATATCTCCCTGGAGCACCAGTACTATCTGGGAAAAGCAGTGATGGATATTGCGATGGAAAAGGGAGGGATCATCAAAAAGGGTGTGGATCTGGTGACCGGTGGCGTCAGGCCGCAGGTGGTGCGGGCCTTCAAGACCCGGTGTGAAGAGCTGCAGGCACCCTTTTGGAGAATCGGAAAACACATCCGTTATCGCACGACATCATCGGGCCTTCACTACTACGGCATCGAACGGCGGATGAACGGCCTCGACCTGGGCCTGAAAGGACCTTTTCAGGCGAGAAATGGTGCAATGGCATTGGCCGTGACCGAACTGTTGGAAAAAAAGGGTTTTCCTGTTTCTGAAGGTCAGTTGCGCAGGGGTCTTGAAAATGTGTCCTGGCCGGGCAGGTTGCAGGTGGTTTCCCAGGAGCCCACCATCCTCCTGGACGGGGCCCACAACCCTGGAGCGGCGCGGGCCCTGTCTGAGGCCTTAAAGAGGGATTTCAAATATGACCGGTTGTTCCTGGTCATAGGGGTCATGGACGACAAGGACATTTCACGCATCCTCAGGTGGATCGCACCCCTGGCTGATTATATCATCTACACCCGCCCGAAATACTACCGTGCGGCAAGACCTGAGAGACTGATGGCGGAGGGAGCGCCCTTCAAGAGACCGGGGGAAATCAGACAGGACCTCTTTTCAGCCCTGGACCGGGCCAGGGAGCTGGCAGACCCAAAGGACATGGTGGTGGTTTGCGGATCCCTTTTCACGGTGGGAGAGGCACTGACCTATTTCGATCCGGAACGCTACAAGCAGGATGAACTGGGAGAATGACGGCCAAATGACTGCTAAGACTTTCCCTATCAGAAAACGGAAGGCCTTACTCAGGGGCCGGCTGGCATTAGGGGTTTTTTTGTGCGTTCTCTTTTCCACCTGTCTGGCTCTGGCCAAACCATTGCTCCCGAAGGAAAAACTGATGGGGGACGAGAAGTCCCCGTGGAAGATTACGGCGAAAAGCCTCTCCTTTGATGAAAAGGAAAACGTTTACAGTGCAAAAGGAGATGTCCTGATCACCAGGGGAAATCAGCGGCTTTCGGCGAGGGAGGCGATTTACAACAGGCGGACGGGAATTGCACAGGTTATGGGAGACGTGCGACTCGTAAGCGGCGAAGATATCCTGACAGGTGAAAAAGGGACTTTTGACCTGAAGCAACAGACCGGCACCATTGAAAAAGGGCAGCTGTTTCTGAAAGAAAACCACTACTACATCAGCGGCGACACCATGGAGAAGGTGGGGGAAAACACCTATGTGGTCAAGAAGTGCCGTCTTACCACCTGCGACGGGGACAACCCGGCCTGGAGCATAACGGGTTCCGAGGTCCGGGTGACCCTGGAGGGATACGGCCAGGTCAAGCATGCCGCTTTCCGGGTCAAAGACTGGCCTTTCTTGTATGTGCCCTACATGATTTTTCCGGCGAAAACCAAACGACAGACCGGACTCCTACCCCCCAGACTGGGTTTTTCCAGCCGCAATGGCGGTGATGTGGAGATCCCCTTTTTCTGGGCCATCTCCGACCAGCTGGATGCCACCTTCTATGAACATTACATGAGCCGCCGGGGATACATGCAGGGTCTGGAATTTCGTTATGCCGCAGGTGAAGGGTCTGAAGGGAATTTCCTGGTGGACGTGCTCCGTGACAGAAAAGAGGAAAAGGACCTGGCTGATCCGGACGAACTGGAACTCAGTCCCTTTGAACGGAACAACCAGACCCGCTACTGGCTCCGGGGTCGTGCGGACCAGCAGCTTCTTTCGAATTTGACGGCACGCCTGGACCTGGATCTGGTAAGTGACCAGGATTACTTGAGGGAGTTCGGGGAGGGGTTGTTCGGTTACGAGGCCCGCCCTGATCTTTCGGAAGTATCCGGGCGTCCGGTGGAAGATAAGTACTCCCCCACCAGGCGCTCTGCCTTGAGACTGAGCATGGACGGAGAAAACCAAAGCCTCCAGGCCCTTTCCAGCTACCACCAGCGCCCCGAAGACCCTCCCGACGACAGGACCCCCCAACCGCTGGCAGGAATGAACTTTATGTCCCTGCCCGGTCAGATCAATCATTGGCCCCTGTTCCTGAGCCTGAACTCGGATTACGACTACATCTGGCGGGAGGAGGGGACAAGGGGCAACAGGATGTCTCTCTCGCCCGAGATGAGATTCCCCTGGCGGATCATGGGTGAAACACTGGAGGTGGAACCGTCATTGAGATATACTCTCGACAGTCAATGGTTGGAGAACCCGGATGGCGGGGCGGAGGGGAACGCCGTGAAGGGGGCATACGATGCGGGGTTGAGCGTATCCACAAGCCTTGAGAGAACCTACGGTGTGAATTGGGGAGCCGCGACGAGAGTAAAACACCGTTTCTGGCCGATCCTCAGCTACCGCTACAGGGTCCCCCACGGGGACACGGACCAAAAGCCCTGGTTTGAAGCCTTTGACCAGGAGGGCAGGGTCAACCAGCTTTCCCTGTCCCTCCAGAACTTTCTGGACGCCAGGTTGGAAGATAAGAAGGGACGTGTCCGTTACCGCCAATGGACCACCCTGATCCTGACCCAGGGGTATGATTTTGACGAGGCCACCCGGGAAAAACCCCCAGGAGAAAAACAGGAGCCCCTGATTCCCCTGGCGGCGAGTCTGGTGATCACGCCTTTCAGCAACCTGGACCTCAGGGGAAGCGGCCAGTGGGACCATTATGCACACGAGATCACCACAGGGACCCTGAGTTTGAACCTCCTGGTGGACAGGACAGGCGGAAGAAAGGACCGGTACAGCCTGGACTATCTTTACGAAAAGGACACCACTAGGACCCTGAACTTCGAGTGGGACCTGAACCTGGTTTACGGTTTTTCAACGGGTGTCTCGTTCAGGAGAGACATGATGGTGGATCACAGTATCCTGACCCGTTATTGGCTGGGGTACCAAAGTCAGTGCTGGGGCGCGAAGCTTTATCTGGAAAGCGAGGACGCAGGAACGCGCATCATGCTGATGTTCAACCTCCTGGGACTGGGAGATCTCGGCACGCGTACAGAAGTGGGAATGTGAGAGGTCGTTAACGGGTGACCAGGAGCACCACCAGCCCCAGGGCCCAGCAATAGGGAGCAAAATAGACCAGCTGTCCTTTCCGCACCATGCCCATGAGCACTTTCAGGGCCAGGAGGCCGGTCAAGGCGGACAAGGCAAACCCGGAGAGGAGGGGGATGGCGCCCACCCGGGAAATATCAGCGCCGTGCAGTTGAAGTACCAAGGCCCCAATGATCGCCGGAATGGAAAGAAGAAAAGAATATCGCCCTGCCGTTTCTCTTTCCAGGCCCAGCAACAAGCCGCAGACAATGGTGGCCCCGGATCGGGAAATCCCCGGTATGATGGCCAACCCCTGAATAGTGCCGATGAGCAGGGCCGCCATGTAGCCAAGTTTGCGCCCACGCCGGGATTCTCCGGGAGCGAGTCGCGTGAGGGCCAGGATGCCTCCTGTCACGAGCAGCATGACGCCCACCAGGGAAACGGACCCGAACAGGTTTTCTAAGGGGTGCCGAAAAAAGAGCCCGATCAGGCCCGTTGGAACGGTTCCCACGATTACCCACCAGGTAAGTTTAGCATGGGATTCGTGCTCCGGTCCAGGCTCGGCCCTCCGGGACCCAATTCGCCAGCGAGTGAACGCCCAGGTACCCGAAACCATTTTCCGGAGATCGGAGCGGAAATAGATAAAGACCGCAAGAAGGGTGCCCAGATGCAATGCGGTGTCCAGGAGCAGTTCCGGTTCCTTGAATCCCAGGAGATTCTGAAAAAAGACCAGGTGTCCTGAACTGGACACCGGCAGGAATTCCGTCAGTCCCTGTATAATGCCAAGGATGGTGGTTTGAAGTGCGTTCGTGGTCTCTCACTTCCTTTCACGAAAAGATGTTTCCGGTTTAACAGACCCTGTGGGTTCCTTGCAAGTTGAATTTTGAAATGTGTTTGAATTCCCATTTCTTGACACCCTCTCAGCGTTTCTCTATATTCAAAGTTCCTATGAGCCAATTTCATCCAAGGAAGACTGTCATGATGTGCTCCCCCTCAAAGGGGAGGCCTAATAAAGCGATTGGTCAATTCAGCTCTGGAGGCATACCATGAAAACAAAAGTCGGCGTCTTGTCAGCCGGGGGCGATTGTCCCGGTATCAACAGTACGATTCATTGGCTCGTCTATTCCGCCCTGGATAAGGATCTCGTGGCCAGAAGGGGTACGATGTTCGAAATAGTGGGCATCATGGACGGCTGGAAGGGCTTGGCGGAGATGAAGCCGGAGAAAAAGGAGAGCGTCAAACGGTGGACCATGCCCCTGGATTCCCAAGTAGTGCGCACATGGGACAGGTATGGTGGAACCAGGCTTGGAACCAGCCGGATCAATCCCTTTGATCCGAAAAAAGACCTGTCAGAGATGATTGCTGAAAACTACAAAAAGCTCGGCCTGGATGCGCTTGTGGTGATTGGCGGGACCGATAATCTGGGCGTGGCGTACAATCTGTACAGAAAGGGTATGAAGATCGTGGGCATTCCCAAGACCCTCGAACGAGACCTGTCCGGAACGGATTATACCTTAGGGTTTGATTCCGCAGTGAATATTATTACGGAAGATATTGACCGGCTGCGCATCACAGCCGGCTCCCACAGCCGCATATTTGTGGTGGAGTGCATGGGCAGGAAGGCGGGTTGGCTGGCCCTCGAAGCGGGGGAGGCGGCAGGCGTGGCGATTATCCTTATTCCTGAACACGATTTTGTCCTCGAACGGGTGATCGAGCTGTTGAAAATGAGAAAGAAGACGGGAAAACGCTACAGTATTGTGCTCGTTTCGGAAGGTGCCAAGCCCAGGGGTATGGACGAAGTCCGTGAGCAGAGGGGCCGGGATGGGTTCGGCCACTACTATCTCGGTGGGATCGGAGGCTTTATTGCTGAACAGATCCAGAAAGAGTCCAGAATGGAAGTGCGTTACGTGGCCCTGCGGCACTTGCAGCGGGGTGGTGCGCCCACAGCCTACGATCGCCGTATGGGACGAAAATTCGGTATTGCGGCCATTGATATGATCGTCAATGAGGATTTTGGCCGCATGGTGAGCTTCCGACAGGGGGGGATGACCTCGGTGCCCCTGAAAAAGGCCCTCGATCGACTGAACCTCGTGGATGTGGACAAGTTTTATAATACCAAGAATTACAAGAGCCTGGAACAGATCTTGTAACACGCCATGGATTGAGTGGATCGTAAAAAGCCCAGTCCATGGACCGTTCACTTGCGGAAACCGAAACTCAGGATTTTCGGTTTCCCTACAAATCAAGGGGCTGCATTGCACCCTATATACAAATGCACCCTCATCCCAACGATACCTCAAAGCCCCCTGTGACCCCCTTTGGGACTGTCAGCGAAGAGGAAGTCCGGAGGATCAACAGGCTCCAGCAAAATTCATTTGATGAGCTCTATCACCTCTTTGAACCACCTTTGCCTGAGGGCGTGCCTGAACGTCTTGAAAAAATCGTGGCGCATGGAAAGATCAAAAGGGGTGATACCATCCTTGATGTGGGATCCGGCACGGGAATATTGATCCCCATTATCAGGAAATACAAGCCTGGTCGCATTTATGGTTGCGACCTTTCGGAGCGCATGCTGGAACAATTGAGAAAAAACTACTCCTACGTGAAAACCGTTAAGGCGGATGTTCGGGATCTCAAATTGAATGAAGGCAGTATCGATGCGGTTTTCGTGAATGCGTGTTATCCCAACATCGTGGATAAGAAAGGTGCCTTCTCGAATATCAGCAAGATGATGAAACCTGAAGGGCGCATAATCGTCAGTCATCCCCTGGGGAAAGCATTCATTGTTTCATTGAAAGATAGTGTTCCATTCCCCCTTGACGAATTCCCGGAAGAGCCCGAAGCCCGCGCTTTATTCAGGCCCTTCGGGTTTGAAATAGAGACTTTCATCGACGAACCTGAGCTTTACATTCTGGTTGGTATGAAATCCCGGTCCGGTGGTGTTGAAAAAACCGGAAAAGATAGCAGTATTCCAAAGGAAAGAAGGGGATCATGAAATTGGCCCGACATAGAAAAAACACTGCCCTTCACCTCCTTTCTATTACGGATGGCAAATGCATCTATATAGCCGTTCAACAGGCTCAAAACCCTGAGAAAGTAGAACCGATTATTCAGAGCCTGACTTTCAAATAGCAGATACCTCAAACTTCTGAATAGCTGTCCGCCCAACCCACCGCGTCTATATAATGGCCGGGGATGACTTCTTCAGGCACCCCCAATTTTCCGGCTGCCTCTGAAATCCGGGGCCAACGGCCCATCTCGTAAGCTGATACGAGGTTCAAAAAGGTCGCCAAATCGCCTGCCCCTTCTATCAGAGCTGATTTTATTGTCCTTGAAAGCGGAAGCCTTTCCATGATTCGATCCATTGTATCGTCCAGGATAGCATCAATAAGCGAGAAAAGACCCAGAGTGAAGAGGCCCGATGTGTCAAGGTGATGATTGCAGGACCTCCCCAGGAGTTCGCAGAACCGGGCCCGGACAATGGAGGAACGAATCAGTTCATTCGGTTTTTCCGATGCCAGGTTTGTCAGGGCAATGAGGGATATGAACTGCCTGATACCTTGCTCACCCAGCAAAACAACGGCCTGCTTTATGGAAGAAATTTCGCAAAGGCGCCTGAAATAGGGCGAATTGATATAACGGAGGAGTTTGTATGACAGGGATACATCTCTGGAAATCATTTCCTCTATCTTTTCAAATTCAAAGTCCTCCTTGTTTGCCTCCGCCATGATGCGAAGCAGATTCATTTTCTGGGGAGAAATATCCTTACTTCTGAAAACCTGGGGTTTGCTAAAAAAGAATCCCTGGAAATAGTGAAAGTTCATCTCAGCTGCTTCCTGGAAATCCTCATATGTTTCAATCTTTTCGGCCACGAACTTCACTGGGTAGGCTTCTAATAAGCTGATGGTTTCTTCCCGCTGGTTCCGGGAGGTGGCAGCACAATCGATTTTTATGAGCTTGGACAAGGCCAGCAGAGGATCCAACTCGGGCCGGTAGAGGAAATCATCCAGGGCGATCTGATAACCGGCACTGCTCATTTCCCGGCACGCAGCAATGACTTCGTCGATGGGTTGAACATTTTCCAGTACTTCAATCGTGAGTTTTTCTTTTGGAAACATCATCGGTATCTTCCGGACAAGCAGTTCTTGCGTAAAGTTGACAAATGCCCTCTTCCCGCCTGTAATGCTTTCCGCACCGATATTGAAAAAACTGTCGCTGATCAGTTTGGATGTGGCTTCATTTCCTTCTGTGCCGGGAAAGACATTGGTCATATCCTCCCGGAAGAGGAGTTCGTACCCATAGATTTTCAACTTTTTGGTAAATATGGGCTGTCGTGCCACAAAGGCTTCCATCAGACTTCTTCCTCCGAGGTCATCCTGACAGCAAGAATATCTTTACCGGTGTGGATTCATTGAGAAGCAGGGACGCCGTCGTGGCGTAAAGACAAGACAATTGGTATCTCGGCAACTGATAGGAAAAGCACCTTGTCCAAGGGATGGCGTTCGGTACTGGTGTGAACGCTACCATGAATAAATGATTCTTGCAACGGATAAATAAATCAAGCAGATTTGTTCAAAAAGCTTCCAGAAATGTAAAACGAAGGTGCTCGTGTTGAAGGTATGGTTTTGCAGATCGTTTGAATTTATTCGAGTTTGATGGTAGATTAGAAGAACCATCAGTTCTCACAACAAATGAAAAAATAATGGAGGTTATATCAAATGGACAAGATCAATTTGGGATCAACGATCCCCGCATATCCTATGCCTGTTTCCCTTGTAGGCGCCCACGTGGATGGTAAGCCGAATTTCCTGGCCATCGCATGGTTCACCATGGTCAGTTATAGACCGCCGAGGATTGCCGCTGCCCTCGGGAGAGGCCATTACACCAATCCGGGAATCAAGGAAAACAAAGCCTTCAGCGTCTGCCTGCCTTCAGAGGATATGGTGGAGGTGACGGATTATTGTGGAATTGTATCGGGCAAAAAAACCGATAAATCGGAGATCTTTGATCTTTTCTACGGGGAACTGAACACAGCCCCAATGATCAAAGACTGTCCTTTGTGCATGGAATGCAAGGTGGTGGACGTGGTGGAGAGCAGTATGAATGAGATCTTCATAGGCGAAATCATGGGAACCTACACAGAAGAGAGATTTCTGAGTGATGGTAAACTGGATTTCCGAAAGATGAAGCCCCTGATCCTCTCACAACCGGATACGTCCTATTGGAGCCTGGGAGAACCGGTGGCCGCGGCATGGAGCATAGGGAAAAAATACAAAGCCAAACGCGACTAGCACCATTAGCCAGGAGAGAACCCCCTATTCACACATATCTCAATCTATGTGGGATATCTGAGAAGAGAAAGGAGGAACTGCCATGCCAATTTTCATGATGTTCGGAAAGTATTCGTCAGAGTCCTTGAAGGGAATCAGCGCTGAGAGAACAGACCAGGTTGTTAATTTGATCAAAGAGCAGCATGGAAAGGTTGTATCTATGTACGCCGTGCTCGGAGAACATGACCTCGTTTTTACCATAGATTTTCCTAACGCGGAAAACGCTTTGGCAACTTCGGTTGCATTAAAAGAGTTAACAGGTATCTCCTTTACCACATCGCCGGTAGTGGAAGTCGAAAAGTTTGACAGGTTGGTGGCGGAGGCAAAGCATATCTAGCCCTGGCGAGAGCATCCTGGAATATTCCTGAACTGAGTGAGCCGGGATACCCGGTAATTTGGGGATCGCCGGATTGCGAGGCGTCCTGTTTGATAGGAAACCATGTTCAATAACCTGATCAATGCAGAGGATGCGCGACTGCTGCTGGAACGCCTCCGCGGGGGGCAGCTGCGGCGCGTCCTGCGACGCGTCTTTCGGAGCCACGAAGGCCGGACCAGGATTGCCTGGGAGCGGACAGAGACACCGCCCACCAATTGGTGGGACGTTCCAGCCGTACGGGAAAGGTGGAATGAGAAGATCTCCGGCGATCGAGAGATCCATTTCCACGACTACGTTTCGGGTTCGGTGCTGGCGGGCCGTTCGGGTTTGAGGGCGCTCTCCCTCGGCTGCGGGACCGGCTCCCGGGAACAGGCCTGGGCTGCGCTGGGGAAGTTCGAACGGATCGACGCGTACGATCTGTCGGAGGCCGGCATCGCCTTCGCCCGGGAAGAAGCGGAGAGAAATGGTCACGGAGACACGATCCGTTTCCACGTCGCCAACATCTACGACATCGATCTGGCGCCGGAGTCGTACGACGTGATCACCACGGAGGGGGCACTCCACCATTTCACACCGCTTCGGGACATTCTGGAGCGCATTGCCTCCTGGCTGCGGGAGGACGGCTTCTTCGTGCTGGATGAATTCGTCGGCCCGACGCAATTTCAGTGGACGAACAGGCAGCTGGAAGCGATCAATGGACTGTTGGAGTCACTGCCCGATCGCTACCGGGCACAGTGGGGCGGGAAGACGCTGAAACGACCGGTGCACAGGCCAAGCCGATTGATGATCCGCTTCGGCGATCCGTCGGAGGCAGTGGAGTCAGGACATATTCTCCCTCTGATCCGAGAGCTTTTCAACGTGGTGGAGATCAAACCCTACGGTGGCACGCTGCTTCACATGCTGCTGCATACGATTGCGCATCACTTCACGACGAACGATCCTGAAGCGGCCCGCCACCTTCAGCGGTTCTTCGACGAGGAAGACAGACTGCTCGACAGCGGTGAACTGGAAAGTGATTTCGTGACAGCAATCTGCAGAAAAGCGATCTGAACCCAAAGACACGAAAACGGGAAGAAAACCGAAGGTGAAGGGGACGGCATAGCCGTTCGCCCTCCCCTCTGCTGGAAAGCCGAAAGGTGGTCGGCGCGTGGATGAGGTGGATACGGATGACGGGGAGTAGACTCGGTGAATTCAAGAAGACCAGAAATCCTGTCATGTCTATAAATTAACTCATATGGTGTACTTTGAACTAGAATCCACCTTGCGGTTCATACCGGTTCATATTTACGATTCCATCAACGTTGGCAGGAGAAAAACCGGGCTAACCTAAAGGGATGAATCTCATCATGGAAAACAGAACAAGAGGGTCAAGACTTTTTTGGTATCGGGTACCTACCAGGGCGATTCTCATAATTACGGCTCTACTCTCAACTGTGGCGTGTCAAACTGTTGGTGAAAGCCAGAACCAAATAAACGGGAAACAGTCCATCCAACAAGTTTTGGTAATCGGTCACAGAGGTGCTGCTGGGCTCGCACCTGAAAACACCATATCAGCGTTCAAACGTGCTATCGAGATTGGTGTAGATGCCGTTGAGTTGGATGTTCATCTCACAGTCGAAGGTGAACTGGTTGTGCATCACGACTATTGTCTGAAACCAGAAATTGCGCGAAGACCGGACGGCTCGTGGTTATCGAATGATTCGAATCTGCTGATCAAAGACCTTACGGTCAAAGAACTGAAGACTTACGATGTGGGCCGCTTGAAGCCCGGCACTAATTACTCACGAAGGTATCCAGAACAAAGGCCGGTCGATGGCGAGCGCATTCCCACTTTGCGCGAGATTATCTCATTACTGAAAGGCACATCTGGTGACTCACCGCAACTTTGGATTGAAATCAAGACCACGCCAGAGGAGCCTAACTTGTCACAATCCCCTCAAACCGTGGCGGAAGCGGTCGTGAAGATCCTGCGAGAAGAGAACTTCGTTTCTAGATCCCTGATACTCTCTTTTGACTGGCAAGCTCTTTTACATGTTCAAAAAATAGCACCTGAAATCCCGACTCTCTATGTGACGGTGATAGGTCGGCGCTTAGACACGATAAAACCGGGGAAGCCAGGCCTCTCTCCATGGACGGCTGGCTTCGACGTTGATGATTTTAAGAGATCAATACCGCGCGCAATCAAAGCTGCAGGCGGTCGAAATTGGGCACATCACCATAAACAAATTACGCCGAAACTTGTCAAAGAAGCACACGGGATGGGTATTCGGGTCTTCGCGTGGACCCCGGACTCCAAGAGTGCAATGAAGCGCCTTATTAGAATGAATGTGGATGGCATTATCACGAATCGTCCTGACATCCTTCGGGCGGTTCTAGGTGGAACGTAAAACGAAGCCAGGGTCATTGTGGCCTGTCTTTAGTATATTTGCACTCACTGTATATTTTGGGGGTTGGCAAGAAACCTCACCAACGCTATTAGAAACTTGATTTCGACTCCTAGAAGGATAAACTTATGCAAGGATGTGAAAGGTGCGCGGCTCACATCAAGCAATCGAAGGCAAACGGGATTTCTTCATTGCAGAAAACTGAATGATAAATTATTATTGATTCTAAATGCTTATCCTTAAAAGAGGGATGATATGAATCTTTTATTTCCTTTAGATAAAATGACAAGGTTGGATAAGATAGCTGTAATGGAAAACTGTGGGAAGATCTCTGCCGAGATCCCGAATCCATTCCTTCTCCAACATGGCACAAGGATGTCTTAGAAGCTAGAGAAAAAGAGATAAATGAAGGGAAGGCAAAATTTACTTCCTTTGATCGGGCTAAGGAAAGAATCAGGGATCAGATTAGATGAAAATCGAACTCCTTGATTCTGCGGAGAAAGACTTGCTCGATGGTTTCAAGTTTTATGAACGTCAGTCGAGAGGACTGGGTAACTACTTTCTTGACTCCCTCTTTTCAGATATAGAGTCTCTCCGTCTTTTGCAATAATCCTACACTGACCGCCGGTGTTGATGAAGGCTCTATGCTCCCCGCATGTTGTGATTTGGCAAGATATCCTGAGAGGCTTCTTATCTTCGGTGACAGTTTCAGATCTGTAAAGCATATGACAACAATCTGGTAATACTCATTATTCAAGATGCTGGCAAGAAATCTGTAGTCGGAAACCATTCAAATTTAGGGCTGACTTCACTTGATACCACAGGTTTTTTCATGTTACGGATACTCTTAATGTATCGGTACATTAGTGATATTTGGATCTCTGCATGAAATATGCAACGCATAAAACCTCTCGATTATACCTAAATTAAGAAAAACCGTGAGGATTTGTAGAAAATGATAAGACTTCTGCAAGTTTGGTTTTTTCCGATATTAGCTATCACAGTCTATGCCTGTGCTGCAATTAATAGTGTTTTTGATCCAGATGAATTGGATCGCACATTAGACAATGCTCTTTTGGAAATACCTGTCATGTACCTCAAAAAGGGCAACTCAACTTCATTAGGCGGTTATTTTAAGGATGTAAAACCTGAATTCGATAAGATTTCAAGCGAGAAGAAAATTCCACTAGTGATTTTATTACACGGATGTGCTGGGATTGACTTTGAAACTTTAAGAGATATGGAATTTCTTGCCCGCAATAATTATGCAGTCATTGTACCGGATAGTTTTGCACGCAATTTTAGGCCGAAAGGCTGTGATCCTGTTACGAAAAGCGGAGGTTTCTTCAGAGGCGTGCTAGCTATGAGGCTCGCAGAAGCCAGACATGCCCACGAGGTGGCAAAAACCCTCCCGTGGGTAGACAAACACAAAATATTTATGATGGGTCATAGCGAGGGCGGTATTACAACGGCGAAATACGCTCGTGGTGGTTTAGCGGGTAGGATAATCATGGGATGGACCTGTCATTCAGGGTGGACAGAAGATGCTGGTATATCTGGCCCGAGAGATGAACCGATCATTTCTTTTGTAGCATCAAAGGAGTCTTGGTTGACACGTGAGAATTGGTCTGGTGATTGCGGCAATTTTATGACATTCAGGCCGAATAGCGAATCTATCGTTGTTGATGTGAGTATGCCCACACATTGGGTCGGATATGATCCAGACGTTCAAAAGAAAATTCTTCAGTTTCTTAAAGCCAACAGTGGGCCTTAAGCCTTCTGCAGTAGCATAGCCCAGCAATGAATTTTCTGAATCTTTAGAATGGGGACATTATAGGATGTCCCACTAATCCACAAAAGAGGTAAGCGGTTTCCGAGCTTTGTGTTCGATGGGACAAACGGTGGGATGCTGTCAAGGGACAATCTGAGATACGGTCTAAATGTGTGTCTGGACAATGCAGGGCTTCGCAGAATCAGAATTCATGACCTGAGACATAGCTATGCTACAATAAGGCTACTGAAGGGACACAACATAGATGACGTCAGCTATCAGTTAGGTCACAGTAGCATTTCAAACACGTATGGGCTTATTTATTTAGTCGTTTAAAACCCCGTCCTCTGGGCGGGGTCAGAGTCATTGGGCTATGCATGAAAAATGCTTTGGAAATCGCGGTGGCGAAGCCATGAATCGGGCGAAAGGCCACGGCCTATGGCCGTGGATAGTCCGATTCAAGCGATTTCTTTACTTTTTGCCCGTCTATAATCCTGTCTGAAACCGGTCACGTTTACAAAATTTGTTACAAAAAAGTTATTTCTTCGTGATGATTCTGTGAATCAGGCTTGCTACTTTATGATCCGACTGACGATCTATGCGATTGCAGGAATAAACTCAAATTAATTTTACTTCATATGACTCTATTATATCGGTGTGTCCAATCTGACCTGGTTTTTCTGCTCCGCATTAGATCTTCAGCCTGAAATCCATCATGGATTGGTTAGAGAAAGGAGGTGATTGCACCACGAGCTGATAAAGAACATTTAATTGTGGTTACTAACCAAGATTTTTTTATCAAATCGCTTAATTTAGTATTTTAAGG
>CAYOIU010000043.1:0-17948 GCA_964404085.1 uncultured Desulfobacteraceae bacterium | reverse complement strand
CAAAATGAAAGAGAAAAATGACGAAACAGCCGTATGTGGATTATGCCTTTATACCTGTCATTATGGAAGGCAGTAACAATCAAAATGCAACACTCGTCCCAACCTGTAAATTACGCGGACCCAAAGGTCCGGGCCGCTTATTAATCCGTTAGCCGCTGAAACAGAACTGGCCACAAGATGAGCAGGAACAAAAGAATTGAAAACCTTCACAGAAGCTAAAGAGCTGGTAGAAAACCCACATTACGAAGAGCAACGCCGGATAAGTCTGGCTGAACTCACCGACGTCATGATCGATGTGCCAATAGTTGAACATGTCATGCTCTTTAACATGCTGCATTATTGTTTCACATTGCAAAGCTGCTATGGACATTTCCTTTATGACGGCCAGGAGAATCCCCATAATCTCGACCCCTTGCCTGTGACGAATGCCATAACCACTGTAGAGTACAGAATAGCCTATATCGCACTTTGCATTGAAAAAAACGATCCGGGAAGGCGGCTGCTTGGCGCTCTTAAGGAAGTTTCGACAATCAATCCCAAAAACATCCAGTTCGGTTCAGCGGATTGGTTCTGGGGAAAACAGGTCAATTCTTATGCGCTGCAGGTTGAGCCGGACAGGTTCAAGCGTAAAGACAAAGCCGTGCTGAGCTACGAGGAAGCTTTGAAAATCGAAAGAATACGAAACCAGTTCTTTGTTCGGTTAGGGGAATTGCTTGGAAAGCAAGAAGACTGAGGATCGGCTGACGAGGCGTTCCACCAGATCGGCGGGAAAGGGCGCCCGCCTCCCGGTGAACTCTGTTAGCCCGTCATAATATGGATAGATACTTATCTTAACCCCATAAGAGAAAGAAAATATGAAGAGCTGTAATGTCCTAAATGCGTTCTTCCTGTCCAATCCCTTTTATCGTGGCATGGCTGAAGTGAAAGAATAGATCTGTGTGGATTGGAGAAGAAGCATATTGCGAATCGTCTATCAATGGATTCGTGTCGCGGTCAAGTCTGCATGAACAGGTCCTGGTCTTCATTGGACTTGGTAGAGAAGAACAACGTTTTAGAGCACCATGTGGGGAGGGATGAATGGCATGCCAAGGGTTCTGATTAATTTTGAGTTTCCGGAGAGGTGCGTGAATGTGCTCAAAGAGAAATATGGCCAACTTGACTTTGCGGTCTCAAAGGACAAGGAAGAGGCTTTTGAATATCTGAAAAATGCGGAGATACTGATTACGTTTTTCAAATGCAGTAAGAAGATGCTGGATGCTGCGCCCGCGCTGAAATGGATCCAGGCCATCAGCGCGGGTGTTGACTACATGCCCTTGGCTGAAGTCGCTCGAAGGCACATCATTCTGACGAATGGCCGTGGCATCCACAAGATCCATATGTCTGAATTCGCTCTCGCATCGATGATCAATCTGGCACGCAACTGTCACATCATGTTCAGGAACCAGATGCGTAAGAAATGGGATCGTTCCACGCCCCAGGGAGAGATCAATGGCTTCGTACTGGGCATCATCGGATTGGGAGATATCGGGAAGGAAATAGCCAGGAAGGCCTCTTTTCTGGGAATGCACGTCATAGGCGTAAAGCGCACCCCTGAACCGCTGGAGTTTGTGAAAGAGGTGTATGGTCGGCGAGACATGGGAAAAGTGTTCGAAAAGAGTGACTATATCATTAACCTGTTGCCCTATACCGCGGCTACGGAAAGGATCATTGACAGAAATTACTTCGATCTCATGAAGGAATCTGCCTGTTTCATCAACATAGGGAGGGGAAAAACCGTCAACGAACCCGACCTGATCGAGGCACTGCGCCATGGAAAGATCAGGGCCATGGTGAGCGATGTGTATTTCGAGGAACCGCTGCCGGAGGACAGCCCGTTGTGGGACCTGGGAAATGTCATCCTCACCCCGCATATATGCGGCATGTCCCCAAACTATATGGAGAGGGCTACGGAAATCATCGACCATAACCTGGAGGTGTATCTTCACCGGAAAGGAGAGATGATCAATCTGGTGGACCTGGAGACCGGATATTAGGGCCTGCCCGTCCATGGGCATGATGATGACTTTAACAAAGTCATCAAATCTCATGTGAGAAAATAAAAGCGGAATTCAACAATGCTGGCATTCACTACTGTCCGGTTAAAGTTTTTGATATATACAAGTAACAATGTGAATCGTTTAGCCGTTTCCAAAGAGCTGGATGAACTGAAAACATGTTCATAGGTTGTTTTGGAGTCAACATCCCCTATTCCTCCCCTATTCCGCAAAAGACCCTCGAAATATGGCAGTCAGTTCAAGCAAAACTATCCTTCTTGGTGTTTTCTGGAGCTGGTCTTTCAAGCAGTGCCCTGATATTGCTCGCCAGTTCTTCAGGGGAACTAACCGTAATCACTTCGTCATGGCCTTTTTCGAAATAGTTCACATCACTGACCCCAAGGGGCGGGATGCTCATCCTTGGAATGATCCTGGCCTGGGTCCAGTAATGGCCGGAGTTGTCTATATTGGCAAGGAGGGTCATGTTGAGACTGTCAGAGTGCATCCGGTGAAGGCATGAAAGGACACCGCAAAGCGCCTCGGAAAAACACTTCCATCCCTCCTCTCCCACCTCATCCAGGGTACGGACCTTCTCAAATAAGGCGAGCACCTCCCCAAGCATTCCGCGCGGACAGTAGGTTGAAAGGAAGACAATGTTCTCAGAGCGGAGGATGTATCTCTCTTTTCTCTTTTCCTCAAAGGATACCAGATCAGCCCAGTAATTTTTCTCCCGCGTCATGTGATATTTGAGACTTTCTGCGACCAACTTTTGGTGAAACCTGGTGGGCTGCTTATCCACCACGATCTGAAAATGGGGATGGATGATCCCCCCACCTGCAGGAGGCATGTAATTCCAGTTAATGGAGGCATAAACAACCTTGTCATCGAATTGCCGGATCTGTTTTATATATGAAATAGCGGCTTGAAATCCCTCATGAAGGATGCCGGGTGTAAAATCATCCAAGGAAAGGAAATGGTCCTCGGAAAGAATCACCACGGCATTGTAACGGCTGTAGGGGAAGGCATTGGGCACAACCGTTGCCTGGCCCTGCCGGATTCTCCCGCCAGGTACCATGGAATCCGGAAACTTGGGGGTTGAAGCCTCTCTGTTCTCGAGACAAAAGGGGCATTTTTTTTCAGACTGTGAAAAGGTGGACGGATCAGGCAAGTCTTTGGGCATGCGCCAGCGGTGAGTTAAAACGCGGGCTTTTGACCCGGTGAAGAGATCCTCACGGACCTCAATCTTGATGGGCTTTTCCTGGAATCCATCGACAGGGACCAAAATCCTGGCTTCATGTATTTCCTTATTGAAATAACGCTCCACTTCATCCCTCTCTTTCATGTGAAACCTTTTGAGTCCGGCTGGTACCGACAAAGATTATACCACTTCATTCTATCCAAAGTGAAGTACCTGTTTGCAAAATCAGGGAAGGCCATGGAGCATTTAATGTCTTTTCAACATCATCGTGGCCTGTGCCCCGGCATATGTCTCATTGATCCCCTACCGAATTTTCCGGATAAAGTCGCCCACAGCACCAATACCCGCCTCTTCCATGATACGGAGGGTTTGGGTTCCAATGACCGCAATATCCGCCTTTACCTTCAGGAATTCAATATCAGTCTTTTCCTTGACCCCAAAGCCCACGGCGATGGGGAGGGAAGCGGCATTCCGGCATCTTGCAAGGTATTCGCTCAGCTTGTCGCAAAAGGTTGTTTTGGCCCCGGTCACCCCCTTTCGGGCTACACAATAGATGAAGCCTCGTCCGAAGGAAGCAATATACTTCATCCGTTTTTCAGGCATCGTGGGTGAAAAGATAAAGATGGGAGCAACGTCTTTGGAGTACATTGCTCCCAGATACTCCTCTGCCTCTTCAGGAGGAAGATCCGGGACAATGGCCCCTTGCAGGGCCTTGTCCGCCATGAGGGATACGAATGGTTCAACACCTTGTTTGAAAAGAATATTGTAGTAGCTCATGATGAGAAAGGGAATGTTAAAGCTGCGGGCCACTTCCCCTGCGAAGTCAAGGCATTCTCCGACAGTCACGCCCCGCTCCAGGGCCTTCCTGTTCGCCTTGAGGATCACGGGACCGTCCGCAATGGGTTCTGAGCAAGGGATCTGTAGTTCCATGAGGTCCGCACCCGCATCCACCATCGTCTCGATGATCTTGAAACAATCATCAAAGGAGGGATATCCCAGAACAAGATGCGTCATCAGAAGGATCTCTTTCTCTTCCCTTTTCGCCCTGACGTAGGATTCAAGCGCCATATTCCTCCGCCTTTCCCTCAATAAATGCGTCCCAGCCCGGATCACCAAGGGCATCTGCTATCGTGAAGATATGTTGGTTATGAATCATGTATTGCTCCTTCCTTACTTATCTTCCCGATCTTTTCCATGAGTTTCCCCATGAGAAAGCGATTCTTTTTCCCAGGGCTCTGTTCTATCCCGCTGTTTATATCCACTGCAAAGGGTTTCACGGTCAGAATAGCCTCCTCAATATTGTCCGGGTGAAGACCTCCTGCAAGGATGATTGGAATCCCCGTCTTCTTGGCCTCTGCTGCAAGGTCCCAGTCAAAGGTATTTCCCGTACCGCCCCTTTTTCCCTCGGAATAGGTGTCAAGGAGCAATGCCCGCACCTTTCCCTCATAGGACCTGATCTGGTCGAGGCTTGATCTGGATCGAACCCGGATGGCCTTTAGGCACCTGGGCATGAGCGTTTCGCAAAGCTCCGGAGATTCATCTCCATGGAGCTGCATAAGGTCCAGGCCGCAAAAGGCCATTATTTTCCGAATCCTTGCGGGATTCTCATTCACAAACACCCCCACGGTTTGTACAAAAGGCAGGAGAGCACGGATGATCCTGCGGGCCTCTTCAAGCCTTATGGTCCTGGGACTGCGGGCAAAGATAAAACCCAGTGCATCAGCCCCCATCTCTACCGCCATGAAGGCATCAGATTCATTGGTTATGCCGCAGACCTTGACTCTTACCACCCCGCTGTCCTTTCCCGCTTTTTCCTGCCTCAACCAATTCTCTCGTTTTGTCTCCAGGATTTCTGCTCTTCATGAGGCTGGTGCCGACCAGTGCCGCGTTTACACCAATCTTTTTCAATAGCCGCACGTCCTCCGCAGAAGATATCCCGCTCTCACTCACAACAATACGGTCCGCTGGAACGAGCGGTGCGAGTTCTAGGGTGGTCCCGAGATCCACCCCGAACGTTTCCAGGTCCCGGTTGTTGATGCCAATGATATCGGCCCCGGCCTCCATTGCTTTCTCAATGTCGGATGCGTCGTGGACTTCGGTGAGGGCCGTCATGCCCAGGTCGTTCGTCATATCCAGCAATTCCCTGAGTTGCCCCTCTGAAAGGATGCGGGCAATCAAAAGGATGGCATCCGCCCCATAGGAAAAGGACTCCGTTACCTGGCAGGGATCCAGGACAAAATCCTTGCGCAGTATTGGCAGGGAGATCCCCCTCTTGAGGCGAGGCAGTCGTTCCAGGTCTCCGCCAAAGAAGGGTTTATCCGTAACAAAGGAGATCGCCGCTGCCCCGGCCTTCTCATAGATTCGTCCAATTAAGACAGGGTCGGTCTTGTCTCGAATAGGTCCTGCAGAAGGAGAGGCAAACTTTATCTCGGCAATGACACTGATCCCCTCATTCATGCGGAGCGCCCCCTTAAAATCACGGACGGGAGGAAGCTCATGTTGTGTATCTGCCCCTGGCCTGGTATTCTTTAAGGCGATAATCTCTTCCCGCTTGTGGGCCAGTATCTCCGTCAGTCGCGAGTGCATGGCTTCAGGCCATCATAATTCATTGCGGACAAAACTCTTGCATTCGTTTGTTAAGCGCACAAGGGAATCTAGCTTTGCCCCGGCCTTTCCTGAATCAATGGAATCCCTTGCACGTTCAATCCCCTGACCGAAATCGGAATCAAGCCCCGCCGCCACAAACGCCGCTGCCGCATTGAGCAGGACCATGTCCCTTTTGGGTCCTTTTTCGCCCTCCAGTATTTGCCGGACAATCCGGGCGTTCTCCTTGGCGTTTCCTCCCCTGATGGCATCCGGGGCGGCACGATGAAATCCGAATTCTTCCGGGCTCATCTCGAAGGTTTCTATCTTGCGTTTCTTGAGGTGTGAGACCGTTGTGGGTCCGCAGATACTGATCTCGTCATACGTACCTTCACCACACACCACAAAGGCCTCTCTGGTCCCCAACCTCCCGAGCACCTGCGCTATGGTTCCGGTGAGATCTGGGGAATAAAGTCCCAGGACCTGGACTGTTGCTCCTGCAGGGTTGGTAAGGGGCCCCAGCAGGTTAAAGATGGTCCTCAGGCCGATCTCCCGTCTCGGCCCTGCTGCATATTTCATGGCCCCGTGAAATCGCGGGGCATAGAGAAACCCTATTCCGATCTCCTGGATGCATGTTTCCACAGCCGCATCGTTGATATCCAGTTTGACGCCCAGGTTCTCCAGGACATCCGCGCTTCCACACTGACTCGAAACGGCCCTGTTTCCGTGTTTGGCCACCTTCACCCCGGCCCCTGCTGCCACAAAGGCGGTCGTGGTGGACACATTGAAGGTGTTGGTGCCATCCCCTCCCGTTCCGCAGGTGTCCAGGATGGTCTCATCGTCCATATTGATCTCGTCCCGATCAATGTTGATGAGATGGTTGTTGACCTGTACCTTGATGGCCTTGGCCCGCATGACCCTTGCAGCCCCGGTGATCTCATCTACCGTTTCTCCCTTTATCCTGAGGGCCGTGACAAAGGAACCGATCTGGGCGGGTGTCGCCTTCCCTGTCATGATTTCCTCCATGACTCCTTCCATCTCTTTTTCCGGCAGGTCTTCCCTCCTGACGACCTTTGATATTGCTTCCTTGATCATGATGCTTTCCTCCCTTTTTTCTATTTTCTAAGCATTGCTCAGATTATTCCTTTCCTTGTGATACATCCGGAAGAGCTCCCTTCCGATGATCATCTTCTGCACATTTGAGGTGCCTTCCAGGTATTCCATACCGCGGGCGTCGCCGTTCAACTGGTTTATCAAGGAATTTCTTAGGTACCCCCTTCCGCCCATCATTATCTGGGCACGGGCCGCCACATCCATCACCATTTTGGTGGCAAAAAGTTTGGCCTGTGAAGAGCTTACCCTGTAATAAGGGGTGCCGACCTGCCTTAAGGCATGAAAACACAAGCCCCTTGCCGCATTCATCTGGGAGAACATCTCGGAGATCTGGAAGCTGACATCCTGGCTGCCCGTCAGGGGATGATCAAACTGTCTCCTCTTGTGGGCATAGTGGTAGATCTCACGGAAGATACGGTAGGCCAGGCCGCAGCAAATCCCGGCGATATGGATCCTCCCCCTGTCAATCACGTCAAGCGTCAGTGGGAGGCCCTTACCCTCCTCTCCGATCAGGTTCTTTGAAGGAACGGGCGAGTCCTTGAATAGGAGTCTTCCCGTGGGCAGTACCTTCAGTCCACCCTTTTCAGGAAGGTCCTTTATGGAAAACCCCTCTGTGCCGTCCTCCACCACGAATACACTTAAGGAGCGCGGTCCCTTCTCCTCCCTTGTTCTGACAAGGATCGTATATATGTCTGCAAGTCCGCTGTTGGAGATAAAGATCTTTTCCCCGTTAAGCAGGAACTCATCACCTGTCCTTTTCGCCATCAGGCCTATGGCGCTTGCATCAGACCCTGCTTTTTCTTCGGTCATGGCAATGGCCCCCAGGCGACCTTTTGCCATAGAGGGGAGATATTCCCTTCTCTGCTCCTCATTCCCGCGAAGGATCATATCGACACCACGGCCATGGGATACGAAAATGACCCCCATACCAGGGGATGCATAGCCGAATAGTTCCATCATGAGATAGATGTCCTCTTCAGAGGCCTTCTTGCCTTCATATTCGGGAGGTACAAAAAACTCAAAGATCCCGGCCTCTTTCAGGGAGGCCAGGATCTCATCCCACTCTGCCGGGAATATGGCCGTGTTGTCTCTGATCTCCACACGCATGGAAGGGTAGGTCGGAATGACAAGCTCTTTGAGAATGGCGATGAGCTCTTTGGCATATCTTTTCTTCACCCAGCCGGTATGAAAGGAATCAAGAACGCTTACAAGATTATCCATAGAATCAACCTCCTTCAGCACAATAGAGCGAAATAAAGTTTTTGATCAGAAGTGTCCCAGCGACCGTCAAAATAGACTCAGGATGAAACTGCACACCCTCTATATTGAATGTGCGATGCCTAACGCCCATGATTTCTCCTTGTTCCGTCCAGGCGGTTACCTTGAGGCAGTCCGGAATACTGGCAGGGTCTACTATCAGAGAATGATAACGGGTTGCCTCAAAAGGGTTGGGAAGGCTATTGAAAAACGCTTCCTCATCGTGAATGACGGAAGAGACCTTTCCGTGCATGATGCGATCTGCTCTCACGACTCTCGCCCCGTAGACCGCAGCTATAGCTTGATGCCCCAAACAGACTCCCAATACGGGGATCTTGGGCCCAAAATAATGGATGGCCTCCATAGAAATACCGGCCTTTTCAGGAGTGCATGGCCCGGGAGAGATCACCAGGGCAGAGGGTTTAAACCGCTCCATATCTCTGAGTCTTATCTCATCATTACGAACCACATCCACCTTTCGTCCCATACCTTCAATCATCTGTACGAGATTGTACGTAAAAGAATCGTAGTTATCGATTACCAAAATCATCTTCCATTTGCCCTTTCAATGGCACTGAACATGGCAGAGGCCTTTTTCATGGTCTCTTCATATTCCTTCTCGGGTGAGGAATCGTACACAATACCTGCCCCTACCGGGATGGAGAGTTTGTCTTTTGAGATGGTGATAGTCCGAATGGTTATGCAGAAATCCATGTCCCCGTTAGAGCCGAAATAGCCCACTGCCCCGGCATAAGGGCCTCTGGCACACGGCTCCAGTTCGTTAATGATCTCCATTGCTCTGATTTTAGGAGCCCCTGTGACGGTGCCGGCAGGAAAGGCAGACATGAAGAGATCAAAACAATCCAGCCCCGGCTTCAGCCGGCCTTCGACGCGGGAGACGATATGCATCACATGCGAGTAACGTTCCACATCCATGAATCTGACCACTTGGACGGAGCCCGGCACTGCCACCCTTCCCACATCATTCCGGCCGAGATCCACAAGCATGACATGCTCCGCCTTCTCTTTGGGGTCTGCCAGAAGCTCCTTTTCCAGCGCCTCGTCTCTTCCGGTTGTTTTCCCCCTTGGCCTCGTACCGGCAATGGGCCTGAGATCGATTTTTCTGCCGGTGAGACGGACGAGTACTTCAGGGGAAGCACCGATTAACGTCGTTTCTCCAAAGCTGAGATAGAACATATAGGGCGAGGGATTGACACTCCGCAAGGTACGATAGAGGCTGAAAGGATCGCCCGATATATCCCCTGAAAACCGCTGAGACAGGACCACCTGGATCACATCGCCTGCAGAAATGTAATCTCTGGCCTTCTGGACTGCTCTTTCAAATCCCTCTCGCTTGAAATTGGAAAGGAGTTGAGAAATCTGCAGCGGCTTATTCTCTGGTTGGCTGATCAGGGAGACCTGCAGCTGGGAAATGGTTCCATCTATTTCTTTTAAGGCCCGTTCGTATGCTCCGTTTAGATTTTCGCCTTCCCCAAGTTGAACAAGCACAACCACCTTCACCTGATGAGTGAGGTGGTCGAATATAATAAGCCGCCGGGGAGCCATAAATACACTCTCGGGAACTTCCGGGTCCGCGGCATGAGACCCCTTCATTGGCTCCCATTTTCTCACCAGATCATAATTGAAATACCCGACGAGACCACCGGGGAATGGCAAGCCTTCCTGGTTCCCTGCAGGGCGGAATTCTTTGTTCAGTTCCCTCAGGATTTCCAGGGGGTTTTCCCTATTCCTCGCCCGGGTTTTCTTGTCCCGATTCCAAATCTCCATTTCCTGCCCCCGTACAAAGACCACCAGGTAAGGGTTGCACCCAATGAAGCTGTATCTACCCCAGGTCTTGCCAAACTCAGCACTTTCGAGGAGAAATGAAAAAGATTCATCCCTGATCTTCAGATAAGCCGAAACAGGTGTCTCCGTATCCGCCAGGAACTCCCGATATACGGGTATCAAGTTCCCCTTATTCGCCAGTCGTTCAAATGCAGAAAATGATGGTATGGTTTCCAAATTGCCGCTCCAAATGAAAAAAGGCCGTGGGGTCTTTTTTAAACCCCACGGCCTTTTTTCATTTGGGTGTAAGAATAGAAAAACCGTGGGGCCTTCAAGAGACGACCCCACGGTTTTGAAAATTATGTCAATCTAATACGATGGGCTCACCTCATTAGGAGCTGAGCCACCACCAGTTACACAAAGAAGCAATAAGATTCTTTCTGGCGTTCTTGATCATGGTTACCTCATTAAAGGGAACTTTCCAAGATGTCAAGAAAAAATTGCAGGAGAAAATTTTCCTTGACAAAAGATCTTATTTATCTTTTGATGAACGACACTTCAATCTGGTACGATAAGCAAAAGAAAAGAAAGATGAGCGTAACCGTCAATCAATCCCGGCAGAGTTCCAACTACTTTTATTTTTGGACGGGGGGTAGTCTGTCCATGGGTTGATTCCTTTTTTTGATTTCCAAAGCCGTGGGCAGCCAAAACGCCCACGGCTTTTTTTGTTTTGACAGGCGCACTGACGGACTTTTTACGAAGCCGTCAAGGATGATCAACAAATAGCCGGAGGAGCATAGAAGACAATGAACTCACTCAGACTTACCTCTTTACATGATGATAGTACCGGGCGGACGGTCATTACAGTGGGGAGCGTGAAGGTGGGCAAGGACTTTGTGGTGATTGCCGGTCCCTGTAGCGTGGAGAGTGAGGATCAGACCATCGAAACCGCACGAAGGGTAAAGGAAGCCGGGGCCAACATGCTCCGGGGAGGGGCATTCAAGCCGAGGACTTCACCCTATGATTTCCAGGGGCTTGGTCTTAACGCATTGAAAATATTAGAAAAAGCGAAGCGGAAAACCGGCCTTCCGGTAGTGACTGAGGTAACGGATCCCCGTGACGTATCGTGGGTATGCGAGTATGCTGACGTTCTGCAGATCGGCACCCGAAACATGCAGAACTACTCTCTCCTCCAGGAGGTTGGGAAGGCTAACAGACCTGTGCTCCTGAAAAGAGGCATGAACTCTACTCTCAAGGAATGGCTCAATTGTGCAGAATATATACTCGCGGGAGGCAACCCGGATGTCATTCTTTGCGAGAGAGGGATCAGGACATTTGAGACCTATACCAGGAACACCTTGGATCTGAGTATTGTCCCCGCAGTGAAGGAGGTATCCCACCTTCCGATCATTGTTGATCCCTCTCACGGGACAGGAAGGCTGAGCCTCATTGAACCCATGAGCCTTGCGGCCATGGCGGTGGGGGCAGACGGTATCATCGTCGAAGTGCATAACAATCCCTGTGAGGCTTTATGTGATAAAGATCAGGCCATGTCGCCTGATATGTTCTCAGGACTGATGAAGAAGTTACAAATGCTCCACCCCTGTGTGAAGGAGATTAATCACGCCAATTGGGACAGAAAGTAGCGGACTTTTCCGGGTTAGGCTTTCATGATGAATCTTGATCTGGTTGGATGTGAGGGGAAGAGACAGTGAAGGTCCTTGAGATTCATGGCAAAACAGGAGATTCGACCGTACTGATCGGTGAGCGCCTTGGATCAATCGAGAAGTATATCCCCGGGGAAAAGAGGGTAATCATTACCGATATGAATGTCCGGAGATACCATGGGGATAGTTTTCCGGTCGGTGAAGTCATAGAGATCGGAACTGGTGAAAAGACAAAAAACCTGGATACCGTTAAGGAGATATACGGTAAGCTCCTAGAACTTGAGGCCGACCGTTCATCCTTTATTGTGGGTATCGGCGGCGGCATTGTCTGTGACATCGCCGGCTTTGTTGCCTCCACTTTCCTGCGGGGAATAAGCTTCGGATTTGTTTCCACCACCTTGCTTTCCCAGGTGGATGCCGGCGTCGGTGGTAAGAATGGTGTGAATCTCTGTGGGTACAAGAACATGGTGGGAGTCTTCAGTCAACCTGAATTCGTTGTCTGTGACATGAGTCTCCTGAAGACCCTGCCGGAAAGAGAGGTTTCATGCGGTTTTGCCGAGATTGTGAAGCATGCCGTCATAGGGGACAGAGATTTGTTCTCGTATCTCGAAGAAAACTCTGGAAGGGCGCTTGCCCTGGATCCCGGCGTGATGGAAAAGCTTATCTATGATTCCATTACCATCAAATCATCAATCGTGAACAGGGACGAAAAAGAAAAGGGGGAACGGAGAAAACTGAATTTCGGGCATACATTTGGACACGCCATTGAAAAAACCACAGAGGTATCACATGGAGAGGCAGTCAGTGCAGGCATGGTGCTTGCTTCAGAACTTTCCAGGAAAAAATCTTTCTTGCAAGCAGAAGATCTGTCCAGGATAGAGACATTGCTGAGGAAATTAAGGCTTCCCATCAGACTTCCCATAGACAGAGAAAGCGTGCTTGATGCCGTGAGAAAGGACAAGAAGAGGGATGGGGACCATATGAATTTTGTGCTGCTTGAGAAAATAGGACAGGCTTTTGTGGAAAAAATTCCCATGAGAGAATTGGAAACAGCGATCAATGAGGTGAAAAATGAGTCTTAAAGAGATAAGGAGAGCCATTGACGTCCTTGATTCTCAAGTTCTTCAGCTTCTGAGCCACAGGATGGAACTGGTCCTCGTAGCAAAAAAGTTCAAGACCGAGATTCAAGACAATCAGAGAGAGAAGGAAGTTCTTGACAGAATAAGAAGGAACTCCACCGGCCTGATTCATGGCGGGGTGACAGAGCAAATCTATACAGAGATCATCAATGAAAGCAAAAGGCTCCAAAAGAATGATTTCAGACTCATTGCATTCATGGGTGAACATGGGGCATATGGCGAAGTTGCAGCGAGGGAGTGGGACAGGGATCTTATTCCTATACCCTGCAGTGAATTCGCAGCGGTATTTGATGGTGTCCAATCGGGGCTCTATGATTATGGAATCGTTCCCGTGGAAAACACGCTGGGCGGTGCTGTGAGTCAAGTGAATCAACTGCTTATCAATACTGACCTCAATGTGGTGGGAGCTGTAGAACTTCCTATCAATCTCTGCCTTGTTGCTCCTGCAGAAACGGATCACAGAGAGATCCTTACCATATACTCACACCCTCAGGCCCTTTCACAATGCCGTCAGTTTCTTGCGAGGAACAAGCTTGAGCCTGTGCAATATCATGATACTGCCGGGGCTGCAAAAATGCTGGCGGAAAAAAGACCGAAACGGGCTGCTGCAATCGCGAGCAAGCTTTCTGCTGAGCTTTATGACCTGGAAATCATAAAAGAGAACATTGAGGACCTTGAGAGGAATATGACAAGATTCCTGGTACTTTCAAGAGATCAGAACGAGGAAGAGGGTAATAAATGTTCCATCATGTTCTCCACTGAACACAAGGCGGGTACCCTGTTCAGTGTTCTTGAGTTGTTTGCAAAGGAAAATATCAATCTGACCAGGATAGAGTCGATTCCCAATGAACCGGGAGACTATGCCTTCTTTCTTGATTTCGAAGGGTCAGAGAAAGAAGAAAAAGTAGAGGAGGCGCTCAAGCAGGCCAGGGAAATGACCACCCAATTTAGGCTTCTGGGCTGTTACAACGAGAGGAAGCTGGCATGAGGGCGTTTATTCTGGGGGCCGCGATGTTTTCCGTGCGCGGCCCCCTGCTTTTTACCCTTTGATGATTCTCGGAATCATCATGTGGTGGTGCGGACAGATGGAGGTGGGGTTCTGGTACGCACATCCCGCAAATGCCTGGATATATTTCCTTAGATCGGGAAAGGACACGATTTCATCCACAAACCCTCGGTTGGCGCAGTAGATGGGCCGGGAATTGTCATGGTATTGCTGGGCCAGTTCATTCATCTTGTCGATGACGGGCTGCAAGGGCCTCCCGGAGTCCTTTTCCTTCACCAGGCGCCTTGAAAAAGACGCGGCCGCCGCGGTTTCCCCGTGCATCACATAGATCTCCGTTGTAGGGGTCCCGAGGGTAAAGGCGTTGTGGTTGTTGGCCGTGGGTCCTCCCATAATGTAATGGGCGGCGGCCGTTCCCTTCCTTACCACGATACAGATCATGGGCACGTCGGTCTGCTCTATGGAGTAGATCAGTGATTGCCCCAGACCCAAGAGCTCCGCCTTTTCCGCGATATCTCCAACGTCGATACCGCTGGTATCCTGGAACCAGACGACGGGCACCCTGTCGCGGCCGCAGAGGGTGACAAATTCGTTCATCTTGATGAGCCCCTGACGGTAGAGTTTCCCGCCGATTCCGGGATAGGGCGCGTATTCCGGATAGTCGAGACCGAGAAATCCCTGGCGATTGCCTATAAAGCCCACCAATAATCCGTCGATCTTGGCCAGTCCCGTATAGACCTCCGGGCCATAGCCCGGTCTGAACTCCATGTGCTCGCTGTTGTCGAAGATGCGTGCCAGCATTTCATCGAGGCTGTAACTCCGCTTCTGATTGAAGGCCACGATATGGTTGATGTCTTCCCCTGTGAACTTAGGTTCTTTGGGTTCATCCACCCGGAAAAATCTGGGGTCATAGGCGGGAGCCATGTCAACATACTTTTTCAGGGCATCCAGCACCTCCTCTTCAGTCTTGTAGACCTCCTTGAAAAAGCCTGTCTCATTGTAGTGGATAGGGACACTCCCGGGCGGGACCTGCTTGAAGTGGCGGGTGGCTTCTATAAGCTGCTCCGCGCCTTCTTCGTCAAAGAAACCCTTGGGGCTCATGCCGCCCACGATGCCTCCACCGCCTACAGCGATGTTGGCCTTTTCGTGTGCGATGAGGATGGTCGGGCTGATCCCCTGATAGCCGCCGCCTGCCGGGTTCGTCCCGTAAATCCCTGCAATGATGGGTACACCCGATTTTTCCAGCTCGGCGTGACGGTAAAAGGTGGTCCCGTTGCCCCGACGGTTGGCATAGACCTCTTGCTGCTCCGTCAGTTTCACGCCGCTGCAGTTGACGATCCAAACCAGAGGGACATGAAGGCGTTTGGCCATGTCCGTGACCCTCAACTGGTTGTCGGCCTGACCGGCGATCCAGGCCCCGGCCATGACCTTGTTGTCAAAACCGATGACCACGGCCCATTTGCCGTTGATCTTGGCTAGACCGTCGATGACCCCGGTGGTTCCTTCCTCATTGAACTGGGGATTGTAAAGAGTGTGGAGGGGACTCCACGTTCCCGGGTCGATGAGGTGATCGATCCTTTCCCACACGGTAAGCTGCCCACGCTTCCTGATGACTTCAATAGGGATTCCCGCATTCTTGACGGCGTCAACCGCTTCGGACACCTGCGTTTCCACTGCTTTGATCTGTTCCACGTTGTCCAGGGAACTCTCTTTTTGTTTATCCGTGAGCGCCTTGCCAAAGGCCGTCATATTCTGAAAATAGGGTCGCATTTTTTCCTCCGTTACGTTTCATCGAGTGGGCAGATAATCCCGCCCGGCGACTTATCGGTTTGCCTTCCTTATGCCCAGCTGATCCAGGGCAATGATCCATTTGCAGATATTGGTGGAACCTTCCACCATAAAGTAAGGGGGTGCATCCCTGTAAAACCGCGCGACGGGGTATTCGGTGGAATACCCATACGCCCCCATGATTTTCATGGCCATCTGGGTGGCCTTGACCACGAGTTCTCCGGCCAGGTACTTGGCGTGCGCCACTTCCAGCGTATTTCCGAGCTGGCCCTGGTCTTTCTGCCAGGCTGCCTTGTAAACCATCAGGCGGGCCGCCTCTGTCTCGACCGCCACCTGGGCAATGAGGTCCTGATTCATCTGAAACTGCCCGATAGGTTTTCCGAATTGTTCTCTTTCCTGACAATAGGCCGTCACCGTGTCCAGACAGGCCTGAGCCAGTCCGACGCCGCCGGCTGCGGCAGAAAGGCGGGATTGGTTGAGAGATCCGAAGACGATCTTGGCGCCGTCGCCGGGATTGCCAAGTATGTTTTCTTTCGGGACTTTCGTGTCTTCCAGGTAGACCTCACCGGTTGGTGTGGAGCGGGTGCCCAGCTTGTCCAGGTCAGTGGTCGACACCCCGTTAAAGTTCTTGGGTTCAACCACAAAAGCGGAGAGGCCCTTTCCCCTGGCTTCCCTGTCCGTATAGGCATAGTAGACGATGGCATCTGCAATGGGTGCATTGGAGATCCAGGTCTTGGAACCGTTGAGGAGCCAGTGATCCCCTTTGTCCACAGCGGTGGATTTCATGGCCATGACATCGGAGCCGGCATTGGGTTCGGTGATTCCAAAGCCGCCGATGTATTCGGCGCTCACCAGCTTGGGAACATACTTTTTTTTGATCTCATCCGAACCATAGCGGTAAATGGTAAAGGCACAACCCAGGGTCTGCATGTTGATCTGGACTCTCACGGAACTCGAGGCCCTGGCCAATTCCTCGGTGAGTATCATGGCGGCGAGCCAGCCCATTTCGTTTCCCCCGTACTCCTCCGGAATAACCGTGCCGAAAAAACCCAGCTCTCCCAGGGGTTTGATGACCTCTTCGTAGGGGAAATAGTGCTCCTCGTCCCATTTATCGGCAAAGGGCGCTATCTTCTCCGCCGCAAAGTCACGAACCATTTCGCGGAGCATTTGCAGTTCATCACTCAAAGCAAAATCCATTGGTTTACCTCCCTATTGTTTCAAAATATTGATGACTTCTAACAAAGTCTCTTAATTAAACGCGTATAAAGAAGCGAATCTGAAAAAGATTGTCAGATTCGGTTCGCATTCGTTGTTCATAGGCTGCCGTTCACGGCATAAACCAGCTTCCAACGAAGTTGTTCTATTCAAATCTATCAATTCATCGTGGAGGCACGTATGCGGTATAACCTATTTGTCAGAGTTTGGCAACAGAAAGATTTACAATGTAGCTACAATTTAACTGCGAATCACGCTGCTTTTTCTTTTCGGTGAGAGTTAAAGGGTGATGGCTTCGCAAGAAGTCATCAACGTGCCCATGGACGGGCACGCAAATCAATGAATTGCAGTTTAACCCGTTGATCTGTAAGGAAACCGAAAACCACGCTTTTCGGTTTCCGTTAGTAAGAAGTCCACGGACGGACTTTCTACGGTTCCATCAAGGGAAGAGCGAAAAATTTTTTGCTGTTTTACGCATTGACTTTCCCGGATAAAGTCGCTAAAAGAGACCGAATAGTTTTATAGAGAACGGGAATGTACTTCTGAGGAGGTTAGTGGAATGGAGCCAATTGTTGTAAACAGAAAAGAAAGCAAGCTGCGGGTTGCTCCGGAATGGGCCGATGTGTGTTTTACGTGCGGCACCTGTGCCGGGGGGTGCCCGGTCACCGGCGTTGACGGCATGGACCCCAGAAAGGCGGTCCGAATGGCGGCCCTTGGACTGGATCAGGAATTGATCGATTCGAGGTTTCCCTGGGTCTGTACCCTGTGCGGCCGGTGTGAGTACGCTTGTCCGCAAGGGGTTGAAATCCTGAAGATGATGCGCCGGGCCAGGACCCTTCGTGAACGTGACAAGGTGCCCGGACCAATTCATAAGGGCGTTGTCATGTGCCTGGAGCGCGGAAATAACCTTGGAATCCCCAAGGATGATTTCCTCTTCCTCTTGGCGGACCTTGCCAAGGAAATGGATGAGGATGAAGGATTTCCCGGCTTCTATGTCCCCGTTGACAAGAAGGGCGCCAATGTCATGGTGACCATCAATTCCAAGGAACCCTTTGGTGAACCGGATGACATGAAATTCTGGTGGAAGATTTTCTATGCTGCCCGGGAAGACTGGACCACCACGTCAGAACAGTGGGAAGGCGTCAACTGGGGCCTTTTTTCCGGTGA
>CAYOIU010000042.1:0-18130 GCA_964404085.1 uncultured Desulfobacteraceae bacterium | reverse complement strand
GGGCGCATTGGTGGATTCCCCTTATCTCCCCCTGGCCGGGTGGATGGAACAGGGCAAAGAACAAGTTACGACCACCTGGCAGCACACCAGGCGGAGCGGCAATATCTATCTCAGGGCGCTAAATGATATTTCAATAGAAGACGTGGAGAATATCGCTAACCAATGGAATACCAGTGAAGATGATTTTGTCATCTTTGTAGGCACCACCCAGGACCGGGAGGGCCAGTTGGGCCATATCAAGGGCCAACTGCTCCCTGTCATAAAGGAACAATACCCCGGGCTATTTCTTTTCTGGATCCCATCAGCCATGGGAGGGGACCTTGGCAGGGCCAGAGAAATTGTTGCCGCCCTGTTGTTGGAAGAACGTATGAGCAGGGAACCGTCCTCCCGTGCAAGGGAGGAAGGTGCATTTGTCCGGGCCTTCTTAGAGCGGCACAGGCCTGAACTTGTGGATCAATTTGTCCACTGCTACTACGACGGTGACTTGCTGTGGGACGATAACCAGGCGGACCTTTCAAGGTTCGGCAAACTGACTCAGGAAAAATTCCTTACCGAATTTCCTCGTCCCCTCCTGGAACGTCGTTTTCCCAAGCACAACCGCGTCAGGCCATACATGGATTTCTTTGTCCCTGCAATGCTCAAAGACATGCTCCTGGATTTTCTCTTCAGCGGAATCCTCATGGTTGATGACAGAAGCAAATTCGGGCTTCGCAATGTGTTGGAGGGGTTGCTCAAACCCATGGGACTCATACGGAAAAGAGGAAACCGTTATGAACTCCATATCCACCCTGCCCAAAATGAGCTTGCCAGGGAATTCTTTGCGCACATGGGTGAGCGCAAAACAGTACCCCTGGAAGATATGTACTGGTATTTCAGGAAGGGAGAATACGGGCTTTTGATGCCCCAATTCGAAATTCTGGTCCTTGCACTCCTCTTTTCGGGGCACTTGGTGGCCTATGTGACCACAAGCCGGAGGAATCCGGAGGAACTGAAGCGAAAGGGCATAAAGGGCATAACTGCCTTGGGGAAAGGTGAGATCCTGGACGAAGGCCTCCAACAGGCCTTGCCTCAACAACCTCTAATCCCAAAGAAATTCCACAAGCAGCCCCTTACATTGGCTTTCCAGGAAGAGATGTGGACAGAAACGAGGAACAGGAAAGCAGGTGCCCTGGAGGACCTGAAGGGCTTCAGGTCACGTGTTGCCTGGGCCGCATCTCTTCAGGCCTTCAAGCATTTTCCTTGGGAAAACCTGAGCGATGACATCGATTGTCTCATTGCCCAATGGGAAGTGGTGAAAGTCAGCCTCTCTTCCAGGGAAGGTCTTGAGCGATTCATATATGCGGGCGCAAAAGAACCGGAACTGGTGAAAAAACTTGACCGTATTGACGACGCAAAAGGCTTTATCAAAGGGGCGGAGCGGGCCCTATTCATTTATCAATACCTCACTGATTCCAAACTCCGGATTCCGGATGGGGCCGATTATCACGGGCTGAGAGAGGAGCGCTCTGCTATTCTTACCTTTTTCAGGGAGAGGCCCGTTGCGGTTTCCGGTGATCTGCTGGGTACCGTGTTCAACCACTTTCAGGAATTTCACGAATCCTATGTGAAGAGTTATGTAGAAGCACACCACAAGGCCAGGGGTGGGGAGCAATTTGAACCTTACGAGAAACTGAGGCACTCATCCGGCTACATGCTCCTCAAGCGCCTTGATCAGTTGGAAATGGTTTCGGTGGAACATGATTTCCACTCCATTGATCAGCAGATTACGTCGATCCTTGTACACAGATGCCGCCTGTCACCCCAGGACCAGCTCCAGTTACAACCCGCGTGCAAGTGCAACTACAGCCTTGGAGACAGACAGACTTTCAAATCCTTGAAGGAGTTCCAGGAAAAAATTGACCTTGGCATAGGGGAGACCTTCGAGGCCATCAAGTCTCCGGCCATACAGGAGAGGGTCATCCCATACCTGGATAGCCTGGACTCGGTGGGAAAAGGAGACGAGGCCGATGCCATCCGCCGATTTCTGGATCTCTCACCCGAACAGGAGGGTTTCCTCAATCTGGGAGGGCGGACCCTCACACCCCAGGTCATCCTGGCAATCAACGAGGCATTCAGGGGAAAAGTTGTGGTGGTCAAACGGGACCTGGACTCTCTGTACGGGAACCTCGTTCACAGAAAGTACACCATCTCCAGGACCAGGAAGATCATCTCCCGGTGGCTCGAGGCTGAACACATCCCGGAAGACACCTTCGTACACTTTCTTGGCGCCACCCGGATTCAGCCCAGCGACCGGGCCGAAGACCTCTTCAGGGAATTTATCGAATCTTCCCCGGATTACGCCGTCTCTCTCTACCGCGAACTGGGATATTCCGAGATGAGCAGTGCTATGATTACCTCTCTCTGGGCCACCCAGTACCGGGTTCCCGCCTCCAGGCTCACAGGAATATTTCCTTTTCTCAACAGGGGTGGAGATGAAAGTGAACTGATCCGGGCCATTGCTGACCTCTGTGCATCTCTTCGCTCCAAGAATCCCTCTCTCTTTGATTCTCTTGTATCCCAGTTTGATACAGACCCGGCAATCATACAGATGCTATGGTCTTTGATCCCTTCCGCCTCTCCTGAAGAGATATTTCGAAAGGAAACGGTCCTTCCCGGGATACTGAGACAGGCATTTGAACGACTCTTGGGCAATCCGGGCAATAATGAGACACCTCGCTCCCTGCCGCTATCCGATGCCGCTGTCTCAAAGGCTACATCCACATTTCAGGAACAAAAATTCTTGATGGATGAAGCGCTCGCAACGTGCGGTTCCTTTCAAGGCAAGGTCATGGCCCTGAAAAGGCTGCCAAACATGCACGATTCGGGTTTTCATCGCTGGGAGTCCCTGTATCTGGACAAGATGGCCCCTTTGCCGGATTTCATGGCAAGGCTCCGAACGGGACTTGAACGGATCGGCACCCCCGTTCCCCCTTTTCTGAGAAATCAGGAGAAAGAGGCACGAGAGAAGCTTCGGGACCTAAGCGCCGCATTCGGCAGTTACTGCCAGGAGCATCTGGGACAGGGGAAAGCGGATACTGGGGATCGGCCATTGATGATTCAGGATGTCCCTTTATTGCACAAACAAAAACGCGGGGTCCTCGATCATGACAAGATACACTATGTACTGATGGACGGAATGCGGTGGGACTTATGGCAGACCATAAAGAAAGACTTCTTCGGAAAAACGCGGCAGTACTTCCGGATCGTTCGCGAGGGAGCTATGTGGGCGCATCTTCCCACAAACACCCCCACACAGCTTGTTCTTTTTGAAGAAGCCCTGAAGGCCCTTGACCCGCATCATGCCCTTGAAGAAGTCCTTTTGAAGGTAAGCGGCATCGACGAACGAATTCATACGGAAAAGGGCCAACTAACGCACCTTTTCGCCAATATTGTTCGATATCTGGAGATAGATCTCCTTTTCCGTCTGAAGGAGATGCCTTCCGGGACCCTCCTGATCCTTTTTTCAGATCACGGTTTCGTGGAAAACCCCCTCTTCAACCCCGGGGATAAGTATGATTCTTCCCGCTACACACACGGCGGGGATTCCCCCTTCGAGGTAATCGTGCCCTGGGCGTTGGTCATGCGGATCTAGCCTTTGCCCTCAGTTTCGCGTCAATCAATTGTTTATGACTCAGCCGCAACAAATTCGCCAGTTTGTGAACCATATAGTCTTCATATTGGTCCAACTTGCCGTCGGCAAGCGCTATTTTCCAGACGTCTTCAATGAGACGAATCTTTTCATCCGGCGAATAGTGCTGGTTGATGGCGTTTGAAAACTGCCAGAGGTCTATGCTTTCTTTGAGTTCCTCCCGTGAGTCTTCAAACAGTAAAACAGCCTCTTCATCGGAAAGACCGTATTCCTCCCGGATGATGCTAAGGATTCTCTCCCGTTCCGAATCAAGGAATTTCCCGCCCGTTTCGGCCATTTCCAGCAACAAGGAACAGGCGGCCACCCGAAGGTCCTTACTGGATACTCTTGGCTCTTCTCCGGCCGGAGATCCGTTCTTGAATTTTCCAAAAAGCCTTTTTGTGAGGTCAAACAATTCTTCCTAATCCTCCGCTTTTACACATCTGTTGATAAAACAGGCCTACGCAACTTCTTTTTTTCCGTGTGGCGGCGCTTGGATTCAAGGCGTCGCCTTTTTGAGGCCCAGGAGGGCCTCGTTTTTTTGCGGGCACTGGGTCTCTCCGCGGCCCGGCGAATGAACGCCAAAAGCCGATCTCGTGCATCCTTTCGATTTTGTCCCTGCGTGCGAAATCGCCTGGCATCTATGACAAGAACGCCGTCTCTTGTGATCCTGTTGCCTGCGAGTCGGACGGCGCGCTCGCGGACATCGGAAGGTAGTGATGGGGAATGGATCACGTCAAACCTGAGCTTCACGGCCGTTGCAACCTTGTTCACATGTTGCCCGCCCGGTCCGGACGCGTGGACAAATTCCTCCTTAATCTCTTTATCATCGATGGAAATCTTGGCGGTTACAGTGATCATTCTGACTTGTTTTTATACTTTTGAAAAGAATTCCTGAAAATCCTTTAGAACGGCCACTTTCTTTTCCAGGGCCACACCCTCTTCGAAGGAGAAAAGGAGCAGGAAAGTCATTTCATAGTCAACTGAAGATGTTTCATAGTGTTGTGAGGCCTTTACTTCAATTTCTTTAAGTTGTTTATAATCTATCATCCCCTTGCTGCCCATCCGGCTCAAAATGAGTTCTATGGCTTCCCTTGCATCCCCGGGCGTTTCCAATTCAATTTTAATGCCGTACAATTTTTCGACGGCCTTGATGATCTTTTCGCTCTTCACCTTTATTTTCATTTTCAACTCTCCTTGAAAAGGGAATGATCAAAAAACACTTGCTACTATAACCTATTTAAACGCTCAACACCAAATCTCTTTTTATGGCTTGCTGAGACGTCTGAAATCAGGTAATAGAAAGTGCCGTGACCAATATCTTTATCTATCTCCTTCAAGGGGCCACATTAGCCCTGCCCGCGACCCTAATACCCGGCCCGTTTCAGGCCTTTCTGGTATCCTGCACACTCCGAAACGGATGGAAACGAACGCTCCCCGTCGCACTGGTACCGCTGGCAACGGACGGACCGGTCATTGTCATCGTTCTCTATGTGCTTACCAGGATGCCTCTCTGGTACCTAAACGCGCTTCAAGTGGCCGGAGGATTTGTTATCCTCTATCTCGCCTGGAGGATCTTCAAGGCCGCAAAGTCGAAGAAGCTGGACTTCAAACCGTTGGAAAATGAAACCCGCAGGACTTTTTTCGGGGCCGTTGCCATGAACATAGTCAATCCAAACCCTTACGTCTTCTGGAGTGTGGTGGCGGGCCCTATTCTGCTTGACGCATGGCATAAATCAATGGGGCTGGGTATCAGTTTCATCACGGGTTTTTACGGGACTTTTGTGATGTGTCTGTCTGCATTTATTGTCATGATCGGCACCCTGGGAAGCGTGAACCCAAAGGCGAGCCGCTTGCTCAGCCTTATCTCTTTCTGGGCCCTTCTGGCATTCGGTTTTTACGAGATTTCATCAGGGCTTTTCAAAATAGCTTCCCAATATAAAATTTGATAGAGTATCCTTGACAAGCAATGATCTCGAACGATAAATCATAACGGGAGTCAGGAATATGGAAAACAACATCAAGACTTCAGATGCAATGACCGTGAAACTCGACAGTATCTTTCATGAACTGCCGGATAAGCCCAAATTCACCGAGGGGATTCGAAGGGCGCCCAAACGGCATTTTTCCCTTTCGAAAACCGACACCGTCCTGGCACTCAAGAATGGACTCAGGTACATTCCGGAAAAATGGCACGTGGCTTTGGTCCCGGAGTTCCTGGAAGAATTGCTTTCGCGAGGCAGGATCTACGGGTACCGTTTCCGACCTGCCGGAAGGATAAAAGGCCTTTCCATTGACAGTTATGAAGGGCAATGCATTGAAGGAAAGGCCTTCCAGGTCATGATAGAAAACAACCTGGACTTTGACGTAGCGCTCTACCCCTATGAACTCGTCACCTACGGGGAAACCGGACAGGTCTGCCAGAACTGGATGCAATATCAACTCATCAAGCATTACCTGGAAGTGCTCACCCGGGAACAGACCCTGGTCGTTGAGTCGGGACACCCCTTGGGCCTTTTTGCGTCCGGTCAGGAAGCGCCGCGCGTTATCATCACCAATGGACTCATGGTAGGCATGTTCGATGACCACGAAAACTGGCATAGGGCCATGGCCCTCGGTGTATCCAATTATGGGCAGATGACGGCTGGGGGATGGATGTACATCGGTCCCCAGGGAATCGTTCACGGGACCTACGGCACGATCCTGAACGCGGCCAGGAAGAAGTTTCATCTTTCTGCGGACAGCGATCTGACGGGAAGGCTTTTTGTGTCTTCAGGCCTTGGCGGCATGAGTGGGGCTCAGGGAAAATCCGTGGAAATCGCCCGGGGAGTGGGGATTGTTGCTGAAGTGGATTATTCACGGATCCAGACACGCCACGAACAGGGCTGGATCAGTAAAATCTCTGATTCTCCGGCAGAGGCCTTCCGGTTGGCAAAGGAATACCAGAAAAACAAAGAGAGTATTGCCATTGCCTTTCATGGAAACGTCATTGATCTCCTTCAGCATGCAGTGGAAAACAGTATTGAGATCGATCTCCTTTCCGACCAGACCTCCTGCCACGTGGCATACGATGGCGGCTATTGTCCACAGGGCCTGACTTTCGAACAACGCACTGAAATGCTCAGGAGTGATCACAAGAGGTTCGTAGATCTGGTCAATGCGTCCTTGAGACACCATTTCGAACTCATCAAGACCCTGGTCAATCGCGGCACCTATTTTTTTGATTACGGCAACAGCTTTCTCAAGGCGGTCTTCGATGCCGGCCTCCCTGAAATATGCAGGAACGGAAAAGACCCCATGGATGGGTTTATTTTCCCTTCTTATGTTGAAGATATCATGGGGCCCATGATGTTTGACTACGGCTATGGCCCCTTCAGGTGGGTCTGCCTGAGCGGACGTCCGGAAGATCTTGACAAAACAGACCATGCAGCCATGTCCTGCATCGATCCGGAGCGCCGCTCCCAAGACAGGGACAACTATAATTGGATTCGGGATGCCAAAAAGAACAATCTGGTGGTCGGGACACAGGCCAGGATTCTCTACCAGGATGCCATGGGCAGGATGAATATCGCCCTGAAATTCAACGAGATGGTCCGGACCGGTAAAATAGGACCCGTCATGCTCGGTCGGGATCACCACGACACCGGGGGAACGGACTCTCCCTTCAGGGAGACCGCCAACATAAAGGACGGCAGCAACATCATGGCGGATATGGCCATCCAGTGCTTTGCCGGAAACGCCGCCCGGGGGATGAGTATGGTTTCGCTCCACAATGGCGGCGGGGTGGGCATAGGCAAGGCCATCAACGGAGGTTTCGGTCTGGTGCTTGACGGGAGTGATCGGGTGGATGATATCATCCGGCGGGCCATCCCCTGGGATGTCATGGGCGGGGTCGCCCGAAGGGCATGGGCCAGGAATGAAAATGCCCTTGAAACCGGCACGGCCTACAACATGGAACGACAGGGCCGGGATCACATCACCCTCCCCTTCGTCGCCAATGAAGAGATGGTCGAAAAGCTGGTCTCGGAGCGATTATCTAAATAAGGAGGACAAAACCCATGTCGGGGAAGATGAAAATAGTTGAATGCGTCCCCAACTTCAGCGAAGGCAGGGACCCTGAAAAAATGGAAAAGATCGTGGAGCCCTTCAGGGCGCAGGAAGGCGTCAAGCTCCTTGATTATCAGAGTGACAAAGACCACAACCGCATGGTGGTAACACTTGTGGGAGAACCCGCGCCCGTGAAACAGGCCGTTGTTGCGGCCGTCGGAAAGGCCGTCGAACTGATTGATCTGCGGCAACATGAAGGCCAGCACCCCCGCATGGGGGCCGTGGACGTGGTGCCCTTTATCCCCATCAAGAATATGGAGATATCGGAGGCGGTTGACCTTTCCAGGAAAGTCGCAGCCGAAGTATCTGAAAACTACGATCTGCCTGTTTTTCTATATGAAGAATCCGCCACCGCACCCCACAGAAAAAACCTGGCCGCCGTTCGCAAGGGCCAGTTCGAGGGGATGCATGACAAGATCTCACAACCGGAATGGCGACCGGATTTCGGACCAGCCCAAGTCCATCCTTCCGCCGGTGCTGTCGCCATCGGTGCCCGCATGCCCCTGGTCGCCTTTAACGTCAACCTGGACACTTCCAACATGGATATCGCCGATTCCATCGCCAGAAAGGTCCGCTACCTGACGGGCGGGCTCCGCTTCTGCAAGGCCATCGGCGTAGAGCTGAAAGACCGGGGGATCGTGCAGGTCTCCATGAATATGACCGATTTCACCAAAACCGCCCTTTACCGTTCCCTGGAACTGATACGGATCGAAGCCCGCCGCTATGGTGTCAATGTTGTGGGTAGTGAGATTATCGGGCTGGTTCCCATGGCCGCTCTTATCGATTGCGCCGTCTATTACCTGGGCGTGGAGGATTTTTCCATGGAACAGGTGTTGGAATCCCGCCTGATGGAATAGGATGAGGTGGATTTTGAGCAAATGAACGGAAACATCATTATTGAAAACGCCTCGGAATTGGTAACCTGCAGTGGTTTCAAGGCCAAAAAAGGCCCGGAGATGTCTGATCTCCATGTGATTCGCGATGGGGCCATGGTTGTTGAAAACGGCGTGATCACTAGGGTGGGTAAGACATCCGATCTGTCGCTTTCCCTCGACAGTAACAGATTCGACGTCGTTGACGCCCGCGGAAAGGCGGTTCTCCCCGGCTTCATCGATTCCCATACCCACCTGATTTTCGGAGGATACCGTGAGGAGGAATTTTCCTGGCGTCTGGACGGGATGGGTTACATGGAAATCATGGCCCGCGGCGGCGGCATCGTCAGCACGGTATCAGCCACGCGAGAGGCCTCTCTCGAAACCCTGATCGAATCGGGGCGGAAGAGACTTGATTCCATGCTTTCCTTCGGCGTCACCACGGTGGAATCCAAGAGCGGTTATGGCCTGGACCATGACACGGAAATTCGCCAGCTCGAGGCCATGCTTGAACTGGACAGAACCCATCCGATGGATCTGGTCAGGACTTTTCTCGGGGCTCATGCCGTGCCAAGAGAATATGAACGCCAAACAGAACCTTTTCTGGATTTCATCATAGAAACGGTTTTGCCGGACGTGGCGGAAAAAGGGCTGGCCGAATTCTGCGACATATTCTGTGAAAAGGACGTCTTTTCCGTTGATCAATCGAGGAAACTGCTGGTCCAGGCACGGGAGCTGGGTTTGAAACTCACCCTCCATGCGGATGAAATCGTGCAGATCGGCGGCGCCGAACTTGCTGCGGAGCTGGGCGCTGTTTCTGCGGACCATCTCCTGCAAGCCTCCGACCAGGGCATTTCGGACCTCGCGAGAACAGGAGTTGTGGCCACCCTGCTCCCCATCACGGCTTTCAGTCTCAGGGAACCCTATGCCCGCGGGCGCTACATGATCGACCACAATTGCGCCGTTGCCCTGGCCACGGACCTGAATCCCGGGAGCTGCTTTTCAGAATCCATTCCCCTGCTCTTTGCCCTGTCCACCCTCTATATGGACCTGACGGTCGAGGAGGCCATCACGGCATTGACCCTCAATGGGGCCGCGGCAGTGGACAAGGCGGACAGCATCGGGAGCATTGATGAGGGAAAGAAAGGTGATGCCATCATCCTTGAATTCCCCTCATACCGTTTCATCCCCTATCACATCGGTGTAAACACTGTGGAAAAGGTCATAAAAGGGGGGAACCTGGTATATGATAAAATGAATGGAGGAAAGCTCACTTGCTGAAAGAAATGAGAATAACCGAATTTCTAGAAAAGACCGCATCTAAAGATCCGGTTCCCGGAGGCGGGAGCATTTCCGCCCTGGCAGGGGCAGCCGCCGCGAGTCTAGTGGAAATGGTGGCCAATCTGACCAGGGGAAGGAAAGGCTTCGAAGACGTATCGGAAGAAATGGAGTCTATTTCCCGCAAGGCCGCCAGATATCGCGAACGCCTTACAGACGCCATAGACGCTGATTCAGCCGCCTATGGAAAGGTGATGGACGCCTTCCGCATGCCCAGGGACACCGATGCTGAAAAGGGAGCCAGATCCCGGGCTATTCAGGAAGCATTGCGATTGGCAGCGGAAGTTCCCTTGGCAGTGGCAAAAGATGCACTGGGAATCCTGCCGCTCGCTGAGACCGTATTGAAGAAAGGCAATCCAAACGCCCTCACGGACGGTCTCGTGGGGGTCATGATGGCAAAGACGGCAACGCTCGGCGCGCTCAATAACGTCAGAATCAACCTGGCATCCATAAATGACGTGTCCTATGTCGCAAGGGTTTCTGCGGATGTTCGAGAGATGGAAGTCCTTGTCGTTCAAATGGAAAAAGACATTCTTGTCGGCACTCAATCTTGATGGAAATGATGTCTTCTTTTAAAGCGATCAACTTTTAACTCTGAACTTTGAACCGGGAACAACACGCTATTTCACTATGCAGCTCTTCGTTGAACAGCTCCTGAACGGCATCGCCATGGGTTCCATCTATGCCCTCATTACCCTGGGTCTCGCCCTGGTCTATGGCGTTATGCGTATCCTTCATGTGGCCCACGCAGCCGTGTACACTGTGGGCGCATACGTGGGTGTTTTTGTCTTTCATCTGACCGGAAGCCTGCTTCTCGCATTCCTTGGCGCAATGGGATTCTGCGCCCTGCTGGGCATAGTGATTGAGCGCTTCATCTATTTCCCCCTGCTCAAATATCCTCCCTATGTCCCTCTCATCGGCAGTATCGCCGCCATGCTGGCCATCGAGGAACTCTGCCGTCTCATAGCCGGCCCATATATACTCACCTTCCCGGCCACGCTTCCTTTTCCGGCGGTGAGGCTGGGAGGCATCACCATCTCGACCACGCTCATGGCGGTCTATTCCATCACCTCGGGAGTCCTGGTCTTTTTGTGGTATATTACGACGCGGACCGAGCTGGGGTTGGCCATGAGGGCCGCTTCCCAGGACATCTCCATCGCTGATGCCATGGGGATCAATACACAGGCCATCATGGGGATCACCTTCGTCATAGGCTCGGCCATCGCCGCCATTGCAGGTATCCTGGTGGGCATTTACTACAACGAGGTCTACCCCACCATGGGGGCGGTTCCGGCTTACAAGACCCTGGCCTTGATTGTCGTGGGAGGCATGGGGTCCGTACCAGGGGCGGTCATTGCCTCTCTCATGCTCGGCGTAGCCGAGACGCTGCTGATCGGCTATGCCAACATCCCCCTTCCAAGGGATGCCTTGGCATTTATTGCCATGATTGCGGTCCTCATGTGGCGTTCGGAAGGGTTGATGGGCTCAAAATGACACCGCCCCAAAGAATCGAATTCATAACGGAGGTTCACGGTTGAGTTCGTACGTCATTACCATCGCTACCCTCATCGCCATCTACGCCATCGTTGTCTTGGGGCTCAATGTGATCGTGGGATTTGCCGGTCAGATTTCCCTGGGCCACGCTGCTTTTTTTGGAATCGGTGCCTACGCCTCCGCCATCCTGACGACAAAGGCCGGTCTCTCTTTCTGGACGGCTTTGCCCCTTGTTATTGTTATCAGCGGGCTCATCGGCCTTTTGCTGGGTCTCCCCAGCCTTCGGGTCAGGGATGACTTCCTGGCCATAACCACCATCGGCATCAATTTCATCGTGGAGGCCGTTTTCCTCTATATTCCCTTTTTCGGCGGTGCACTGGGCATTGGCGGGATCCCGAAGATCGTTCTTTTCGGGATCAAAATGAAAGGCGGCGCCTTTTTTTCTCTCTGTCTTGTGTTCCTATGCATTGTCCTGCTCGTATGCTGGTGGTTTACCAGAAGTTGGGGCGGGCTGGCATGCTTTGCCCTGCGGGAGGATGAGGAGGCAGCCTCCAGCATGGGAATCTCACCCATGCGTTTCAAACTGTTGGCCTTTGTCCTCGGCACGACAATGGCCGGGCTTGGTGGTGCCCTTTATGCCCATTACATGAGGTTCATCAGTGCCACGGATTTTTCTTTTCCCCTCTCCATTACGTTTCTCGGTATGATCGTTCTGGGAGGCATGGGAACGCTCTGGGGACCGGTCCTGGGTGCCTTCCTGCTGGGAATTCTGCCCGAGCTTTTTCGTCCCCTGGTGAATTACAGGATCCTTTTCTATACGGTCATTCTTCTCCTCATGATCCGTTTTCAGCCCGGTGGTCTTCTGGGAGAGACCAGCCTGGCCCGCAAGGTATTCTCTCTCAAATCCTTTGGAGAAAGAACGTGAAACGTGCCATCCTTCAAGCCCAGGGTTTGTCCAAGCATTTCGGTGGGTTGAAGGCCGTCGACAAGGTTGACCTGGACATCCACCCAAAGGAGATACTCGGGCTGCTCGGCCCCAACGGGGCGGGGAAAACCGTCTGTTTCAATCTCATTTCCGGTGTCTACAGACCCACGGCAGGCCTTGTCCGGTTCGAGGGTGAGCGCATAGACACCTTCTCCCCCCACCAGGTGGCGGCAGCGGGTATCGGGCGCACGTTTCAGATTGTTAAACCCTTTGGGGACCTTTCTGTCCTGGAAAATGTCCTGGTCGCAAGGGGCATTTCCCGGTACCAGTCATTTTCGAGAATGTGGAAAAGCTGGAAATCCAAAAGGGAGCGGGAAGAAGCCATGAAGACACTCGAGAGGGTCGGCCTCCCGGAATTCGCCCACAGAAAGGCAAGCCTCCTGCCACTGGGCAATCTCCGCCGTCTTGAGATCGCCCGGGCCTTGATCATCGGGACCAAACTCCTGCTTCTCGACGAATCCTTTTCCGGCCTGCGGCACGAAGAGATCTCTCGACTCGAGGCCCTCATCAAGAGTATCCGCCGGAGCGGCGTTGCAGTCCTGCTCATCGAACACAATATGCGCGTGGCCATGGGTTTGTGCGACAGGATCGTGGTGTTGGATCACGGAAAAAAAATCGCAGAGGGCGATCCCGGGACGATCCAGGAAAATGAAAAGGTCATAGAAGCGTACCTCGGCAAGAGAGAGAGATCATGATGCTTGAAGCCGACAATATCCGAATCGCCTATGGCGACATCCAAGCGGTCCGGGGAGTCCGTTTTCATATTGAGGAAGGGGAACTGGTGTCCATCATCGGCTCAAATGGTGCTGGAAAGACCTCCATCCTGAATGCGGTTATGGGCCTCATTCCCCTGAAAGAGGGTACCGTCCTTTTCATGGGTGAGGACATCACGGACATGCCGGCACACAAGAGGGCCATGTCCGGTATCCGCATCGTACCTGAAAGGGCAAGATTGTTCCCACGTCTCACCGTAACCGAAAATCTCCTGACAGGGGCATACAGACTCAAAAAGAAAATCCCGATGAGGCAGAAGTTCGACTGGCTTTACAGCCTTTTTCCCATACTCGAAAAGAGGAAGACCCAACCTGCCTCCACCCTCTCAGGCGGGGAACAACAGCAACTGGCCATTGCGCGTGCCCTGATTTCAGATCCCAAACTTCTCCTGGTTGACGAGGTATCCATGGGGCTGATGCCCAAGCTTGTGGATCAGGTGTTTGAACAATTGCATCATCTAAATGAGGAACAAGGACTCTCTATTCTTTTGGTGGAACAAAATGCAATCGCATCTCTGGAAATATCCAATCGTGCCTACGTGCTCGAAACCGGTGTCTTCGCACACGAAGGAGAGGCCGGAGCCATGCTGGAAGACTCGAAAGTAAAGGAGGTGTATCTCGGGCACTGAAAATCGGCGGGGGACTAAAACCCGTCTTAAGACACCCGCCATCGGCTTAAGCAGCTGGCTTGAGGGGTCAAGGGCTCAGGGGGTCAAGGGGTCCAGTGGAAAGAGTAGGAAGGCAACTTCTTTCACTCGGATCCTCGAATCCTCGGCCCCTTGAATCCTTTATCGGCATTCAAATTCAACTTTTCGTATAAAGGCGAGGATTTTCACCCATTCTCGGATGGGGCCACAAAAACACCTAAACAAGGAGGAAAGGCAAAATGAAAAGTATCAAAACACTGTTGGTTATCACCCTGGTTCTCCTATTCGGCGTCGGAAGCGTTTTCGCTGCCGGCACGGTGAAGGTCGGCCTCCTGGCCCCGCTAACGGGCTTTGCGGCCGCGGACGGCTTGAGTGTCCTCAACTCGGTAAAAATTGCCGTCGCTCGCGTCAACGAGGAGGGCGGCGTGCTCGGGAAAAAGGTGGAGTTGGTCTACTATGACGATCGGGCCGATGGGAAAGAAGCGGTTGCCCTCGCAAGAAAACTGATCCAGCAGGACAAGGTAGCCGGCGTTGTGGGCGGTTCTTACAGCACCCCCAGCAGGGCCGTAGCGCCCATCTTCCAGGATGAGAAAATCCCATTTGTGGCAGCTTATGCCGTGCATCCCGACATCACGCGGGCCGGCAATTACTGCTTTCGAAACGGATTTCTCGGAACTGTGGAAGGCAAGTGCGCGGGATATGTTGCCGTGGATTTGCTGAAAAGCAAGCATATAGCATTACTGACCAGCGATAACGACTTCGGCCGCACCCTTGCCGAGGGTTTTCGAACATTTGTTAAAACCAGAGGAGCCGGCGCGAAAATCGTGTACTCGCAAACCTACCCTTTCAGTGAAAAGGATTTCAAGCCCTACCTTTCCAAGATCAAAGAAGCCAATCCGGACATTATTTTTGCGAGCGGCTATTACTTCCAGACCGGTCCCGTGGTCAAACAGGCCCGGGAGATGGGCATGACGGTCAAGATTCTGGGCGAAGAAGGCGCCGATTCACCGAAATTTCTTGAAATAGCGGGAAATGCCGCTGCAGAGGGTTTCATGCTGGTCACCAACTTGAACCGCGATGATCCGCGAACCAGTGTTCAGGATTTCCTGAAAAAGTATCAGACCCTTTACAAGATCCAGCCCGACATGGTGGGGGCATCGGCATACGACGCGTTTATGATCATGTGTGAAGGCATCAAAAAGGCCGGCTCCGTCAAGGGACCGGCCATCCGGAAAGCCATTGCTTCAACAAAGGATTACAATGGTCTGACCGGTATTCTGAAGGGTTTCACCAAACAGGGCGAGGTGGTCAAGGAGGTCCAGGTCCAGGTCGTACGAAACGGTGAATTTCACAAATTCGGGGTTGTCAAAGATCTCTCGCTGATTACACCCTGACCCGGAGTAACTCGATTTTTTTTTGCTGATCCCTCTCCCCGAGCCACAGCACGGGGAGGGGAATCAGAAACCCTAACAATCCATAAGGAAACGGACAAATTTTATGAAAAAGCAAATCTATGATGTCATCATTGTAGGCGGCGGGATCATGGGGTGCTCCTCGGCCTATTACCTCACCGGAGCCGATGAGAAATTGCGAGTGGCAGTCATCGAGCGTGACCCCTCCTACTCCCACGCATCAACGACGCTTTCAATGGCCAACGCCAGGATCCAGTTCAGTCTGAAAGACAACATAAAGGTCTCCCAGTATGCGCTGGAGGTACTGGAACGTTTTGAAGAAGATATGGTCGTAGGAGATGAGGGCCCTGACATCAGTTATCATCGCGAGGGAAACCTCTTTATTGTTGATGAAAAAGGGGAAAAGTCGGCCCGGGAATCCCTGACGCTTCAAGAAACTTTGGGCTGTGAAGTGGCGTGGTGGTCACCGGAGAAAATCACGGAACACTATCCCCTCTACAATATGGCCGGCTTCACAGGCGGCACCTTCGGCCCTAAGGACGGTTATTTCGACGCCTACGCGGTGCTCATGGGCTACAGGGCCAAGGCCAGGGCCCAAGGCGCGGAGGTCATCAGCGACGAGGTGGTGGAGATCCTGTCCGACCGAAAGCAGGTAAACGGCGTCAGACTCGCATCAGGCGAATCGCTTCACTCCAAGATCGTGATCAACTGTTCTGGAGCATGGGCAGGCCAGGTGGCGGAGACCGTAGGTGTCCAGATTCCTGTAGATCCTGTCAAGCGCCAGATCTTTGCACTGGATACGGCGGTCAAGCCTGAAGGTTCGCTTCCTCTGACCATTCTGCCTTCCGGCCTCTATTTCAGAACGGAAACCGGCGGGCTCATCCTCCTGGGAAAATCAATGGATGAAGATCCGGTAGGGTTTAATTTCTCCTGGGACGACAAGCGCTTTATGGAGATCCTCTGGCCTGAACTGGCAGAATTCGTCCCAAGATTCGATACCCTGAAACTCATCCGGGGCTGGGCCGGATTGTATGCGGTCAATACCCTGGATGGCAACGCCATCCTCGGCGAGTGGCCCGAACTTGAAGGTTTCTATCTGGCCAACGGTTTTTCAGGGCACGGCCTCCAGCAGGCGCCTGCCGTGGGCCGGTATTTGTCCGAACTGATCACCGGACAGGAGCCGGAACTGGATCTTTCTATTTTTCATCCCCGGCGAATATTGGAAAACAGGCCGTTAAGCGAGGGTGGGCTGATATGAAACAGCCTTGCGCCTGCAGGCATAGGACAAAAGGCTCAAGGCGCAGGGCAAATTCATTTTTCTCTTTCCAACAGGGCCAGGCGCAGGGTATTGAGCCCGATGATGGCGCCCCTTTGCTGCAGCACGGGCAGCTCTCCAGTCATGTGCCACGCGAAATGCTTCTCTATCCCTTCCCCCACAGCCACTGCGTGGGCCTCCACCATGAAACCCGGGTCGGCATGGTGAGGGAATCCTACAATGGCGAGACTCATATCCGCTCCTGTCTTCTCCCTGAAAAGGGAAGCCATTCGAAAAACTCCAGCCTGGTCCAGTGGCGAAGGGACTTGGCCGAGCCACCGGGAGAGTTCCTCTTTGTGGGGGGACACCATGCTCCCGACAATGCTCCCTGAGGGACTTCCAAAAAGCCTTATAGCGACTGCGCCCCCGGTGAATGTCTCAAGAACGTTTGCGGATATATCCCACTTTTCAAGCAGCACTTGGATAACGCTCTCAAGGGTATCGTCCCCTTCGCCCAGGACCTTGTTCCCCAGGCGGGCACGCAGTTCACGGAGAACGGGTTCGATCAGGTCGTCAGCCTCCTTTGGGTCCCTGGCCGTGGCCGTAACACGAATCTTGATTTCTCCCGGTGATGCAAGGAGCCCGATCTCAGGGTTCCGGCCCTCTTTCATAAGATCGCCCATGATCCTGTCCACACCACTTTCTCCCAGACCCACGACCTTGAGTACCCTGTAGGAAACCCGGTTATCCATCAGGTGGAATCGTTCCCGCAGCCACGGGGTCACCTCATGATTCAACAGGTGTCGGAGTTCCCTTGGAACGCCCGGTAATGCAATGACCGGCTTTCTTTTGATCTCTGTTATGAAGGCAGGTGCCGTTCCCACGGAATTCGGGATCGGTCTGCTTCCCTTCGGAACCAGGGCCTGCTTGCGGTTGTTTTCAGGCATCTGGTATCCATACTTTTGAAAGATATTCTCGATCTGATCCATGAGGTCTTGTCTGAATTCCAGGTCGACGCCTGCAACCCGGGCAAGAGCGTCCCTGGTCAGGTCGTCCTCAGTCGGGCCAAGTCCTCCCGTTGTGATCACCAAATCACACCGCTCAACAGCCGCCTCGACGACCGCGGTGATCTCTTCCAAATGATCCCCAACGGCGGTTCGGAATCTTACTGAAATACCCAGTCGTCCGAGTTTCTTGGCCAGATAGGAGGTATTGGTATCAGTGATCTGTCCGAGAAGCAGCTCGCTTCCGATGGTGATAATTTCGCTGCTGGGGGGTAAGGAGGTTGTCGCATAGGGTTTATTCATAAATGGATTTCCTGCGTCTTTGCTGCCGGCCCATGACCAAACCGATGAACAGACCACTGAGCAGAACCAGCGCCCCTATACCGAACCACTTGTTTCGTTCAGATGAACGCAGGTTTCTATTCTGCCGGGACAGGGCATCCAGTTTCTCATCGCTCTTCTCGACGGATGCCCTAAGGTTCATGTATTTGGTTTTCAATTCCAGATAACCGGACGCACCTTGTTTGAGATTTTCGTACTTCGTTTTTAGATCTTCCAGGGAAGCCTCGGCCTTTT
>CAYOIU010000041.1:0-18296 GCA_964404085.1 uncultured Desulfobacteraceae bacterium | reverse complement strand
TATCGGGCGTGGTTCAACAACAGGTGATTCTTTCCCCTGAAAGGGGCTGGCGGGAGAGCATTCTTAAGTGGGTCCTCTTCAAAAAATCGAGCACCAGGTGGACATAGTCGGCGGGCCGTTGTTCATAGGTGTTGTGGCTGCATCCCGGCAGCACCGCCAGTTCTCCCTCGGCTAGGTGTCGATAGAAGGCCACCCCCTGCGCGATATCAAAGAGAAAACTGCGGTCCGGGTAAAGCACAAGGGAGGGGCAAACAACCCGCGACAATACGGGCCTGAGGTCGAAGACGTCTTTTCCGTAGGCGCCCCCGAATTTTCGGAACAGGTTGTAGAAGGGACCGGCCCGGTCATCCCCATGCCAGGCCATGAGCTTCTGTTTGATGTCAGGATCCAGATCTTCAAAACCATTGGTGAATTTGGCTTTGTTGATGTCAACCATGGGGATTTCACTGAAGCACTGGGTGCTGGAAGTGATTACCGATTTTACGCGCTTCGGATAGGTGGCGGCAAAGTCGACCGCCACGACACCACCTTCGCATTGCCCCAGGAGATGGAAGGCCTCAAGCCCGATGAAACCGGCCAAGGCATTCAGTTCCTCCATGCTCTCCTTTCGAAACCCGTCACTTACATAGAATGCTTCGAAATCGTCTCCCGGCTCCGAACCGCCGTACCCCCTTCTGTCGTACATGATAATCCTGTGGCCGCCCTGGACGAGAGACGGGTAGATGGCTTTCCACATCCTCGTACAACCGAAGCCGTGGTGGAGAAGCACGATGGGGTCGCCCTCTCCGTGTTCCTCGTAATAGATATTCAGGCCGTTTATTTCAGCGAAAGACATTTCTTGTTCCTTTTCCGTGTATTAAGGGTTCATCGGGCTGCCTCGTAAACACGTGGTGCTTCGATGAACCTGGATTGGATCAATCCCTTGTCTTCAAGTATTTCTAGGTGCCCCAGGGTCTCTGACATACCGAGGAAGACATCCCAAGCCTTGAGTTCGGGGAGCACGGTCATGGTGATCCCAAACAGGGTCATCCCTTTTCCTGGACCGGGAGCGGAGCGGAGGATCCGGAGGATCTCTTCTCTTCGCAATCTGTGGTGTTCTCTTATCTCGGCAATACGTCTCTCAGGATGAGAGAAGACTGTCCCGTGTCCCGGCAAGACCGCGCTTATGGGCAAATCCTCCGTCCGGCTCAGGGAGTCCAGGTAGCGCGAAAGGCTCCTGAATTCACTGCCGTTTCCCCTCCCTTCCAGTTCCACCACCGGATTGGACGTGATGTGTTCCAGCAGGTGGTCTCCGGAGAAAAACCTGTGGTTTTCCCTGTCCAAAAAGCAGACGGAACCCTTCGTGTGTCCTGGGCAATGGACCACTTCCAGGTTGAAGTCGTCAAAGGAAAAGGTTGCGCTGTCGGTAATGTCCCTTACTTCGAAATAACCCGGAAAAAAGGTCTTGAAATGGGCGTCCATCTGCTCCGAGATGGTTTCACCGACGGCCCGGGGAAGGCCCGCTTCAGTGAAAAACCTGAGGAAGGGCTCTTTTTTCTTTTCGTGGTAGGTTTCCACGTCCCAGATGCATTTCTCGCGGTCCGCAGGATGGACAAAGATCTCAGCCCCGGTCATTTGCTGGATCTTCCCGGCAAGCCCCACGTGATCCAGATGGCCATGGGTGAGGAGTATGCGCCCGATATCTGAAAGACGGGCCCCGTGCGCCTTCAAACCATCTTCTACTACCCGGAAAGCGTCCTCCGAATGGAATCCGGCATCGATCAGGGTAGGGATGGAGTCCTCGATGAAATAGATATTCACAAATCTGATGGGAAAGGGAATCGGTATCTCAATCCTGTGGAAGCTGCTCATGTGTTGCTGTTCTCCTCCAAATCAATTCACCATAGCAGGATTTACGCGATATGTTAATATATGTTTACCGGAAGACCCACTGGCCACGGACCAGGAAAGTGCTTGATTTAGCCTTCGGTTTTGTCTGATTTGCAGAAGTTTCCGGATGTGGGGAATGGTGTGGGATGGAAACAGCGCCTGCATTTTGTCATTATAGCTTTGTGCCCGGATATGAATGTCAAAAGGGCGGTCATGGATACCCTGAAGGCATTCCAGCCCTAGACCTCTTTCCATTCGGGTTCCCGTTTTTCGAGAAATGCACTCATCCCTTCGATGGCATCCGCCATACAGGCGTTGGCGGATATCACTTCTTTGGCATAGTGATAGGCCTGGGCGTCCGCCATGCCGATCTGCTGGTAAAAGGCCTGCTTTCCCACGCCCAGGGTGATGCGGCTGTATCTGGCGATTTCGCCTGCCAGTTCCAGGGTCTCTGCCGCGAGCCGTTCTAAAGGGACAACACGATTGACCAGGCCGTGGGCTTTGGCCTCATAGGCGCTTACAAAATTTCCCGTGAGCAGCATCTCAAGGGCCTTTTTGCGTCCAACGGCCCGACTGAGGGCCACCATGGGCGTGGTACAGAAAAGTCCGATTTTTACCCCGGGCGTTGCGAACCGGGCCTCTTCCTCTGCAACCGCGAGATCACACGCTGCCACGAGCTGGCACCCGGCGGCCGTAGCAATGCCGTGGACCTGCGCAATAACGGGCTGAGGGATGGCCTGGATACAAAGCATCAGATCGAGACAGGTCTGGAATAGATGCCGTATATCATTCAGTTCCCGGTTCAGGATCTCATCCAGATCATGACCTGAACAAAAGGCTGTACCTGCCCCTTTGACAATAATCACCTTGACGCTCCCTTCCTGCGCCGCCTGTTTCAGACAATTTGTAAAGGCTTCAAGAAGCTCCAGTGAAAGGGCATTCCGCTTCCGGGGTCGATTCAGTGTGATCACGCCGATATGCTCTTTTTCCTCGTAAAGGATGTTCTCCAGCGCCATGGACGGTTTCTCCTTTTTATGCCTGAACGGTCATGAAAATCAATTTGTTTCCCGGCTTGTTCTTTTAGCATTTATCGCGGGACCCGTCACGGGTTTATTGCCATCCTTGCATAGGATAGGTGTCTATTCTGCTTGGAAGGGCCGACATATTTGCGTGTCAAGAGTGTTCGGCTGAGTCCTCTTTTTCGACTTCATTCCTTAGCGGCCACCCTTTGGCAATCGCCTCCTTTAGAGGCTAGAAAGATCGTCAGGGAAGGCTCTTCAATCATTGGTTTTTGTGGTATCCGGGGACGAAGAGCCGCCTTCGTGAAACCGGTCATAGTGGACCGGGGCATAGGGCCGCTGGACGGGGCCTATGCAATGTCCAAAGAGGGAGGAACGGTCCGAACAATTCAATATCATATACATCAATTCTTCGCCCCTCAAGAACCCCAGGCAACCCCGGGAACAGTCCACTTCATTATATTGGAGTACGCTGTCACGCCGGACATGTTTCCCAACAAAACAGACCGGAACAGGCTCACCCGAGTGAATCAAAACAGAGTGGCTCGGTGTGGAATGATCCGCCATGACGACCAGGAGGATATCCTCCTCCTTCTCCATGGCTTTCACCAGATCCACAAGACCACGATCCAGTTCGGAAATAACATCGCGTTTTTTTTCTGGACCCCCTTTGTGTGAAATCTCATCAGCCACTTTGGTATGGACATGTATGAAGTCGTGAGAACCATCCTCCAAGGCCAAGTGAATACAATCCCTCAGATCAGCTCCCGGAAGTTCGCTATCCCGTGCGCGAAAGAAGTCAAACCCCAATTCGTGGGCGATGCCTGCGTAAACCGAACCCGAAGCAACAACCAGCCCCCGAAGGCCCCATTGCTCTTTAAAGGGTAGGGCTTTCACCCTTCTGCCACAACGTTGGGTGGCGAGAAAATTGGCAATGTTCCTGCCTTTCTCATTCCTTTTTCGGTTCATCTTATGACGGGTCAAGACCTGGTGGCAATAAGCAAGGTAGCTGTTCAGCGCACTTGCGGTGCGACATGCAGCCTCGTATTCCGAATTGCCCGAAAGGGCCTGAACCGCTGCGATGGGTCTATTACGAAGAATCGGGTCGGAGTCGGATACGAACGGCGAAACAGGCCCACGCAAAACCAGAACAGCATCGTTCCTGCGGGTCTGATGCAATCGAAAAAGAATGCCGTCGGCCTCGAAAGGGGTAATCGCATTCATCAGCGTTCCGATTTCTCCGCCATCCCCTTGGATATCATCCCGTCCATGTACAAGAACGGGCTGTCCCTGTTTCCATGCAATGCCTGCGAGGTGTGCCAGGCAGAGGACATCATCATCCTCAAAGGGAACGCCCTCACCCACCGCCTCAAGCAGGCCTCTCCCCGGGAAATCAGAGGGACCGTAACCGAAAAGCAGGTAATGTGCGGTTTCGCTCGGAAGGCACTGCCCTGAAAGAGAGGCGTGAAAAAGGCCGTTGCCTCCCAGTCCAGCCAGTCGGTCCAGGTTTGGCGTGACAGCTGCTTTCAGGGGTGTCAGATATTTCAGCACTCCGTAGGAACGGTCCCCAAGGCCATCAAGAAGAAGCAGGATAGTTTTCATTTCGGTCTAACTCACGTTTCCTCGAGATGCCCCCGACTGGGGATTCATCAGCATGGAGAGGTTTTCATCGATCATCTTCTTTGTTAAAAGCAACCCTTCGGCCTCCTTGATCTCGATGACCCACCATGGGCATCCGATGGAATAAAGCAGCCGCAACCGTTTCTCAATGTGATCCCATCGTGACGGGGTGATATGCCCCTTCCCGGAAATCTCCTTGTGGTAGATATGGGCGTTGAAAACACGGTCTGAATGAGGGGTCACAAAATCTTCTACAGCATAGTATTGACTCCTCACCGCTTCTGAAGACCAGGCATGCCCAATATCCAGTGTGACGCCCGCCCCACTCCTGCGTATGAGCTTCTCAAAGAGATTCGGTTTGCTGGTCCACCCCCAGGCGAGGTTTTCCAGGCATACTTTTACCTGATGTTCGGAGCCGTAGTTCACCAGCCGTCTCAAGTTGGCGATGCTTCTCTCCCAGGACAGGGGTTCCGTTGAATCATGTCCGAGTCCGATATGTATGCTCAGATACCTGCCGCCTGCCTTTGATACCAGCCGGATGATTCGTTGAAAAATCATTTCCGCCCGTTTGACCTCATCCGAGTCATCATGACCCAGATCGATGCGATAGAAAGGGCAATGGTATCTTACTTCCATGGAGCCCAGGTTTTTCAGGCTTCTCACCCAGGAGGACTCTTGGGCCGGTGTCTGCGGGAGTGCATCCAAATCAAATGACCAATCAATCCCGTCGAACCCGTACTTTTGGGCAAATTTTCTTAATTCTTCCACCTCCGGGAAGATGTTACACATGACTATTTTGGGTCTCACTTCTATTTCCCTTCACCTCCGCAAAACCTTGCGGGCAATTTCTATGAAATCGGGAATGCCGCCTTCAAGATAAATGGAGATGATTTCCCTGGTGCAGGGAAGAGCGAATTCATCGAGATAGGCGGCCACCTGTAACCTGTTCACGCCGATGTCACCATTTAACATGCGGTAATTCCCGGACAAGACGCAACCCAGCTGTTCATTTCCTTCCTCCCAGCGGGATCCTATGATGCGCTCCACTTCGGCGCCTGACGATACATCACGCAAGGGAAACCGCAAGGAAATGTTAAATGCCTCGAAAACGGCCTGATATCTTTTCAGTGCTTCTCTAATCTGGTTCACTTTCAGGCTGCCGTCATGGCTCTCTCTTTCCCCTGCTATAATGGCAACACCTCCCAGACTTACGGCAAGCGGGATTCGGACACTGTGGAGATACAAATGGCACCCGATACAGGGAGAATAGAACCCGAACCGGGAAATCAGCTCACCGATGAATCGGCCATTCAACGCCTGCCAGAACCGGGAAGATCCCACCAATATGAGGTCATGGACCGTGGTACCCCTGAGCCGCTCCTTGAGGCGGCGGACAGCCTCCTCCACGGTTTTCAATGATCCGCGCTCTGTCCCGGTGAAGGCATAGGTGGGAAGCAGATCCGTAAAAGATTCCTCTTCCACGGCCCGGATGGCGGCAGCGACACTGTCTCGTCCGGCAATTTCAACGATAGCGAGCCGGGACGATATCGCCCGATGGCTCTCCACCGCTTTTCGGGACAGGAGCCATTCAGGGAGTCGAATGACGGATTCGGACTTTTCCTGATAGAGATTTTTCATCTTTGTGGACAGTGTCATGCTCGCCCTTTTCGGCGGTGGTGGGAGACTTGATGATTTCGTAATAACCTAAATTATGCCGCAAGTGGCATGATTTAGGTTATTACGATTGCACCCATATAGGAAAAGATAGGCAAAAGAAAAGTGTGTGTCAAGCTTGTCCGGATTTCTCACCAATCCCGCGACGCGCGGGACTGCGACGGCGGATAGCCCCATATCTACTGCGTTGCAGTTGAAAAATGACCTTGACGTACTTCTAGTACGTCTTTGGGCATTTTCCTTCGCGCGTCTTATATTCACGTGACTCTCCACCGTCTCGCGACGAAGATCGGCGAGAAACCCGGGCTAGAGAGATACATCCGGAAAACCGAGTTGACCTTGACCCTTTGCCCCGGACGTTCTACAATAGAAAAAAGATTCCATTTGGCAAAAGCATACTTGTTGTATCGCGTGCAGCCACTTTAGCCGGCTGAACTGAAGAAAGGAACGGGAGGAGGTGCGACATGGAAGTCGTCTGTCCGGTCTGCGGCAAGACCTACCGGATCCCGGAAGAAAGATTTTCAGGCCCGGTGATAAAGGGGCGCTGCAGTCAGTGCCGGTCCATTCTGAACATTCGTAAGGAGAACGGGGAGGCCCTGGTCGCGGCAAAGAAAAGCGCTTTGCCTGAATCACATGAGATCGAATCGCCTCCCGATACCGCATCCGACGGGACTGAATCGTCCGGAGCCGGAGGTCCTGGCAGTGTGGAAGATCCAGGCCCGGCTGAAGGTGCGGAAGTGCCTTCGTCCGAGCCTTCTCCTGTTTATCCCGGTCCGACATCGGAGAAGCGGGAAAGGGACTACAAGGCCATCCTGGTCTTTCTGATCGCTTTCCTGGCCCTTGTCACTGTGGCCATCCTGGGGGTAAGAAGCGTTGAGAGGAGTACGCTTTTCAATCAATTGAAATCCATTTCGCGCATTACGGGAATTTTTGATGAGACTGCCCAAAAGGCGAGAGAAAAGTTCAAGAAGAAACAGAGGCGCCCTCGCAATCGCTACCAGAAACACATGACACGGGCGCACCAGAATTTCCAGGAAAAGAAATACGATAAGGCCCTCGATCAATACAACCTGGCCATTAGCTCCGATCCGGGCAAATACATCGCCTATTACTGGCGCGGCCAGGTGTTTGCGCGGCAAAAGGCGCACGACAAGGCCATCGAAGACATGAACAAGGTTCTGGAATTGAACCCGTCCTACTCCAAGGCCCATAAAATGCTCGGATGGATTTATTGTGAGGCGCGCAGGTATGACGAGGCCATTCAGGCGCTGGACCGGTATATCGAGGTCGACCCAAAGGACGGATGGTCCTATTTCGAACGGGGGCTTTGCTATTACAAGAAAGGTGACCTGGCCACGGCGCTGAAAGATGCAAAAAAGGCGTGCGACTTGGGGTATAAGGCCGGCTGTGAGGTCTACAAGCGGTATCAAAAAGGCTAACCCTACGGTAATTGCCAAGTCCCGGGTCATCCCCTGTAACACCTACAATATACACCAGTCTGGAGACCCTTTCGCCCACCATGAATCTCGTGGATCCCGAGAGGTTCAAGAGGATTTGCAGGGACAACGGTTTGATTGAGGTAAAAAGCCGGACCATCCCCTTGAAAAAGGGGAAGGCCTTGTTCATGGGCTATTACATACCCGACACACAAATGAAATCGGAGCGTTAGCCCCCCAGCAAACGGCCCTTCAGTTGAGTAATATTTCTCAACCATTAAGTAAAAATCAGCAAATTAGACTATTCCCTGCAATATCATTATGTTACAAACGACAATATCATAAAGGAAAAGAACGGCGAAGTGGGTCTTAAAGAAAGGGTGAACGACCTTTACCAAACAAAGGAGGTTGGATATGAATGCAGCATCGTTATTGTTTAGTCCGTATGGAATCAAAGGACTTTCTCTCAAAAACAGGATCATCATGGCGCCCTTGTTTGTGGGTTATGCCGATCCGGATGGTTCGGTGAGCCCTTTGGTTCTAGATCATTACAAGGAAATGGCCGCGTCGGGCGTTTCGATGGTGGTTGTGGAAAATGCCTCGGTGGATCCATCCGGTTCGGGATCTCCTTTCATCCTGAGGGTGGACCATGACCGGTACATTTCAGGGCTCGCAGAACTGGCCAAGACCGTTCACGACCAGGGAGCTCTTGCCTTCCTGCAGATCAACCATGCGGGGCGGTACGCCTATATGGAAGAGAGGCTTGCGCCGTCGCCATTCAAGACCGGAGAAATTGTCCCCAAGGAGATGACACGGGAAGAAATCCGCAAGGTCGTGCAGGCATTTGCCGAGGGAGCAAGACGGGTGAAAGAGGCAGGTTTTGACGGTGTAGAGATCCATGGGGGCACCGGCTATCTCATTGTCCAGTTTCTGTCCCCAAGGACCAATTTGAGAAATGACGAATACGGCGGAACACTCGAAAACCGGATGCGTTTTCCCTTGCAGGTAACGGATGCGGTTCTGAAAGCTGTGGGAGAGGATTTCCCGGTGGGATACCGGTTTTTGGCCGATGAATGGCTGCTTGACGGACTCCATCCCAAAGAAACGATCCCCCTTGCCAGCGCATTGGAGGAAAGGAACATTGCATACCTTTCCGTGATGGCCGGGACCTATGATTCCTTTTTTCTCCCGGAATATCTCAAAGAGGAAAGATCAGAAGGCTATATGGCCCATTTCGCGGAGATCATCAAGAATTCCCTTTCAAAGACCCCCGTCGTCGCGGCGGGCAGGATACAGAGTCCTGCAACGGCTGAAAAAGCCATTCAACAGGGACAGGCAGACCTCATCGGCCTGGCAAGGGTGCTTTTTGCCGATCCTCTCTGGCCGAAAAAGGCGAAAGGGGAGGTAACTGAACCGATTGTGCCCTGTGAACCCATCTGTTCTCTTTGCATGAAGCGGGTAGGGAAGGGAAAACCGGCCTTTTGTTCCCAATGGGATAAGGAGCGCCGGGAGAATTTTCTGAGGGGGGTAGGAGAAAAGGAAGACGGGCAATAATGGAATTAGGAAGTCGATGGGGAGGTTAAAAATATGGAGAGTAAGATTGCAGAGGCACTGAATTTGAAGTATGGACCTGTTGCCATTTTCTGGACGGATGAAAAGCCTGGCGGGGCCCGCCAGTTCAAGGAGGGCAAGTGGGGATGCGTCATGTGGATGCTGGCCGGTGCGGCCAAAGGGAAGACGGCCGTGTTCAGCGAAGACACCTACGGCTGTTGGGGTGGGGGTGTCGGGCTCGGTTTTGGTAACCAGTATGTCAAGTTCCCCGGGGGAACGGGGTGCTTTAATTATTTCCTGTCCACGGGGAATGATGAGTGGGAGCAGGGAAAAGCGGTTGCAAATCAGGTAGAGGGGTATATGACCAAAGATTCCCTTGAAGATTTTCGAAAAGGGGAGAGGTACGTGAAAACGCCGGAATTGGTGGACGACTTTGTGAAAAACCTGCCCATCATGGAACCACCTGCCAAATATGCGGTTTTCAAGCCCCTCTCTCAGGTGGATGGGAAAGAGGAAAAACCTGAAATCGTGGTGTTTCTGGCACCTCCGGACCAGCTTTCAGCCCTTGTGATCCTGGCCAACTATGGAAGAAAGGGAAACGAAAATGTCATCATCCCCTATGCGGCCGGCTGTCAGACCATCGGGATCTACCCTTTTCAGGAAGCACGATCTGAGAACCCGCGAGCCGTGGTTGGCCTCACCGACATTTCCGCCAGGGAAAATCTGAAAAAACAGCTCGACAGGGACCTCTTCTCCTTTGCCGTCCCCTGGAAGATGTTCCAGGAGATGGAAGGGGATGTGGAGGGGAGTTTCCTGCAAAGAAGAACCTGGAAGGTCCTTTCAGGAGAAAACAGAAAGTAAAGGAAGGGGAAGGGTACCTGTTAACCTATTGAAATCAAAATATGGTTCCACGCGGGTCATTCATGCCGCAATGCCTCTATGGGATCGAGCCGGGCGGCCTTGCGAGCCGGAAAAAATCCGAAAGCTATTCCCACTGCAACCGAAAAAGCGAACGCAAGAACGACAATATGCGGGTTAAAGACGAACGGGACCAGCAGGATGCCGGCGAGCCAGGCAGAGACACCTATGGCAAGGATAATACCGATAACCCCCCCCAATGAGGAAAGGACCACGGCCTCAACCAGGAACTGGAGGAGTACTTCGCGCTCCAAGGCCCCGATCGCCAGTCTGGTGCCTATTTCCCGCGTTCGTTCGGTCACGGAGACCAGCATGATGTTCATGATACCTATTCCACCCACAAGAAGGCTCACGGCCGCAACCGCACCGAGCAAGGACGTGAGCACTTTTGTGGTGCCGGATAGGACATCCGCTATTTCCCGCATGTCCCTTATGTTGAAATCTTCTTGCTTTCCTTGGGGGATACGGCGGCGCTCCCGCATCAGCCTTTCCATATCCTGTTTCGCCTTGTCGATGGAAAAACCCGCACGGACCGAGAGATAAATGCTGTTGACGTCCGTGTTCCCCGCAATGCGACGCTGAAACGTCCGAAGCGGAATGAGTATGAAGTCATCCTGATCCCGGCCAAATGTGGATTGTCCCTTTGCCTTGAACACCCCGATCACTCGAAAGGACAGTTTTTTCAAACGGATAGTCACGCCTAAAGGGTTTCCGCCCCCCAAAAGCTCCTTGGAGACCGTGTTGCCCAGGATACAAACGGCCAGACCTCCGCGGAGTTCACCGTCCGTAAATTGCCGGCCTTTTTCAATGGCCCAATCCCGGACGGCCATAAACCCGTTGGTACTGGCCGTGATCATGGTGGACCAGTTCCGGTTGCCGTAAATCGCCTGGGTTGCCCCCCCTGCTGTAGGGGCAACCGCTTCGATGCTCGGAAGTTCCCTTTCAATGGCATCCGCGTCTCCCACGTCAAAGGGAGTTGCCGCCTCTCGAATGCCGCCGGGTCCCCGAAAACCCTGTCCGGGTCTTATTTGAAGGAGATTGGTCCCGAGGCTGGTGATCTGCGTCTTCACCTTTTCTGTGGCGCCATTCCCCAGAGTGACCATGGTGATCACGGCGGCGACCCCGATAATGATTCCGAGCGAGGTCAGAGACGAACGCATAATATTCCGGCGGATCTCCCGCAGCGCCAGCAAAAAGGCGTTTAAGAGCATTGTACCGCTCCTTCGTGCTCGTGGTCCGCAATCAACCCGTCCACAAAACGGACCCGCGAGTTTGCATAGTCTGCCATGTCCTGCTCGTGTGTTACCATGACGATGGTTAACCCCCGTTCCCGATTCAAGAGGGAGAGGAGGTCCATAATTTCAAGGCTCCGAGCGGTATCCAGATTCCCGGTGGGTTCATCGGCCAGCAAGACGGCCGGGTCCGTTACGATAGCCCGAGCGATGGCCACCCGTTGTTGCTGGCCGCCGGAAAGCTCGGCAGGGGTATGGCCTTCCCATTCTTTCAGCCCCACTGAGGCAAGCGCAGCACGAGCTCTTGCGCGTCTTTTCCGGGCGTGAACCCCACGATAGATCAAGGGGAGTTCGACATTTTCAAGAGCGGAAGTCCGATCAAGCAGGTTATAGCCCTGGAACACAAAGCCGAGGTAGAATCTACGCAGGAAGGCGAGCTGTTTACGGTTGAGTGTCCCCACGTTGACATCCTTGAAAAAATAGGACCCCGAGGTAGGCACGTCCAGGCAGCCCAGAATGTTCAGGCAGGTGGATTTGCCCGAGCCGCTCGCCCCCATCACCGCCACAAAATCACCTTCGCTGATCCGCAGGTCAATCCCCCTGAGGGCCTGCATGGATGCGCGCCCGCTGCCATAGATCTTGGTAACGGCTTTCAGCTCAATGAGGGATTTTTCTACACCGTAGCCATTATTCATTTTTTGATATCACCACATCGGTCAAGAGGACCATCCCCGGCTTTATGTTTCCTTTCACAACCTCGGTCATTTGCCCGTCCGTCACCCCAACGCTGACCGGGACGCCCGAAGGCTTGCCATTTCGAAGGGTCCACACGAGCCGTCCGCCTCCTTTTAAAAAGGCCGTCACCCGTTTTTCAGAAACCGTTCGTCTTGGGCGATGAGGGAGGAGTGCGCCAAGCAATCCACGATTTTCTTTTGCAGATTTCCGAGGCGTTGGCGGCATAAACCGAAGCGCTGCATTGGGCACCAGCAAAGCGTCCTTTAGCCGTTTCACGACAATGTCGGCAGTCGCCGTCATTCCGGGACGCAGGGAGAGATCAGAATTGTCAACAGCAAGAAGGGTCTCATAGGTCACCACCCCCTCAACCGTCTTGGGTGAGAAGCGGACTTCCGTCACCTTTGCCGAAAAACTGCGATTGGGGTATGCATCTACGGCGAAAGTTGCCTTCTGCCCCCTCTTCACCTGTCCCACATCGGCTTCATCCACGTCCACATGGAGTTCCATCTTTCTCAAATCTTCGGCGATGGTGAAAAGAACGGGCGTCTGCAGTGAGGCCGCAACCGTTTGCCCGGGTTCCACGTGGCGTGCCAGGACGATGCCATTGATGGGTGATCGGATCACAGCCTTGGACAGGTCTGTTTCTCGAACCGTCAGGGCGGCTTTCTCCTCGGAGACATTCGCCTCTGCATCGGCTTCGTCCGCCTGGGCGCTCTGAAGAGCCGCCTCGGCCGCGTCCATTTCCGCCTGGGACGGCACCCGGCCGCCACTGAGTTTCCGGGCTCGCAGTAACTGGGAGAGTTTACTCCGGGCTTGCTTGACGCTTGCCTGCGCCTTCAATACCTTCGCATGCCCCGATGCAAGTGTCGCCCTTGCCTGCAGGACCTGTGCATGCAATTTCGACGTGTCCAGCCGGGACAGCACCTGACCCGCTTTAACCTGATCGTTATAATCGGCTTCGACTGTCTTGATGGTGCCTGAGACCTCGACGCCCACCTCTACCTGGTTGATCGGTTCCAGGTTTCCGGTTGCGGTCACAGTGATAGTGAGGTCTCCTTCCCTGGCTTCCTGCGATTTATACTCTACCAGGCTCTTTGAATTTCTTGAGCGAAGGACACCTGTGGTCAGGATGGCTATCAGCACCACGATAGCCAAAACTGCCCAAAGCTTCAGATGCCTCTTTCGACCCGAGGACGGATCCATGCCCAGCGTTCGCTCTATTTCACTGTCGTCTTTCTTCACCATGGTTGTATTCCTCATTTACCCTGGCCGTTTGAAGAGGACCCCAAAGATTCCCATCCGCCGCCGAGGGCCTTGTAGAGGCGAATCAGGTTTGAAGTGGCGGTGCCCTCGCTGCTGGCCAGCTCATCCTGGAAGGACTGGAGGGAACGGGTGGCGTCCAGAACGTTGTTGAAATCCACGAGCCCTGCATTGTAACGGTCCCAGGACAGTTCATATGCACGCCTGGCTGCCGTTGCAGCGGCCTTCAGCGATTCCCGGCGTCGCTGTTCCTTGACATAGGCCACGAGTCCGTTTTCCACCTCCTCCTGCGCATTGAGAACGGCTGATTCGTACTGGATCAGTGCCTGCTTCTGGCGAGCGGTCTGCACCTGGATATTCTGCCGGATGGCACCGGCATTGAAGATCTTCCAGGACACGCTCGGGCCGATGCCCCAGGTCCGGCTGGCCCATTCCCAGAGATCCCCACTGGATATGGACTCAAGTCCGATGGTGCCGAACAGACGAAACCTGGGATAGAGGTCTGCGGTGGCCACCCCGATCCGCGCGGTCTGGGCCGCCAGGGTCCGTTCCGCCCTGCGGATGTCAGGGCGGTGCCTCAGGGTCTCCGCGGGTATTCCGACTGCCACTGTCACCGGGAGCACGGGAATCGGTTTTGTCTCCGCCAGCTCCCTATGCACCGCGCCCGGCTGTTCGCCGATCAGGACAGCGAGCCTGTTTTTTGCGCTTTCCAGACTGGTCTCCAGGGCCGGAATCTGGGAACGGGTGCTCTCAAGGATATAGTGAGACTGCTGGACGGCCAGTTCATCGATGAGTCCAGCCTGGTAACGCGAGAGATTCAGTTCATAGATATCCTGCTGAGCCTTCAGGTTGGCCTTGACCGCGGCCAGCCGGGCCTGAAGGGTCCGGACATCCACATAATTCCTGGCAACTTCGGCCAGGAGACTCACCAGGACGTCATGCAAGTTTTCCTCCGTGGCTTCAAGGTTTGCCTGGGCCGCCTCCACGGAGCGCCTCACCCCGCCGAAAACATCCAATTCCCAGCCCGCGTCAAACCCTGCAGAATAGAGATTTCTGATGTTCCCAGTACCGCTGTTTTCGCTGCTGCGGCTCCGTGTTACGGATCCTGAACCATCCAGGGTGGGAAAGCGACCGGCCTTTTCAATGCCCCGAAGCGCCCGGGCCTCAAGTACCCTGGCCCTGCTTTCTTTCAGATCCAGATTTCCCTTTACGGCCCGATGTTCCAGGTTGCTCAGATCAGGATCATTCAAAACGGTCCACCACTGCGCCAGTGTTTTAGGATTCAACTGCTGGGGGCTCAAGCCGTTCTCCAGAGTGGTATGCCAAAGGTTAGGCGCCTTGGGCTCGACCTTTGTGTAGTTGGGCCCGACTGGAGCGCACCCGCTCAGCATCAGTCCGAACATGATGGCGGGAAGGATCAACCGGCAAAAACATCTCCTGATCATGTCCGCGCTTTTGTGGTATCCTCTCTTACGTTTCATTGTACTATCACCTTATCCTTGATGTTATCAGCTCAATATTTAGGGGTAAACGTTCACAGGTTGCATTTATGCCATACGGAGTTGTTTGAAACCTGAACCTCCAACATCGAACATCGAACGTCCAATGTCGAATGAAAAGACAGCCACTCAATACCGAACATTTAACCACGCCAACGCGTGGCTTCTTTTCACCACCATCACCGGCTTTTCCCAAGTCCTTTTTTCTTATTCAACGTTCGATGTTGAACGTTCGATGTTCGATGTTCATTTTTTTTCAGTCCCTCCTGTGCAAAAACAACCTAGCTCGCAAGGCGGGAAACTTTAAACCTGAATAGTTCTATTGTTTTTGACCTTCATCAACCGATTTGGTTCCGGCCTTCTCCTTACGCCGTTGCAACCAGGCTCCCGTCTTTTCTCCCAATGACTGAAACGCATAATAAAGCGGCGGGATGAGAAAAATCCCCGCCAGGGTCGCAGCAACCATGCCCGAAAAGACCGTGGTGCCCACGGCCCGCCTGCTGCCGGCCCCGGCACCAGTGGCTATCACCATGGGCGTTACACCCAAGATAAACGTGAACGCGGTCATGAGCACCGGCCGGAAGCGTATCCGGGCTCCTTCCAAAGCCGCCTTATACACGGACAGCCCCTGTTCCCGGCGGTCTTTGGCAAACTCCACAATGAGGATGGCGTTTTTGGCGGCCAGGCCCACCAGCAGCACCAGGCCGATCTGGGCGTAGATGCTGAGAGTCAGATGGAGAATCCATAGCCCTGCCAATGCCCCCAGGCTCGCCACGGGGATAGAGAGAATGATGGAGAGGGGAATGGTCCAGCTCTCATATTGCCCCACCAGGAAAAGATAGCCGAAGAGTAAGGCCAGGGCGAAGAGCATCACCACCTTGCCGCCGGCCTTGCGCTCCTGAAAAGACATGGAAGACCAGTCAAAACCATAGCCGGGGGGCAGGGTCTTTGCCGACACGCGTTCCATGGCCGCCATGGCCTGGCCGGAAGAAAAGCCAGGGCCGGCATTGCCGTTGATCTGCACGCTGGTGAACTGGTTATAACGGTAGACGAGTTGGGGCGCCAGGATAGTCGATAGGGTGACCAGGTCCCTCAGGGACACCATGTGCCCATGGTCGCTGCGGACGTATAAGCGGTTGATGTCTTTCACAGCGTCGCGGAACGGGGCATCGGCTTGGACCTTGACCTGGTAGGTGCGGCCATACAGGTTGAAGTCATTGGCATACCCTGCGCCCAGTTGTTCCTGAAGGGTGGAAAAGACCCGGCTGACCGGAACCTTCAAGGTTTCAGCCCGGGTGCGGTCCAGATTCACGAAGATCTGGGGAGTGTTGGCTGTGTAAGTGGAGAATACGCGCATGAGCGTCGGGTCCTGGTTGGCTGCAATCACCAGTGCCCGGGTGGCAGCGGCAATTTCCCGGGGCGGCTGATCTTCGAGGGCCTGAAGCCGGAAATCAAATCCTCCGGTAGTGCCGAGACCCTGAATGGGTGGCGGAGCAAAGGCGAAGATGTTGGCCGAGGAGATGGCCGCCAGCCGGGCTTGGGCCTGGCCGACAATGGCGCCAAGTTGGAGGTCGGGCCGTTTCCGTGCGTCCCAGGGCTTCAAAACCACAATGCCGAAACCCACGTTCTCCGCACTGCCACTGAGCAGGCTGAATCCACTCACCCCCAAGACATCGTCGACACCCTTGATGCTTTTCAGCGCCCCGGTGACCTGTTCCATCACCCTGGTGGTCCGCGCGAGCGACGCCCCTTCGGGGAGTTGGGCATTGATAAAAAAGGCCCCCTGGTCCTCCTGGGGCAGGAAACTGGAGGGGCTGTGGGTGAAGAGGAAATAGGCGGCACCGAGCACGCTTGCGAAAATCAGCAACGCGACAACCAGGCGCCGGATGAGAAAGGCGGCGCCGGCCACATACAGGTTGCGTGAGGCCGCCAGAGCCCGGTTAAACCAGGCAAAAGGCCCATGTTTATGGATTTTCGGCTCTTTGAGCAATACGGCGCACAGGGCCGGGCTCAGGGTCAACGCGTTAAAGGCCGATATCACCACCGAGGTGCAGACGGTGACTGCAAACTGCTTATAGAGCTGGCCGGTGATGCCGGGGATGAATCCCACGGGGACAAACACGGCAAGCAGAACCAGGGTGGTGGCGATAATCGGGCCGGTCACCTGACCCATGGCCCGGATGGTGGCGGCCTTAGGACCTAGCTTACGTTTGTCCATGACCCGGTAGACGTTTTCCACCACCACGATGGCATCGTCCACCACCAGGCCGATGACCATGATAAGGGCAAAAAGTGAAATGGTGTTGGCGGTGTAACCCAGGGCCAGCAGCACGGCAAAGGTGCCGATCAACGACACCGGAATGGTCACGGTGGGGACCAGGGTCGCCCGCCAGTCCTGCAGAAAAATGTAGTTCACGAAGAGGACCAAAAGGAAGGTCAAGATCAGGGTAAACTCGATTTCATGAATGGCGGCAGCAACATACTTGGTTGTGTCGTAAATGACCTTGTATTCCACGTCACCGGGCATGCGCTTTGCGAGGACTTTGAGTTCGGCCCGCACCGCCTTCATGGTGTCCAGGGCATTGGCGTTTGAGGAACGGTAGACCGCCATACCCAGTGTCGGTGCACCGTTTATGGTCGATCCACTCCCGTAGTTTGCAGCCCCGAGTTCCACCCGGGCAATGTCCCGGATCCGTACCAGCCCGCCTTGATCATTGCTTCGCACGATGATGTTTTCGAACTCTTCAACCGTATTAAGACGTCCCTTGGCCTGCAGGGTGTACTGAATCTGCTGACTTTTCCCGGCAGGTGCCGTGCCGATGGAACCAACGGCAGCCTGGATGTTCTGCTGGCGGATGGCCGCGATCACGTCATCGGCCGTCAACCCCCTGGCGGTCAGCCGATCCGGGTCCATCCAGATGCGCATGCTGTATTCAAACTCACCGAAAATAAAGACATCACTGACACCCTTTAGACGCACCAGGGCGTCCTTAACGTTCTTGCTCGCATAGTTGCTCAAAAAGAGCTTGTCCCGGGTCCCTTTGGGGGAAAAGAAGGCGACGGCGCCCAAGATGTCGGTAGATCGCTTTCGCACGGTGATGCCTTGGGCCACGACGGCCTGCGGGAGTTTGGGGGTGGCAAGCTGAACCCGGTTCTGCAGATTGATCTGGTCGATGTCAGGGTCCGTCCCCACGGCGAAGGTAACGGCCAGGCTGTATCCACCGTTGTTGGAGCAGCTTGACGACATGTAGAGCATCCTGTCCACGCCGTTGACCTCTTTTTCGATGGGCGCGGCCACGGTGTCGGCCACCACTGTGGCGTTGGCACCCGGATAGACCGCGCTCACCCGGATCACAGGGGGCGTGATGGGAGGATACTGTGCCACCGGGATGTTAAACAGGGCAATGAGACCGGCCAGGGTAATGAAAATGGACACCACAACGGCGAGCCGCGGGCGTTCGATGAAGATCATTGAGAACATGG
>CAYOIU010000040.1:0-18363 GCA_964404085.1 uncultured Desulfobacteraceae bacterium | reverse complement strand
CATAGAGCAGATGGATCTTGAGACCCTGGATGGGGAGTCTGCCCAGAAACCGCGCTGTTTCAAGCACCATCGCCCGGTTCTCACCCGGCAGCCCGAGGATGACATGGGCGCAGACGTTCAACCCCCATTCCCGTGCCCTCAGCACGGCCTTTTCAAAACAGGCTGCATCATGACCCCTGTTGATTCTCTCAAGAGTCGTGGCGTGTGCCGACTGCAGACCGTATTCAAGCCACACGAGAGCATGCTTCCGGTAGGAACTGAGGAGCTTGAGGACATCCCCGTCTACACAGTCGGGACGGGTGGCCACAGACAAACCCACGATGTCTTTCTGTTCAAGGGACTGGTCATAGATCTCCTTCAGTCTCGAAAGCGGGGCATAGGTGTTGGTGAAGGATTGAAAATAGGCAATGAATTTTCTGACTTTGTAGCGTTTTTTGAGATGGACTCGTCCCGCTTCAATCTGTTCCCTGATGGATAAACCCTTGTCCAGGAAGGCCCCGGTGCCCGATCCGAGGCGATCGCAAAAAATGCAGCCCGCAGATGACAGCGTGCCGTCTCGATTGGGGCAACTCAGACCGGCGTCCAGGGGGATTTTCTGGACACGTTCCCCAAAGCACTCTCTGAGGTAGGTGTTGTAGTCACGATACCGTTTCATAGGGAAAAAATAGCTGAACAATCCGGCAAAAGTCAATGGCGTTCGAGAGGGAATTCGGTTTGCCTTGCTTAGCCCAGGGAAAATCTGCTAGATTATGATCGCCACATCAAAATGAGGAAAGGGGTAAGGTATGTTGGATACAGCCACACTGACCGTTGACGGAAAGACCTTTGAACTGCCCATCATCACGGGTACTGAGGGAGAGAAGGCCATAGATATCTCCAATTTGAGACAAAATACCGGTCTCATTACCCTTGATCCGGGTTTTGTAAATACCGGAAGCTGCAAGAGCGGCATTACCTTCATGGATGGCGAAAAAGGCATCCTCAGGTACAGGGGGATCCCGGTGGAACAACTGGCGGAACACTCTACCTTTGTGGAGACCTCTTACCTGCTCATCAATGGAGAACTGCCCACGAGAAAGGAACTGACCCGGTTTTCGATCATGCTGAATGATCACTCTCTGGTGCACGAGGACATGCGTTCTTTTTTTGAAATGTTTCCGAGAAGGGCGCATCCCATGGGCATCGTTTCCTCCATGGTCAATGCCCTCAGGGCCTTTTATCCGGAGATCCCTGAAAGGACTGAAGATGAAGAGGTCAACATGACCTTCACCAGGCTCCTCTCCAAGTTGAGAACCATGGCAGCCATGTCTTACAAGATTTCCAGGGGCCACAAAGTCGTCTATCCCCGGCATGATCTGGGCTACTGTGCCAACTTCCTCAATATGATGTTTGATTCCCCTGTCCGTCCCTATCGCATAGACAGAGAGCTGGTGAAGGGCCTGGAGGTTTTCTGGATTCTGCACGCGGATCACGAACAGAATTGTTCCACAGCGGCGGTGCGCCTGGTGGGCAGTGCACGTGTGAACCTCTATGCAGCCATTTCGGCGGGGATAAGCGCCCTGTGGGGACCCCTTCACGGCGGAGCCAACCAGGCCGTTGTGGAGATGCTGCAGCAGATCCATGACAGTGGCGGGGATCCCGCACCCTTCATCGCGAGGGCGAGAGACAAGAAAGATGGTTTCAGGCTGATGGGCTTCGGACACCGGATCTACAAGACCTATGACCCGAGGGTGAAAATCATGAAAAAGGTCTGCGGCAAGGTCCTCAAGAAGTTCAAGAGGCATGATCCCCTGATGGACGTTGCCATGAAGCTGGAGGAGGAGGCCGTAAAGGATCCCTATTTCAAAGACCATAACCTATACCCCAATGTGGATTTCTACAGCGGCATTGTTTTAAGGGCTATCGGTATTCCACTCAACATGTTTACCGTCATGTTCGCCATCGGGCGTTTGCCCGGATGGATCAGCCAGTGGAAGGAGAGCCATGATGATCCTCAGTGGAAGCTCCATCGGCCGCGGCAGATTTTCACCGGACCGAAAAAAAGGGATTACGTGGTTATTGAGGAACGATAGATCGCAACAGGCAGAAACTGTTGGAGGGGCGTATGAATTTAGAAATCTTCGAAGAAATGGGGCCTGCCGAATTGAAAACATACATCCGATTCCTCCTCTGGCATTACCGGGTGGTGGATGCATTCTGGTTCATTTACGTGGCGGAGCGTTTTGACCAGCCCACGGCGGAGACCTTGAACGAAAAAGTCTGGGGCCGCGTGGCGGGAATGGCCGCAAAGGATCTTGTCTCCCGCTTCACCTCGGGCGAAAAAGGCCTGAAAGGGTTTGTGAAGACCCTCCGATATTTTCCCTGGTGCATCCTCGTTGGTTATGAGATAGAGGAAAAGCCGGATGAAGTGCTCCTCACCGTGCCCTCGTGCCCGACCCAGGTGGCCCGACTGGAAAGGGGGCTTGGAGAATATGTCTGCAAAGACATGCACCGTGCCGAATTTTCGAATTTTGCAAGGGTGGTGGACCCGGCTATCCGTGTGGAATGTTTGTTTGCACCGCCCGATCCACATCCTGAAGAGGTGTTTTGCAAGTGGCGTTTTCATATGGATGAGCCGGGACAAACAGAAGAGGTGCAGAATGGGTAAGGATCTGAAAAAAGATATTGCGCGACTCAAGAAAGAGTATATCGACCTGGAAGGGGTCTTCGAGGATGAACGGGAATGTTTGTCGAGGGTCATCAACGCACTCTGTATCCTTGCGGCAAAAGAAGTGGATCTTCGTGAAGAAATCCGGGTCATCAAGGCCATGGCGAATTCTCCTGAACGGCTGGCCATAGAAGAGATGGATGGCGCCACCTCGAGGCTGAAGGATCAGATTATCGCCAAGGAAGCCGAGTCGGCAAGGGAGGGCACGGGACAGATCGAAGCACCGGCCGCAGTTGAGGACCTGGTGGAAGCCTGCGTGGCCATGAAACGGGTCATGGTGGTGCTCCTGGAGGGCTTTTACCCCTTGACGCGTCGGCTGGAAACCAGGGCATCCAAGATTCATCTGGACTGCAAGGCCTTTGAAATTGACAAGTTCAAGCAGGAGGGTGAAGCCCTCCTGGATTTCCTCGATGGCCTCAAGGGAAAGATTTCAGGGGATTTCAAATACATCAACGGCGCCTTCCTGACCCTTCTTGAAAAGGTGAAAGATCTGGAAAAAACACTGGCCGGGCAGTTCGGTGGAGAAGAGCCCATCAAGAAGATTGAGTACTATGATATGAAAGTCAATGGAGAGATGAATGCCATCATCAACTCCTTCGATCTGCATGCCTCAATAGACGAGATCAAGAACACCGTCATCCGGAAGATACAGAAAATCAAACAGGTGGTGGCAGAGAAAAAGCGGGAGGATTTGAAAAAGGCACAACTGGCACGCGAGAATATGAAGGTGCTGCAAGAACGTATTGCGGAAGCGGATCAACATGCCCGGGAGATGACCAAGCGAGCGGAAGAACTGAAGATGGTGGCCATGAAAGATGGGCTTACCGGGCTTTACAATCGCACGGCATTTGATATGAAGATCCAGGGTGCCCTCAAAACCACAGAGGATACCGGAGAGCCCTTTTCTTTGATGCTTCTGGACGTGGACAGGTTCAAAGAGATCAATGATACCTTTGGCCATGTGGCAGGGGACAAGGTCCTTGAAAAGGTCGCCCAATCGCTAAGAGAGACTTTCAGGGAGACGGATTTTATCGCAAGGTACGGAGGTGATGAGTTTATCGTGCTCATCGAGCATATCAGTGAAGCCATGGCCAAAGAGCGGTTGTCCAATTTCAAGCGTAATCTGGCGAAAAGGCGATTCGTGTCTTACAAGAAAGGACCCGTGGATATCACCGTCAGTGCGGGGGTATCCACTGCAGAACCAGGGGAGAGCCTTGAGAGTGTTCTCGACCGCGCGGACCATGCCATGTATGCGGAAAAGCAGAATCAAGGCAAAAGAGCCTAGCGGTATTACCCTTTCGGCAGGCCGTAGCATTCCCCCAGGAGCTTTTGATAGGCGGCAAGCTCCCTTTCCCAGCGCTTGGCATTCCATCCCAGTTCTTCCCGGCATATCGTTTGGATACGATGGAAGTGATCAGAGCCGCCTCCCGCCAGCAGTATCCCCAGCCGCACGCGTCTCAGAAGGAGATCTTCCAGGTGCATCACGGCCTCGTTCCCGGCGGCCCATCGGATTTCCGTCCAGAGGGTGTTCGTGCCTGGAATCCTCTCCAGTTCGCCGCTCTTCGCGCAATCCATGACCTTCACCGCGTTGCTCCCGTAGTGGCCCCCGAGGCGTAATCTCGCCATGGGTCCCGGCGGGGCGGATGACGGCGGAACCGGATCATTTTTTAAGGCCGGGTGGCGTCCGGACATAGCCTGGGGGAGGTACGGTGCTGCGCGGCGCAGGACGTCCAGGGAGATGAGGCGATAGGTCGTCAGTTTGCCACCGCTCACGGAAATCATGCCGTCCTGTTCCCAGACGGTGTGGTCCCTTTTTTCTCTCGAGGGATTTCGCTTTCCACTGCTGATGACCGGCCGGATTCCCGAGTAGGTTGAGAGAATATCTTCCTCCCTGATGCCGAGGGAGGGAAACTGATGTTCCACCAGGTCCAGAAGGTAATGGACTTCACGGCGGGAGATGCAGGGTTCCCCATCCAGATCGCCCTGGTGATCCAGGTCGGTGGTGCCGGCTATGGTCACGCCCTCCCAGGGAAAGACGAATACAGGCCTTGAATCTTGAGGGTGTTGAAGGGTTATGGCCTGGGCAACCGGGAGTCTCCAGAACGGGAATACCAGGTGGCTCCCCCTCAAGGGGCGAATCCGGGGAACCCGGTGTCCCTTTGTCCGCAACCGACGAGCCCAAACGCCGGTGGCATTCACCACGACACGCGCGAATACCTCTCCCCTGTTACCGTCGATCTCATCTTTCACCGCGACGCCCACCACACGACCCTTTGCCGTGAGCAGAGATTCCACCTTGACATAATTGAGGGCGGTTGCTCCTTCAAAACAGGCTTCCTTCAGCGTGCGCAGAACCAGTCGCGCGTCGTCGGTGACACCATCCAGGTAGCAGTTGCCGCCTCTGAGGCCTTTGCGGGCGATATGGGGGGCAAGAAAAAGGTAATCGGGAACAGGGTAGTAGCGGTGATGGGATTGCCCGGCGAAGCGATCATACAGGGAGAGCAGACCCCCGAATGCACGGGGACCCGGAAACCGACCGGTGTAATGACTGAAGAGAAAGCCCAGGGGCTCAACAAGGCCTGGAGCCTCCATCATCAACCGGTCTCTCTCTTTGACGGAAGCGCGCACCAGCTTGAAATCAGCCGAAAGCAGGTAGCGAAGGCCACCGTGGATCATCTTCGAGGATCGACTTGAGGTGCCCCAGGCAAAGTCACGCTGCTCCAGGAGGGCCGCCCTGAGCCCCTGCCTGGCGGCCTCTCGCAGAATGCCCGCGCCCGTGATTCCGCCACCCACCACGAGGAGGTCCCATCCCCTGGATCCTTCCGCACCCTGCTCAAGGAGCCTGGACCAGTGAAGCTGTCTGGTGTTGAAAGGAATGTGGTGTTCCATAATTGCAAAAAAATCAGAATGGAGCTGTCATGGGACCAGTTTGCCCGGGTTCATCATGCCGTCCGGGTCAAATTCACGGCACACGGCCCTGATGGCCGCAATGCCGAGAGAGCCCTTTTCCGACAAGAGATAGGGCGCGTGATCCAACCCCACCCCGTGGTGATGTGTGATGGTGCCGCCTGCCTGGACGATGGCTTCGCATGCACCCTTCTTGAGCCGTTGCCACCGGGATAGGGTTTGCTCGTAACTGTCCGCGACCCGAAAGAGATAGGTGGTGTAGATACTTGAGCCTTGCACGTAAAGGTGAGACAGGTGCGAGAAGACCAGGACCTTTTCCCCATCGCCTGCAAGGGCCGATTCAATGGCTGACTCAACCGCTTTCACGGTTGAGTCCACCTGGTCCCAGTTGACGGCCGTTTCAAGCGTGTCCACAGCGTAGCCCTTTTCCCACAGTGTATTTCTCAGGTAGGGTGCTAGAAACCGTTTCCGGACCCACTTTCGACCCAGTATCTTTCCCGTATTGACCGATTTTGACTGCCGGAAAACGCGAAGGACTTCCCGGAGAGAAGTCCTGTGGAGGTGACGCGATCCGGTTATCCCAACAGTAACCATGCATTTCCGGTGGTCAATCCCACGAATTGAAAGCCATTTTTCGAGGAGGCGCCGCGCCTGCTTACTACCTGCAAGTTTAAGCTGTGTTTCTGTTTCAGCGGCATTGCTCAAGCGAAGCATGGAGAGGGAAATCCCGGCCTGGACTGCCTCCCTGAGGGCAGCGAGCCCTTGATCCCAGGTCGGAGTGAAAAGCACCCGAAAGCTCTCCCTGCGGGGCAGGGAACTTACCCGCACCTTTACCTCCGTCAGGATGCCCAGCCGTCCTTCCGAGCCCAGCACCATTTCGCGCAAATCGGGGCCTGCCGCGGAGGCAGGAAAGTCACGAATCTCAAGGGTCCCCGAGGGCGTTTCCATCGTGCCGCCGGCAAAGAGCTGCTCAATCCGGCCATAGCCCAGGGACTGTTGTCCGCTCGAGCGTGTGGCAATCCAGCCGCCAAGGGTGGAAAACTCGAAAGATTGGGGAAAATGGCCCAGTGTGTACCCATGGGCCCGAAGTTGGGACTCCACGTCAGGACCTGATGCCCCGGCCCCAAAATGGGCGATCTGACTTTTCCTGTCCAGGTCCAGCAACCGGTTCATTCGCCTCATATCAACGGAGAGTACGGGGCGTCCGAAATCTTGGGGATTGATATGACCGACCACACTGGTGCCGCCTCCATAAGGGATGAGAACGGCTTGAGAGTCCAACGCAAAACGGAGAAGCGTGCGGACCTGGGCCGAGCCGGAAGGGAAGGCGACACCGTCGGGATACGTTTTCAGGTTACCGCTTCTAAGGGCCAGCCAATCTGGAAAACTCTGCCCGCGTGCGTGAAGAATCCGTTCTTCCGCTTTCTTGCTCACGAGGGGATGGTCCGGAAGGCGGGATTCGGGAACAGCGGAGAGCACATCCTTGAAGGAAACATCGGACAATGGGAAGGCGGCTCCCAATCTTTCTGTCAGAAAAAGCCGTGCTTCTTCAGGCAGGGGAAAATCTATACTTTCCTCTCCCCAGCCGTTCCAGCGTCTCATGCCATCGACCTCGAATAATGCATCGTCTCCATTCTGCGTGTTTTCTATTGAGAAGCCCTTCCGTCATATCTCTTTCAGCAGGGGCAGCCCCTTCCCCAGTACATCGAGTATTTCCTCAATCTGGGATGTGCTGAGGAGGCCCTGTTCAAGGAGTATCCTGCCAACCAGCCTGTGTTCCCCTTTTGTCATGTCCTCCATAACCTGAGTCTTCAGGGCCTCGATCAGCTGTTGGGGAAGAATATATCCCCTTTCCACCGCCACGACCCCAAAACGCCTTTCAAGGTGCTCTCTCTCCATATTGTCCTCCCAGTGGTCCTGTCAATAAGAAAAGGCTTCAGCCGGATGAACCTAACTTATGCTATTTGGAAACAAATATCAATGGATGACCCGGATATGTCTTGGGCGTTATTGAAGATTGCAGGGGGCGGCCCGCGTTGTAACGAAATCGGGCTGTAAATCGATTACACCACCACGTTGGGAACTTCCATTTCTCCCCTGGTGAAGGCCTTGACAAACGCCTTGACGACTTTCGGATCGAATTCCTTCCCGGACCCCTTGACGACAATATCCTTGGCCTCAAAGGGAGACATGGCCTTCCTGTAGGGCCTGTCGCTGGTCAGAGAATCATATACGTCCGCCACAGTCAGCACGCGTGCCTCCAGGGGGATATCGTCCCCACTTTCGTCGTTGTAACCGGACCCGTCGAATTTTTCATGATGGGCGAGGATGATGGGCAGGATACGGCCCAGGGGCCCTCCTACAGGCTGTAAAATCTCATTGCTTTTCATGACATGCTTTTTCATATCGTGGTATTCTTCATTGGTGAGATGGGCTGCCTTGTGAAGGAGTTTGCGGCTGATTTCCAGTTTTCCTATATCATGGAGCATTGCGGCGGATCGAACATCTTCGATTCTTTCGGTGGGGAAACCGAGATAGGCCGCGATCCTTGAGGCGTATATGGATACCCGGTAGCAGTGGTTTTCCGTATATTCGTCATTGGAGATGAAGCGGCGCAGGATGACCAAAATGCCCTGATAGGCCTCCCTCAGCTCAACCACCTTTTTTTTGTCACGGTCATAGAGGGTGCCCATGGCATAGGCGGTGATCATCAAAATTCCCCCCCAGGCCATGATTTCATACCACTTGCTGTCCATGAAGGCGGTGTTCTTCGTCTCGGCAAGCCACGCGGGATTGTAATAAATGGCAATACCCACCAGGAGGACACTGGCCAGGGCCGTAAAAGTGGCGTGTCGACGGCCGTAAAAGTAGGCCGAAAACAGGGTCGGCAGGGTATAGAGCCCGAGCAGCATGCGTTGTGAGGCCAGGAGGTAATTCATGGCCCCCACAATCATGATCATGGAGAGAATCAGCCACAATTCCTTGTTCACCTCCATCACTCTATCCATAAGGTGACCTTTCCATGGAGTTTCTTGTTTTTTTTCAGTCACTGCGGATGTGACAGAGAGATCGGGATCTTTTTTGCCTGAAACGGGTTCAAGGGTTTGCTCATCCGAAACTTCTTCTGCCACAACGGCGTTGCCATGGGAGATTTCTTCAGGTATATAGACGGCCGAGGCACCGAGCTTTTCGAGCCTGGCGACGAAGGCCTCTGCAGCCTTTTCTTCGGCATTTTTGCTGAGAACGAGGGGCGTCTTGTTGATCAAATCTTCCAACTTGCTCCCACCTGTATTTTTTGCGTAGTGGGACAAGAATTGCTTGACTCTTTCTTCAACTTCCGTGTTGGGAATAGCGTTGAGGACAAGCATCCCGTTCATTTGACTGGCCATTGAAACCCTCCCCGAGCAAAGTATTGATCATGGCGCATTGAGCCTTGATGGAATCGTAAAAAGTCCGGAGGATCGGACTTTTTTTGATCCCGTCAGTTCTGGAATAGATCAAAAATTCTGTAAAAGAGAAATCGACCCTTACAGGGAAAAACTTTAGCAATTTCTATTAAGAAGGTGATCCTGGAGAAGATGAAGATGACCGGCGTGGATTTCCTTCAGAAGAAGTATGCAAGCGAAAAGGAAGATGAATTCGTGTTTTTCAAGAAATCTCTTGCATTGGAGGCGGACGGTTTCTAATATTGATGGTATCATAAAGCCCATCCGGAGCAGGATGGAGCTGTCAGCCTGTTATCAATTGGAATTCCCGCAGGGGGCCCAAGGAGGTTGTGGTATGACTGAACTGATCATATGGAAAAACAGAGAGATCAATAAAATGAGAAAGACGGTGGAACAAATGTTTGATCGCATGTGGATGGATTTCGGTTCCAGTCTTTCTCCGGCCATGACCACACTGGGTCTTTCTCTGGACATTTCAGAGACCAGAGACACGGTGATCGTGAAGGCGGAACTCCCGGGGATCGATATCGAAGACGTGAAAATTTCTGTCACCGAAAGGACGTTGAGCCTCACAGGGGAAAAGCGCGCGGAGATGGTAAGAAAGGGTGCCCAGTATCACCGGTTGGAACGTCGTTTCGGATCTTTTTCAAGGACTATTCAGCTTCCATGCACGATCAAAGTGGAGGATATAGAAGCCACCTATGAGAAAGGGGTCCTGGTGATCGTTCTGCCGAAATGCGAGGCTAAGAAAGGAAAACGTGTAAAGCTGAAAGTCACGTGAGGAAGTCAATAAATCCGCTGTCTTTATCATGGTGATGTGGATGCGGTGAAGATGAAGCCAATGAAGAATGATATGATCACATCCAACAGACCTGAAATCATGACTGGAGAGTAAAGGAGAGATCACATGCCCAGGAAAAAAACGAGTGTTGGCGTACCGGTGGACAGGCTAAGATGGCGTTTAGACCCCGCAACCCTTTCCTTCAAAACCACTGCGGACCTCGAACCCTTGAAGGAAATCGTGGGGCAGGAGAGGGGGGTAGAGGCATTCAGATTTGGGATGGGTATAAACAAACCTGGCTACAATGTCTTTGTAACGGGCGCCTCCGGAAGTGGGCGGATGTCAACGGTCAAGAAGCTCCTTGAAGAAATGACCCGGAAATCCAAGACACCCGATGACCTCTGTTATGTGAACAATTTCAAGAATCCTGAGGCCCCCATACTACTCAAAATGAAGGGGGGCGCCGGCGCGGGTTTCAGAAAAGATGTCCACGACCTGGTTGAAACCCTCAAGAAAGAGATCCCCCAACTTTTTGAGAGCCAGGAATACATCAGCCTCAAGAAGGAGATCATGGAGGCCTATGAGGCCAAGGGGAAGACCTTTTTCAAGGAGCTGGATCAGAAGGTCAAGGAAGAAGGTTTTGCACTGGTGGACGTCCAGATGGGCCAGTACAAACGTCCCGAGGTGATGCCCATCGTCGATGGGAAACCCCTTTCCGTTGACCAGGTGGAGGATATGGCCGAGAAGGGACGCTTTCCGAAAGATGAGTTCGAGGCCATGAGAGAAAAACAGGCCAGGCTTCGGGGCCAGATTGACCAGATTTTTCTGGAACTCCGGGATCTCCAGAAAGAGGTCCAGGAAAAGATCGAAAAGATGGACCGTGTCATGTTTCTCAAGAACGCTTCGGATCTCGCGAGCTCGCTGGGGAAAAAATATAAGGGAAAACCTGTCAGGGAGTATCTGGATTCCTTCTTGGAAGACATGGCGGACAATCTGCAGATTTTCAGGCCGCAACCACAGGTCGCCATCCCGGGCATGACAGGTGTCCTTCCCGAAAGTGACCTTTTTCAACCCTATGAGGTGAACCTTCTGGTGGATAACAGCGAACAGAAGGGCGCACCGGTGATCGTTGAAGACTACCCGACCTATCGCAACATTTTCGGGAGCATTGAACGGGTAGTGGATCGCAGCGGCATATGGCGCACGGATTTCAGCAAGATCAAGGCGGGGTCTTTTATAAAGGCCAACGGGGGATATCTTGTTTTCAACCTCATGGATGCCATTGTGGAACCCGGCGTCTGGCAGGGCCTCAAGAGGGCACTGAAATCATCCAAGCTTGAAATCCAGACCTATGACCCCTTCTATCTCTTTACCACCTCCGGACTCAAGCCCGAACCCATCGATCTGGATGTGAAGGTCGTCATCATCTCAGACCTTCATCTGTACCACCTGCTTCTCCACTACGATGAAGATGTCAAAAAGATTTTCAAGGTGAGAGCCGATTTTGACACATCCATGGACAAGGACAAGACGAGTATTGAGCAGTTTGCCCGGTTTGTTCGAATGAAATGCGACGACGAAGAACTAAAGCCCTTTGATACGTCGGCCGTAGCGTCACTGGTTGAACAGGCCGTCAGGATGACCGGCAGGCAGGAAAAGATATCCACGAGTTTCCCTGCGGTAACGGATCTTCTCCGCGAGGCCGATTTCTGGGCCGGTGAGGAGAAAGCGGATGTTGTGCGGGAAGGACATGTGGACAAAGCCATTGACGCCCGGATTTACCGTTCCAGCCAGATCGAGGAACGCATTCAGGAGATGATCGATCGTGGTACCTTGATGATCGATGTTACCGGGGAGGTGACGGGGCAGGTCAACGGCCTGGCTGTCTACAGCATGGGGGATTATATGTTCGGCAAGCCGAGCCGGATTACCGTATCCACCGCAATGGGGCGCGCCGGAATTATCAATATAGAGCGGGAAGCGGATCTCTCCGGGAGCACCCACAACAAGGGCGTTTTTATCCTGAGTGGCTACCTGAGGAAGAAATATGCCCAGGACAAGCCCCTCACCGTGAGCGCCAGTATAGCTTTTGAGCAGTCCTACGGCGGTGTGGATGGGGACAGCGCTTCCAGCACGGAAATCTATGCACTCCTTTCCAGCCTTTCCGGAGTACCCATAAGACAGAATATTGCCGTGACGGGATCGGTCAACCAGAAAGGTGAAGTGCAGGCCATCGGCGGGGTGAATCAAAAGATAGAGGGCTTTTTCGATTGCTGCAAAAAGACGGGATTGACAGGACAACAGGGGGTGATGATTCCTGAATCCAATGTCAAAGATCTGATGCTCCGAAAAGATGTCGTGGAGGCCGTGAAAAAGGAAAAATTCCAAGTCTATTCTGTCAGGACCATCGATGAGGGGATAGAGATCCTGACGGGAAAAAAGGCCGGCACGAGAAAAGCGGATGGGACCTACCTGAAAGGCTCCATCAATGACCTGGTTGACCGGAAACTCAGGGCCCTGGCCGAGGGGCTCAAGAGTTTCAGCGATAAGGAGGACCAGGAAAACAAGAAAAAAAACGGAAAGAAGGGCCGAGGGGGCGGTAAAAAGGCATAGTGTCGGACTTGAAGCGTATCCCCCTTACCGGTTCGGTTGAGGAAAAGGTGGCCTGGGCAAGGGCTGGCCACCTTTCCTGGGGTGAATTCCTGAGGGAAGATGGTGATGTTTCAAGACTTCTGCCCAGGCTTAGGCGTGAAATTGAACACTCCCGGAAGGCCATGTGGGAAGGGGGCGTAACGCTTGCCTGTAGGGCATGTGAAGAAATGGAAGGGGGTTCTTGCTGCGGCGCCGGCATAGAGAGAAAGTATGACGGGTACCTCCTGCTTATCAATCTCATGCTGGGGGCGGAGCTGCCGGAAGAACGATTGGAACCGAAGAGCTGTTTCTTCCTGGGGGCCGAAGGATGTTGTCTGAAGGCCCGTCATGTGATCTGCATCAATTACCTGTGCAAGAAAATCACGGATCAGGTGGAACCGAAAGGGTTGTCTCTGCTCCGTGAGGCAGAAGGAGCGGAACTCTTTACGCTCTTCCAGCTGCACGAGCGCATCAAGAAACTGATCAGGGCAATGTCGCCCGGATGAACGGATCCGTGTTTTCCTATCCAAAAGAAACACTAGAGAGCGTGGCCCGTTTTTATGATGCACGAAAGGTGGGCGACGTGGGGGCTCTCGGCTTCAGGAGGTCCAGCGACCTTTCGGTCCTTGTGAATGGTGTTGAGAAGCTCCTGCGGGAGCACCTGCTGGTGCCTGGAAAATCGCTTTTCCTGGATCTGGGATGCGCCGACGGACGGGTGAATGTGCTCCTGAGTTACCTTGTCAAGAAATCCGTAGGCGTCGAACTTGATTCATGGACCCTCGATGAATCCGCCCCCTTGAGGGCTGAACTGGCGGAGAAATTGCGCGCGGCCGACCTTCCGTCTCCCCCGGACAATATCCACCTCTTCAACGGAGACTCCACCGATCCCGGCATGCACCGGGAGATTTTTCTCCATACGGGTCTTGGCCTGGATGATTTCGATCTCTTTTACACCTACCTGATCATGCACGAAGAGTTTGCGGACATGATAGCTCGAGAGGCAAAAAAAGGGGCGGTTTTTCTGGTCTATGGGTTGGACAGGATCATGCCTTCCTATGCAGGGCTCAGGCTGCTCAGGGGTTTGAGCCCCCTCCAGGGGATGCTGGGCGTCTATATCAAACCCTGACGGGCCGGAACGGCTAGGCTCAGGTATCGGTTCCCCTCACGGAACATCAACTGTTTTTCCACCATCATATTCAGAAAAGGAACAACCTTCTCCCCGTCTATCCGGGAAAAACGGGCAAGAATTTCATTGATCGAGCGGTGGTTTTGGCAAAAGAGGTAGATTGACCGGGAGGTTCCCGTCAGACGGTGTGACAGGTCCTCCGTGTCAAGGCGTCGTTCTCGGATGATCATGAACCGCTTTCCATCGAAGTAGGAGAGAATGGGACCGCTTTCCGCGGACCTGTGAAGCGCGTCATAGGTTTCGTGCCAAAGATCCACCCTTTTCCGGACCCCTTTCCAGATGCGCTGCTGGTAACGCTTCTGTCCATGGTAGTCCTGGATCATAAGTGTGAGACCCTGCAGTACGCTTGGGGGAAAGAGGCGGGCATAGTGGGGGTGGTTCCCCTTTTTCCTGATGCCGAAGGCCCGGGGATCGTCATAAACAGGGCTTGCGTAGCCCAGCCAGAAAGGGGTCGGTTTCAGGGGTCGGAACGGGAGGGCAAATGAGAGATTCTCCAGGGTTTCGGCCACGTCCTCCTCGTCGCTTGAAGGAAATTGGAGCATGAGGTTACCGGTGAGAGCGGGAAGCCCCGGCGTTTCACAGTCCCGCATGATCTGGAGATTATCCATGACGGTCGTCCCCTTGTTGAGCTTCCTGAGGAGTGTCGTGCTCAATGCCTCCACGCCCACCTGGACCGTCTCCACGCCGCCTGCACCCATGGCGGCCAGTACAGAAAATGCGGTGGTTGCGCGAATTTCTGCAAAGAACCGGTACCCTTTTTCAAGTACGGCCAACTTCGTGAAGATCTCTTGGGCGCCTTTGGCAGGCAGGAGATTGTCCATGAACGAAACGGACAGGGCTTGGTGTCTCAGGGAGAGGTCTTCGATTTCTTGAATGACCCGGGAGCCAGTCTTGGATCTGTAACTCTTCCATTGAAGATTCAGGTTGCAGAAGGCGCAGCCGGTTGGTTTGCCTGAGGGGGACTTTTTCCTCCACCAGCAGCCCCTGGAGGCTTCCATGGGTATTTTCGGGAAAAAGTGTTTGGCGGAGGAAAAAGTTTTGAGGGTATTGAAATAGTCCTCATAATCGGGAACGGGAAGGCCATCCATCTGGAAAACCTGGGTTGGAGCCGGGGACGGTTCACCGGGCACTTCCTTTTGCAGGACCCCTGGGAGAGATAGTGTTCTTTCCGCCGACGGGTCCTCTGAAACGTGATTGACCAGATGGAGAAGCGGCAGTTCTCCTTCTCCCTGGACCACGAAATCCATCTCCGGGAAGGTCCGGAGAAGAGATTTCCCCATTTCCCCGGCGCATGACGAGCCCCCGATCACGATCTTCAGTCCGGCAAAGCGCTGTCTGATTTGCCGAATGTGATAGAGGCTGCTGGTCAACTGACCGAGACAGATGGAAAAACCCGCCAGAAGGTATTCGTCCCAGTTGACATCCCAAAGGAAGCGTTCGGATGCCTCCCTGACCTGACGGCAGAGCCACTGAAAATCACGGCCGGGGGGCAGAGAGGATTTTCCGGTGGTGGTGCACCACCAGAATCTCTCGATGGTGTCAAAAAGTTCGGGGTAGAGGAGGGCGGCATAGATGGATTCCGCCCACCAGGTTTTCCCTGAGATCCTCCGGTAGCAGTCGTAGCCCAGGGATTCGGCGACCAGGAGGTAGGGGTGGTAGGAGCGAACCGATATCCCGGGGATCTCCCTTTGAAGAAAAGCCTTCAGAGATCCAAGCTGGATGGAGGGTCGGTTAAAGAGGGGCCAGGGGGCGGAAACCAGAGCAATATGACGGCCCTTTTCCAGTTTTAGCACCCCCCCCTCTCAATAAATTTCAGCTAATTCGCCTTCGCCTTTTCAAAACCCTTGTCAAAGGCCTTGAGGTTCGCCTCCAGATAGGTCTTTTTCGTTGAAGTTGAAATGGTTTTCTTCATATCTTCGGCCGTGATGGAAATGGCGCCGGAACCGATGAGGGCCCCCAGCATCACCATGTTGAGGGCAAGGGGATTCCCCACCTCTTCGGCCAGGGCATTCCCATCAAGGGCGATCACCCGATGGGCCTTTTCCCTTATCAGGGCCAGCATCTCGTCCACATCCGGGTATTTTCCCTGACCCACCGCAACCGTAAAGGGCGGCAGGGGATGGGTGTTCGTGACGATGACGGTCTTCTCGTTGCATTTCCCCAGGGCGCGCAGGGTTTCAACCGGTTCAAAACTCACCAGGACATCGGCCTCACCCGGGGAGACGATGGGACTGGTCACATTGCCCATCAGTACGGCCGACTCCACGATACCACCTCTCTGCGCCATGCCGTGTATCTCACTTACGACGGCAGGAATGCCCTCTGCCAGGGCTGCTTCACCCAGAAGGCGGGAGGCCAGCAGGTTGCCCTGACCGCCCACCCCTACGAATACCAATCTCTTTGTTTCCATACGAGCCTCCCTTATCCCTTCAGTGGCAGGATAGCGTTTTCGGGACAAACCTGGGCGCAGACGGAGCATCCGATGCACAGGTACTTGTTGATCTCCACCTGATCCCCTTCCAGGTACATGGCGGGACAGGCCAGCTTTGTGATGCAGTCCCTGTGATTCTTGCACTTGTCCAGGTTGACGTAAAAGGACTTTAGTTTTTTGTCCTGCCCGATCGCCTTTGCGTAAAGCGGACATATCTCTTTGGATATGATCACGGACAGCCCGTCGTAGTTCATGGCCGCCTCAACGGCCTCCATGGTTTTCTTGATCTTGAAGGGTTTGACCACATGCACATCCTTGACACCGCAGCCCCGTACCACGTCCTCCAGGGACACCTGGGTCAAGGAAACACCCATAGGTTCGGTATCCACCCCCGGGTGGGGCTGATGCCCCGTCATGGCGGTGGTGCCGTTGTCCAGGATTACCAGGGTGAACTTGTGGTTGTTATGGACCGCATTGATGAGCCCCGTGATCCCCGAATGAAAAAAAGTGGAGTCTCCAATGAAAGAAACCACTTTCTGGTCGGTGGCCTCCGCGAAACCGCATGACGAACTCACCGAAGACCCCATGCAGATGAGAAAATCGGCCATGGAAATGGGCGGCAGCAATCCCAGGGTGTAGCACCCGATGTCCGTGGGATGGATCGCATCGGGGCCGTACACCTGTTTGACGGCGTGGTAGGTGGCTCGATGGGGGCACCCCGGGCACAGAGTCGGGGGCCTTCCGGGGAGGTCGGGAATCCCGGAGAGGTCCAGTGGTTGGGCCCTCTGGTATTCTACCCCGAAATACTCGGCCACGGCCTCACGTATCATGCCGGGATCATATTCAAACAACCGGGAGAGCCTTCCCACCCCTTTGCCCTGTATGGAGAGGGTCAGGCCGTTTTCCTGGGCCATGGCCTTGATATCGTTCTCCATGACCGGCTCCAGCTCTTCCACGACGAGGACCTTTTCCACCTGTTTGAGGAACCGGGAAATGAGACCTTTCGGCAGGGGCCACGAGAATCCGATTTTCAGGATACTGACCTTTTCACCCAAGCCCAGGTCCTGGATTGCATCCTTCACGTAGTTGAAGCTGACCCCATTGGTCACGATGCCCCACTTGCCGTCGCCGATGATTTCGTTTAGGGGGGATTGTTCGCTTTTTTCCAGGGACCGGTCGTATTTTTCAAGGAGCAGCTTGTGCAGGTTCCGACCGACAGCGGGTACGGTAACAAAATGAAAGGGATTCTTCTGAAAATTTCCTTTTGCCTTTATGGGCTTGAGGTCGCCGAGCTCGACTTTGCCGCGAATGTGGTTCAAACGGGTGGTGGTCCTGATAAAGACCGGGAGTTCCAGTTCCTCGGAAAGATCCAGGGCTGCAATGGTTACGTCCTTCATTTCCTGGGGATCGGTGGGCTCCAGCATGGGCAGGCCTGACAGGCGGGCATAAAAGCGATTGTCCTGTTCGTTCTGGCTGGAGAAGAGAAAAGGGTCGTCCGCGGTGATAATCACCATTCCGCCCTTTGTCCCTACATAGGCCAGGGTCATGAGGGGATCGGCCGCCACATTGACCCCGACGTGCTTCATGGTTACCATGGTCCTGAGCCCACAGACTGCGGCACCGGCCCCCACCTCCAGGGCAACCTTTTCATTGGTGGAATACTCGAAGTAGAGGTCCGATTCCTGGCTTATCCTGAAAAACTGTTCAGGGATCTCGGATGAAGGTGTCCCGGGATAGCAGGTGGAAAATGCCAGCCCGGCCTCCAATGCCCCCCGTGCAATCGCCTCGTTTCCGAGGAGGAGCATTTCCTTTCCTGGTGAGTCTGTCAATAATTTGTGCATCTTTACCCCCGACCCTCATAAGGTTGAACGAAATAATGGATACGCAGTCATAAAACAGCTATAATCTAGCTACAATATATCCCTACTGGAGCCCCCCGTAAATGTCAAGAAAAAACTCGGTTCGAGGCCGGCATTGTCACGATACCTTGAAACTCTCGACTATTCCGGCGTATTTTTTTCTCAATTTGGGCTTTTCTATCTTTCCGGTCGGGTTACGCGGTACATCGTCAAAAAAGACCTTGCGGGGGCGCTTGTACCTTGGAAGGGATTCGCAGAAGGTCAGAAACTCCTCCTCGGTCATTTCCTGGCCCGCCTTGGGTTGCACGATGGCCGTCACGATCTCTCCGAGTCTCTCATCCAGCACCCCGATAACGGCGGCATCCTGTATCTTCCGGTTCTCCATGAGGAAGTCCTCAATTTCTACGGGAAAGAT
>CAYOIU010000039.1:0-18426 GCA_964404085.1 uncultured Desulfobacteraceae bacterium | reverse complement strand
GGATATCGATATTTCGGGACCCATGTGATAAGATACTGCCTATTCAATGTACCCATTGAATATAAAACCGAAATAACATGAGTGAAGGAGATTTAGAAAATGCCCACACTGCGGGATGAAGTGGTGATAAACGGTATGCAGCTTCGCAACAGGATTGCTCTACCGCCCTTGACCACGAACTACGGCGGACCGAAAGGAATGGTTACGGACAAAATCATCCGTTTCTACGAAAAACGTTCAATGGATGTCGGGCTTGTCATTGTTGAGGCTACTGCTGTGCGCCCTGATGGTCGTATTGTTCCGGGCAGTCTGGGGTTATGGGATGATGGGCAGATTGCAGGCATGGCACGCCTTGCCGATACCATCAGGAAACAGGGTGCGGCGGCAGTCGTGCAGATCAACCATGCCGGGGCCCGATGCGTGCCGAGCGGCGGGGAAATGCAGGGGGCCACACCGTCCGGATTTGCTTTCAAACCTGACATCGCCCCCATCATCATGAGTCCTTCACAGATCGAACAAATGGTCGCTGACTTCACGGATGCGGCTGATCGCGCAGCAAAGGCCGGATTTGACGGCGTGGAAATTCACGGCGCCCATTTCTATTTGATCAGCCAATTTCTGTCGCCGCTCACGAATCAGCGGGATGACCGGTACGGGGGTGATGCCCGCGGAAGGGCCACTTTCGCACTTGAAGTCGTCAGGTCTGTCAGAGAAAAACTCGGGAAGGATTATCCGATTCTCTTCCGCCTCAATGCGGTGGAAAAAGTCGAGGGTGGGCAGAAATTGGAGGATGCGCTTACGGTGAGCCGCCTGCTGGCCGACGAGGGTGTGGATGCCTTGGATGTCTCCCTAATCTGCCAGGGTTCCTGGAAAGAGGTTGACGGCCGTCAATTCCTTGCTGCCAGTTCCGCCCTTCCAAAGAAACAGCCGGCAGGGGCGAACGTCGCTCTTGCTTCGGCGGTTAAGGAGAGATCGGGTCTGCCCGTGATTGCGGTCGGTAAACTTGGGGAAGAGAACATAGCCCAAGAAACCGTGCGGGAAACACCCGTCGATGTGGTCGCTGTCGGGCGCCAGATGATCGTTGATCCCGGTACGGTGGGGAAGATCTTCTCCGGAAAGGAAAGCGAAATTGCCCGCTGTGACGAGTGCATGACCTGCTTCGCCACTATCGGTCGAGGCGATCCCATGGGCTGCAAAGTGAACAAGAACCTTCCCGAATAACATCATCCTGACGTATGGTATGGGGGGTAGAATTATGAAAATCAATCCGGCTTTGATTTCTCCTTGTGGCCTTTATTGCGGAGTCTGTGCCATTTATATTGCACATCGTGATAATAATCGTAAATTCAAAGAACGGTTAGTGAATCTTTACAAGGGAGAAGTTCCAGGTAAGGGAACACTCCCTAATAGTGAAAATTTGACAACAGATGATATTCAATGTCGCGGCTGCCTGTCGGATGAACGGTTTATGCATTGTAAGCAGTGTGAAATCAGGGCCTGCACAGGAGAGAAGGGTTACACGGGATGTCATCAATGCGATGAATTTCCCTGTCAATATATTGAAAATTTTCCCATGGCTGTCGGCAAGAAGGTTATTTTACGGGCTATTCATTATTGGCGGGATGTCGGTACAGAAAAGTGGATTCAAGATGAAGAAGCACGCTATTTTTGTCCTGAATGTGGCAATAAACTTTTCCGGGGCGTTGTAAAATGTAATCAATGTAAAGCGAAATTGGATCTCGACTAGCTTCTTTGGACAACATAGCAACCATTCAAATTATAGTGCATAACCTGCTCAAGAGACGGCGAGAAAGGTGCCGCCTCTGACACGCGGCGATTCATCGCCTTTCTAAGCGCGAGGCGACAGCCGGACCCCATATGAGCTCTTCGGCTGTAAGGAGGGACTGGAAGGTCACCTAGGAACCGATGGAAATCGAGCGTCCTCACAGCAGTGCCTATCTGCTTCTTTCCATGATGTTCTATTGCCTGCGGGGGATCAGTGTTCTTTTGTTACTAAGCAGCGTGTTGTTACCGATTTTCACAGTAATGGATCTGACGGACCGGTTGAAGTTTCAGGGCAACCTATGGGCGGGGAGCCTTTTCCTGTTTCTATTCGGCGTATTGCTCTATGGCGTTTCGTGGTTTGTCAAGAATCTCCGCCTCATATGGAAGTAGTCGGTTGCACTTCAGCCCAGGACAAAAATAAACTCCTTTGGGGAAAGCGTGGCAGTACGCCTTGTCCGGATAATCCGAAATAACGGGGGGTTAGGTTCATGGAAATCAGTTCCACCATTGTCGGTGTAGAAATCGCAGGCAGGGAAACGACGGTTGCGTGGCGCAGTACGACCAATTGTGCCGCATCTCTTGGGGATGGAAATGTTCGGTATTTTGACGATACAAGGGAAAAAGGCTTGATTGCTCCTCCCATGTTTGCTGTGGCCCTGACCTGGCCCCTTTCCGTTGACCTAGGTGCACGGCTTCAAGTGGATGCATTCCCTTCGGAAGTGCTCATGACCCAGGTCCACTATTCGGAACATCTCCAGTTTCACCGTCTTGTTCGACCTGGCGACCATCTCAAAATCACGGGCAAAGTCGCGGGTGTTTTGTCCCATCGCTCGGGAACCCACTTTATCGTCCGTTATGACGCGACGGATGCCAAGGGGGAAAAGGTCTTTACGGAGCACTCCGGGGCCATGCTGCGTGGTGTAACCTGTGCGGACGGAGACAGGGCGAACGATCTGCCCCGGATTCCCGACAACCCAGGGAGGGCCGATCCGGAATCCCCGGTCTGGGAAGCCCCCATTTCCATCACCCGTTTTCTGCCATACGTGTATGATGGATGTACCGACATTGTCTTTCCCATACACACCTCACCCCGTTTTGCAAAACAGGTGGGGCTTCCGGGAATCATTGTGCAGGGGACAGCCACTTTGGCCCTGGCCGCCCGGGAAATCGTGGACCGTGAAGCCGGAGGAGATCCAAGCCGGCTGAAGGCCCTGAGCTGTCGGTTTTCAGGTATGGTGCATCCTGGTTCCGAGATCCGTGTCCGGCTTGTGGCGAAAAATATGAAGGAGGCAGGCGACCTCTTCTTTGAGGTGATCAACGACGAAGGCCAAAGGGCCATCAGCAACGGTTATGCTGAGTTGATGAGTTCGTAGAGAGCTAATCTATTGAGATCGATCTTCCTAAGCGCACCTTGGGAAAGCATCTCAGAGGCCTACACAACAAGACAACAAGGAGGAATCGGTATGGACTGGAAAGGGCTCAGTCAGACCTGGCATTTCGTAGAAAAGTGGGCACTTGAAAAACCCGACCATGAGGTCATAGTTTATGATGGCAGACGAATAAACTGGACTGAATTCAGGGATGAGATGGATCTCGTGGCCATGGCCTTCCTGGACATAGGTGTTGAGAAGGGAGATCGGGTGGCCCTCATCGCCATGGCCTGTCCTGAGTTCCTGACCAGTTACATGGCAGCGGGAAAGGTGGGAGCCGTATGGCTGGGAATCTCTCCCAAGTTCAGCCTGGACGAATTGCGCTTCATCATCGAGGACAGCAAACCAACCGTACTTATTTCCCTCAGGAGATACCAGGATGTGGATCTGGCCGAAAACCTGAAAACACTCTCGACGGAATTCGATTTTCTAAAAAAGATTCTGGTCATCGGTGAACCCATTGAAGGGTGTGAATCCTTTCAGCCCTTTGTTCAAAAGGATCGCAGCCACTTGTACCGGCCCCTGGAACTGCGGGCAAAAGAGATCTCCCAGACGGACGCTGCCCTGCTCATGTACACATCCGGGTCCACCGGGAAACCCAAAGGTGTGGTGCACACCCACAGGAGTATCATTGAAAACATCAAGGTGGAGGTGAAGCACTTTTCATTTGAGGGAGACATGAGAATGCTTTGCCACTTTCCCATCAATCACGTGGCCGCCGATGTGGAGGTGTGTGTAGCCGCCATTATGGTGGGAGGAGCCATGGTGCTCATGGACAGATTCGATCCGGCGGAATCCCTGGAGGTTGTCCAGAGGGAGAAGATTACGGCCCTGGGCCAGATCCCCGCCATGTTTCTTCTGCAGTTCAAGTCCCCCAATTTTTCCCCTGAGAAATTCGCCACCGTTCGCCAGTTCATTTGGGCCGGTTCCGCGGCCCCTTCCATCATGGTCAAAGTGCTCAGTGGAATCGGGCAGGCCACAGGGGCGACGCTCATCACCGGTTACGGAAGTACGGAGATCTGCGGATTCGTGACCTATACGGAGCCAGGTGATGGGCCTGAAGTCCTCTTGCGAACAGCGGGCAAAATTGCAGAACCATTTGAACTTAAAATCGTGGATCCGGATCGAAATGAACTACCTGATGGAACTGTTGGGGAAATCGCGGTCCGAGGTTCCTTCCTCATGAAAGGCTATTTCAACAATCCGGATGCCACCAGCCGTGTGCTGGACGAAGAAGGGTGGTACTATACCTCCGACCTGGCCAGGCGCGATGAGAGGGGATACATTTACATCGCCGGCAGGTCGACTGAGATGTTCAAGTCCGGCGGGGAGAATGTCTATCCCAGGGAGGTGGAGGATGCCATCGAAACCCACCCTGCGGTCCTGTTTGCTTCGGTGATCAGTGTACCCCATGAGATCTTCCAAGAGGTGGGCTGGGCCTATGTCATGCCCAATCCGGGCCAGGAGGTCTCCGAGGAGGAATTGCATGGTATGTGCAAAGAAAGACTAGCCAATTTCAAGGTGCCCAAGCGATTTTTCGTCAGACCCACGCTGCCGCTTCTTCCCAACGGAAAGGTGGATAAGGTTTCCCTGAGGAAAGAGGCGGAAGAGACCTTGAAAATAGGTGATTGATTTATGAGCCCTATTTTTTTAAAGGAGGAAAACATGTTCCCCAACATTGATGAAATAAATAGGACAAGGAAGAAGTACAATCGGCAGATGAGTCAAAGTGGTATCAAGACGTTTCGCGAAATAGGAGAGCTTGAGGCAAATGCATTAAAAGATGGTGCACTTGCGCAAAAATATAAAGAGCTGATCGCTCTGGGGATAAGCATCAGTAACAGCTGTTACGGCTGAATTGAATATCATGTCAGCAGTGCTGCTGATTTGGGGTCAACAAAACAAGAAATCCAGGAAGCAACAGCAGTCGCCATAGCTTTAGGTGGCGGCATAGCGGAATGGCCCGCACGGTTTGTTTTTAAAGTTCTTGAAGAATTGGAGGAATCGTAAGATATAGATAGGGCTGATGAAGACCGTTTCATACTACTTGGAGCAAGTTTTGAACTTAGGGCTCTCGTTGTCTGTCGTTGTTTTTGGAAAAATGATAGGGTTATTATGAGGGAAGGCTCGCGATTGGTACCATGATTAATGTTTCGGCAAAAAATCTGTGCTTGTTTCATATCCTGGACGGATTACGAGAAGGGCTTTCTCAATTCTCCGGTCCCAGTCGTGCTGCCCTTATCTACACGGAAAAGCCGGATGATCCGGTTCGCGTGTATGATCCTCAAAATCTTCTCCGAGGGCATGAACCCAAGCTTGAGAAGATATACCTGGGTTCGCGCTCGGGTCAGCTATTTCCCGAGAAAGACCTTGAACTCTCCGGACTCATCTCCTATGGCGGGACAACCCAATCGATATTTCACCAGATGTGGTTTACGGAACACCATCCTGATATGTGTTCCACCGGCCCGACAAAAAGGTGGCTGGAACACGCAGTTTCCCTCCTTTCCCTTGGCTTTACCTTTAAAGACCCCATATACATTACAACTTCCAGCTACGCGCTTCGAGAATACGCAATTCATGCGGTGCGTGACTATATTTTTGATGAATTGCGCTTCATGTTTGGTTGGGATGCCAAGTTCTTTGTATTTCCCATTCTGGATGCCATCCTTGGCATTTCCAAGACCCGCGAAGAGGGCTCCCGGCCCTGGGGAAGGCTGGTCTTTATCTCCCCGGATGACCTTTCCAAACTCCAATTCATGGTCCGTTTTCCGCGAGATGAACGACCGAATCTAAAAAACCTCAAACACGTCCGAAAGCTTCTCCAGGCAGTAGAGTATTCTGATCGTGCACTCATTTCCTTCGGGAACACTATCGTTGGGATAGCAAGCGGAAAGATGCCTGAGAGGAGATCGACAGCAGATTTCAGAGGCGATTACGGATTCATAAGATTGGGAGGCAAGCCAGTTTGCAGCTTTTCTGATGGAAAAATCTATTCATCCAACCAGAGAGCCAACCTGGTGCATCTTGAAGAGACCTTGCTTGATTCAAACATAGACATGTCTTTAAGTCATGACCTGTTCAAAATCGTCTACGGTATTGTTCAAGAAGCGGGAAATCAGGAACACGGATGTACCCTGGTAATTGATCTTAATGAAAGACGTGCGGAAATTCCCGGCCAGCAACTGGAGAACCCTCTCGATCTTCGACAGGACCATCTATTGGAACTTGCCAAATCTCTATCAAAGGTTGACGGCGCCCTGCATATCGGATCAGATCTTCATCTGCACGGATTTGCCTGCCTTTTGGATGGGCGGGCTGTCCCGGGTGAAAACCGCGCCAGAGGTGCAAGATTCAACTCTGCACTCCGATTTACTGCAGAACACGATGACCTCATTGTCGTTGTCGTGTCGTCCGACAGGCCTGTCTCTGTTATTCAAGACGGCGTAGAATTGGCTGCGCAATGCGACTGGAATCCTTTCTCAAAACTCGCCATGCTTCCACCCACTCTTGAAAAATGGATCATCAGAGAGTAACGGAAAATGATCCCAACGATCAATTCGAATCGAGGAGTTTTCTCAGCACATAAGGCAAGATACCGCCGTGAAGATAGTAATCGACCTCCACTTCCGTATCCAACCGGGCGATGACGCTGAAATCGAGTTCAGCACCCCCTTCCCTGACTGCCCTTACTTGAATTTCATCTCTCGGTCTGATGTCCGCGAGACCCATAATGGTGTATGTCTCGGATCCGTCCAGACCCAGTGACGAATAGCTCTCCCCCGGCGTGAACATCAACGGCAGCACCCCCATACCCACCAGGTTGCTCCTGTGGATGCGCTCATAGGATTGAGCGATGACCGCCTTGACACCCAGCAGGGTGGAACCTTTGGCTGCCCAGTCTCTCGATGATCCGGTCCCGTATTCCTTGCCGCCAAGAACCACCAGTGGAATGGACGCTTTCTGATAAGCCATGGCGGCCTCGTATACCGTCATTTCTTGTTTTTCCGGGAACTTGATTGTGAAACTGCCCTCTTTGGGGTCCACCAGTCGATTCTTGATTCTGATGTTGGCAAAGGTACCGCGCATCATGACCTCGTGGTTTCCCCTCCGTGAACCGTAGGAATTGAAGTCTCGGGGCTTCACGGATTGGTCGATCAGATGTTGACCGGCCGGGTATTCCGCAGGAATGGCACCGGCAGGAGAAATATGATCGGTGGTCACCGTGTCGCCGAGAACCAGAAGCACTCTGGCCCCTTTAATATCCTTCGGCTTGTCTGCCTGTTGAGAAAAGGCCTTGAAATACGGCGGTAATTTGATGTAGGTGGACGCATCGTCCCACGCGTATGTTGTGCTTTCAGAGACCTTCAGTTCCTGCCAGTGTTCATCACCGTCGAAAATCCTGCCGTATTCTTCTTTGAAAAATGTCGGTTTGACGTGCTTTTCCGCCAACCGTTCGATCTCCTCCCGCTTGGGCCATATTTCATCCAGGTAGACCGGATCGCCGTTGGGATCCATGCCCACCGGTTCCGAATAGAGGTCGATGTCGATTCTTCCAGCCAGGGCAAAGGCCACCACCAACATGGGAGATGCCAGAAAATTGGATTTGATCCGCTGATGGATGCGGGCCTCGAAATTTCGATTGCCCGAGAGTATCGCCGCAACATTGAGATCGTTCTGTTCGATGGTTTTTTCAATGTTCTGATGAAGCGGCCCGCTATTGCCGATGCAGGTAGTGCATCCGAAAGCGGCTGTATGAAAACCCAGAGCTTCAAGGTATGGCATGACCGCGGCATCTTCCAGGTAGCGGTTGACCACCTTTGAGCCCGGAGCCATTGAGGTCTTCACGAAAGGGGGCACCTTCAACCCCCGTTTCACAGCGTTTCGCGCCAGCAACCCGGCCCCCAGCATCACGGACGGGTTGGAGGTATTGGTGCAGGAGGTGATGGCCGCGATCACAATGCTGCCGTCTCCGATCTTCACCGGTGTGCCATTGAGATCCAACTCGAAAACCCTTTGATTGACCGGAACACACTCGCGGGCCCGCTGGGTTTCACTGCCTGACTCATCGATGAACGTTGAGAAGTGGGAAGCATCCGTATCCCGCTCATATTTGCAACTGGTGATGTGTGCGAACTGCTCCTTGGTTTGCTGGAGTTCGATCCGGTCCTGAGGTCTCGCCGGCCCTGCTATTGCAGGGGCCACTGTGGCAAGATCCAGTTCCAGGACATCCGTGTACTCAGGATCTGTATCTCCGGAGTAGAATAGGCCCAGTTCACGAGTGTAGATCTCCACAAGCGCGGCCTGATCTGAACGACTAGTGCTTTTGAGATATTCCACCGTGTTTTCATCCACAGGGAAAAAGCCCATGGTGGCCCCGTACTCGGGGCTCATATTGGCGATGGTGGCGCGGTCCGGCACGTAAAGGTGCTTCATGCCCGGGCCGAAAAACTCAACGAATTTCTCCACCACCTTGTACTCCCTGAGCATCTGGGTCACACGCAAAACCAGATCCGTGGCCGTTACCCCAGGTTTGAGCCTGCCCGTCATCCGCACACCGATGACCTCCGGGATGGACATATAGTAAGGCTGGCCGAGCATGACCGCCTCAGCCTCGATGCCGCCAACACCCCAGCCCATGACACCGATACTGTTGATCATGGTAGTGTGGGAATCCAGACCAACCAAGGTATCCGGATAGGCAAACCGTTTCCCATTCATTTGGTCGGCAATAACCGTGCAACCCAGATACTCCAGGTTGACCTGGTGGCATATACCGGACCGGGGCGGCACCACGGAGAAATTGTCGAAACTCTTCTGTGCCCATTTGAGCAAAGCGTACCGTTCGTCGTTTCGTTGGTACTCTCTTGCCACATTGAGCCGCTGGCATTGGTTCGTGCCATACCAGTCCACCTGAACGGAATGGTCCACCACCAGGTCCACCGGCACCAGTGGGTTGATCTTCTCTGGATCGCCCCCCTGTTCTTTCATGGCGTCCCGCATGGCCGCCAGATCCACCACCGCCGGGACACCTGTAAAATCCTGCATGAGAACCCTGGCCGGGTGAAAGGGTATCTCTACGGGCACTTCATAGGTTTTTTCCCAGCGGGCAATGTTGCGCACATCATCCTCATTGACGATCTCCCCGTCCAGCTTGCGCAACAGATTCTCCACCAGGATCTTTATGGAAAAGGGAAGGCGACGGACATCGCCTATTCCCTTCTCTTCAAGGCAATTGATATCACAAACGTCAAAGACCTTTTCACCAATCCTGATCTTTTTGACAAATTCCTTTTTGTCCATACGTGTCTCCAATGTGGGCTCTCCTCTTTTCATTTACTCTTCCAATACCTGGTCCCCATTGACCCTTCCTACCCCAGCGGCCATGGCATCCCAATCAAACCCTCCGGCCAGTCCATATGCATGACTTGATAGGCCAAAGTGAGGAATCCGAATCCGGCCAGTCCGGCACTAATCGACCATATCCACCGCGACTTGGCCACATAACGATAAAAGAGGACAATATAAAGGGTAATGCCCAAAGGATACCCGATGACCCAAATGCCGAGGTATAGGATGAGGATGGTCCCGATGTAGAAGGACATCCGCTTCCAGACGACCGGCATGGGAATATCCCATTTCGTTCCCAGATCCCCCATCCCGGAATTGGACTCTTTTTCGCCTTTGAGCGCGGTCTTTATCTCAAGGATCATGTTAATTAGGGCCACAACAAGCAAAAGCAGACTGACGTACAGAGGAAAGATCTTGGCCAGGAAGTCATAGTAACGCGTCTCATAGACCCCATAACCAAATGATAGAGTAACCACCGCGGAAAACAGGATATTGACATTAAGCAGTTTCTTTGTCACGGTCGCCTCCTTTTTCCGAAGAGATCTTTTTGGGCTTGAACCTGATGCTAAGGTAAATGGAAACCGCGATAATCAGCGCCAAGACGATCACGCCGGGATGCTTCAACCAGCTAAATCCATAGCGCTGAACAGATATGAAAAGGTACATTTCAAGGTTGCCCGCGAGGACATAACCGATGAGGGCCGCCGGCCTGGGCCAACCGTACTGTTTCATGAGCCAGCCCAAAAGCCCCATGACCAAGAGTGCAATCAGGTCTCCCCAGCTCCGGGAGGCCTGATAAGACGCAAAGGTAATGATCAGGACCATAAAAGGGGCCAGTAAATTAAAGGGGACCAAGGTCAATCGGGTGATAGGTTTGGAGAGGAGGATGCTCAGCCCTGCCCCCAAAACGTTGGCCAAAGCAAGACTCCAGATGGCGGTATAGACAAGATCCACATTTTCGGTGACCATGGACGGACCCGGCTGAATCCCCATAATCAGAAGTCCTCCCAAGAAAACAGCCATAGAGCCGGAGCCCGGGATGCCAAACAGAAAGGTCGGTATCAGACCGCCCCCTTCTTTTGCGTTGTTGGCACTCTCCGGGGCGATTACCCCTCGAATATCCCCCTTCCCAAAATTATCCCTGTCTTTGGTGGTTTGGATAATGTGACCGTAAGCGATCCAGTCTACCACCGATCCGCCCAGTCCGGGGATGAATCCGACTATGACACCGATGACACTGCATCGTAATATGATGAACTTGTGATGCAGGGCATCCTTGACACCGTCAAGCCAGCCCTTCCCCAGTTCGGTCGTCTCCGAGATCGCGCGGCCCTGAATCAACAGGTCGATGATCTCGGGGAATGCAAAAAGACCAAGCCCCACGATAACCAAAGGAATGCCGTCCATCAAATAGTCGATGCCGAATGTATATCGGTACTCCGCAACAGCCGGGGCATCGCCCATGGCCCCTATCATAACGCCGATACCGGCGGCCAGAATCCCCTTGATTGGTTTGTCGCCTGATAGAACCCCGACCATAGACATGCCCAGGACAGCCAGCATGAAGAGCTCCGGAGATCCGAAGGCAAGCACCAGGGGGCGTGCGATGGGCACGATAAGGGAAAGCACCAAAGCTCCGAACAGCCCACCGATGAGGGAGGCGGTGAATGCTGCCCCAAGCGCCCGCGCCGCCTCTCCCTTTTTGGCCAACGGATACCCGTCCATAATGGTTGCCTGTGAGGCCGATGAGCCGGGTATCCCCATCATGACGGAGGGGAAGGTGTCCGAGGTGGGGATCACAGCCACCATGCCGATAAGCAACGGAAAGGCATCGTGGGGATCCAGTCCATAAATCACCGGTAACAGGATGGTCATTCCGACGATTCCGCCCAGACCGGGGAGAATACCCACGCATAACCCGATGACCACCCCGGCAACCAGCATCCCCGCATGGTGCGGCTGTAGAATGTTCAGCAGCGATTGAAATACGACCTCCACACCTTCCTCCCTTTATGTTTTGATGGAATCGTAAAAAGGCCGTCCATGGGCACGATGATGACTTAGTGCAAAGTCATCATGTTGTTCTTAACCGGGTGATCGGTTGGCCCGTCCAACAGGCAAACCGCCAAACCCGGTTGTTCTACTTCACCGTGATCCCGTATTTTTCCTTGATCCAACCAATCAGCCAGGCCTTGCTCTCTTTGGGCACACTGAGGACCTGACTAAAGGCCTGTCCGGCCGCTTCGCCGGCCAGCTGTTTATATCCGCCCAGACTTCTGTCCACCACCTTTTGAAATGCGGGATCGGCAATGGTTTTGGCTGCAGCCGTGCGGTAGGCATCCACGATATCCTTTTTTGTCTTTTTGGGCAGCCACACACACTTCTGGACTCCGAATCCTGCCACAAAAAAGGCTTTCCAGGCCTGCCACGCCTGACCGGAAGGCTTTTTTCCATGCACCATTTCGTAAACTTCAGGAAAACAGGGGAGATCCGGTTCAAGAGGATCCCTTACCACATTGCCGTTGTCGTCAAGAACACCCCACGTCATGAGCGGCACCGCCTTGCCCATCTTGATCAGGGGTCGAACATTCTTGATATAGGCTGTAGAGGTCTGGTAGTCGATATTGACTTCCCCCTGCTCAAAAGCCACCCTTCCGGCCCCGCGGCCTTTATAACCAAGGACCGCTTTGACATTGAGTCCCAGCATATCGAAAGCCAAAAGGGGAACGAGGTCAAGAGAGGTGGCGCCCTGGGAAGCGTAAATCAGTTGTTTTGTAAATCCTTTTAGATCTTTTGCCGATTGAACGCCCAAATCCGGGTTGATATAGGCAACCCCCCCGGTACTTGAAGCCAATACGATTTGGTATTGTGAAAAATCGTATTTGACTTTGCTGTTACCCAACAGATAAGGAAAAGAGGTGGAACCTGACGATCCGAAAATGGTAAGTCCATTGGGCCTGGCCCTTGTATGGAAATAGTTCCCGCCGATAATGCTTCCGCCGCCGGGCATGTTTTTGATGGCGATAATCGGGTTGCCGGGGAGATACTCCTGCATAAAAGGAGCATAAAGCCTGGCCCAGACATCGCTGCCGCCGCCCACATTGAAAGGGATGATCCATTTGATGGTCTTGCCGGAAAAATTGGCACCGTGGACCGTGGGAATCATCGAAACGGATGCAAGAAGAAGAAAAGCCAATCCAAGAAGCACTGCTTTTTTTAACATAATGGTCTCCTTTCTGGTTTATTGAACAGCCATCTTGATGGAATCGTAAAAAGTCCGGACCTAACAACTTTTTGCGCTTTCATCATTGTTCTTTTGATCAGAACCTGAACGCCTCGTTTTTTCATTTCCTGAAATTACTTCCCGGCAGCGAAGGTAACGGTTGCTTCAGCCAACACATTGTAATCGGCATCCGCCGCCTTGAGAGTGTAGGTTCCCGCTTTTATCAACTTCTTCTGTATAAAGCGGCCGCATTTCCAGGTGGTGGTCCAGGCTCCGCTTTTGTCTGCAACCGGTTGAGGATCCAGAGCGAAACCAATATCAGACACGACCCCGTCGACAGCTGTGAGAAGGATGGCCACCTCCTCTCCAGGTTTGAAACCCTGTCCGCTAAGACCGACTTTCGCCTTCTTGCTCATCGTCACAATCGGCGTTTCAACAATCAGCTTTTGGGCACCTTTACCCTTGCCCATACCCAAGCCGGCGCACCCCGCCAGCCCGGCAATGAAAAACACCACCATCACAACGCACAAGATTTTTTTCATAAGATCCTCCTTTCAGTTGCTTATGTTTATCTCTTCCCGCAGACAATGTCATTGGGCATCCAAAGGCAGCGCTATTCTACTTCTCACTCCTTTGTTCACCAGCGTTTCGCACAAGCGCCGCATACCGATACACCGCGTGAACGAATTTACCATAGGGCATGATCATGAACAACCCGGCGACAGTGCCGAGATGCACTACCAGCAGAAAACCCATGGCCGGTGTCGTTCGTAAAAGCAGCAGAACCAGGCCGGTGAAACTGGTCAAAAACAGCAGCACCAGAAAACCTATATCCATGCCCAGCGCATGAGGCGTGGCAGGGGCCTTGTCCATCTTCCCTTTTAGAACCAAGAGCCCGCCGGTACCGAACAGTATCGCCACACCGCCTAGGCTTCCCAGCATCACCGGCCAGCTGAAGACGGGATAAGGCGCAGCCAAATCAAGGAAATGATCGTAGAATGCAGCAACGGTCGTAGAGGCCAGACAAAGTAAAAATCCGTAGAACACTGCATGATGAAAATACCGCTGCGCCATGCTGAATCCATCGTCAGGATAGTTGCACCCGTACCCCCCGCCGGCCAGGTATTTTAGCCGCAAGACATCCCAGAATGCCTGCAGGTTGGCATGCAGATCAAACACTGCTTGCGGCTTCCCGCCGGTTTTTTCCCAAAAACGGATTGCACCTTTCCATAGGCTTATGAGAACAAAGAGGGCAAGCGCAGAAAAGGGAAGTACCATGGCCGCGTAAGGCATTACACGATAGAAGGCGTTCTCCCCGGTGTGAGTGCCAAAAAATATTGAAACATCCTTAAGAAAAAAAGTAAAGAGAAACATACCGGCGATACACGCCACTGTGACGAGCGACACCGCCAGTCCATTGCGCCGGAACAGCCCGCCGAAAAAAACGGGCCAGGCAGATTCCCGGTAAGTTTCCAGGCGCAGCTCGGCAAGCGCCTTCGGAACGTTCAATTCAAATTCGTGAGGCGGTGCGTACTGGCAGGCATAGTAGCAGTCTCGGCAGTTGTGACAGAGGTTGGCCAGGTATTTCAAATCAGCGGCGGTAAAGGTTCTGCGAAGCTCCATGGCCGGAAAAACCGCGCAAAACCCCTCGCAGTAGCGGCAGGCATTGCATATGGTCATGATCCGTTCAGCCTCTCCTAAGATCTTCGACGACAGAGCGCACCGCCTCCTTTCCGGCGATCCTCCCGAAAACCGTCCCGATGGTCATTCCGAATCCCGCCATGTAGCCTTTCCCCAAAATATTGCCGGCCATGATTTCCCCGGCCGCAAAGATGTTCCCCGCCGGTCTGTCCCCCTGCATGATCACCTGGGCCCTTTCATTGACGGTAAGCCCGAGATAAGTGAACGTAATTCCGGGCCGCAGGGGGTATCCATAAAAAGGTGGCATTTCCAATGGACGAGCCCAGTGGCTCTTTGGCGGATCTAAACCCTTTGTATGGCAGTCGTCAAGATCAGCCGGATCAAATGTACCAGGTTCAGTGGCCCTGTTGAATTCATCAACGGTTTTTTCCAGGGCTGAGGGATCCAGTTCGAGCCTGCCTGCCAGCTCGCGGATCGAAGTGGCTTCAACAGGCGGAAAGACAGACGGCATGAACAGATCTATAGAACCGGCATCCATAATGGCATAGGCGATTTGATCGGGCTGTTGGGCAACGAGCCTCCCCCAGATGGCATACCTCTTCGGCCAGAAATCTTCCCCTTCATCGTAGAAGCGTTTTGCGTGCCTGTTGACCACGATGCCAAAGGACACACAATCCAGCCGTGTAACGATGCCTCCATCAAATTTGGGAGCCCTGGCATCGATGGCAACGGCGTGACACTGCGTGCGATCGCCTACAGGCTTTGCGCCATTATCCAGCATCAGACGAAGCACGCGTCCCCTGTTATAAGGTGTGCCTCGGACGAGAAAGTTATCCGCCGCCTCCCCCCAGTGCTCCTTGATCCAATCCAGATTTGCTTCGAATCCGCCCGAGGCCAGCACCACAGCTCTCGCTCCTATCTTCCGGGCAAGGTTATCCTGGACAACCTTGGCGGTGGCGAACCTCCCGTCGCGGATATGCAGGTCCTGGACCTCGGCGCCATAACGAATCTCAACCCCCAGCTTCTCGGCGGTTCGGTAGTAGGCGTTCATCAGGGCCTTTCCGCCCCCGAGGAAAAAACTATTGGTCCGAGCAAGCTGAAGTGTGCCGCGCATTGCCGGCTGGAACCTGCAGCCGTGCGCCTGCATCCATGTGCCGATGTTTTTTGATTGCTGAATGGTAAGGCGCGCAATCAGTTCACTGGTCTGCCCGCCGGTTATCTTTATCAGATCATCCCAGAATTCATCTTCAAGATAGGCGCCGGTTAAATACCCATTTGCACCAGAGTGCATGTACCTGAGGTTACGTGTATGCCGGCTGTTGCCGCCCCTGAAATCCCTGGGCGCGCTTTCCACAAGTACAACATCCGCGCCGGCCTCCCGCGCGGTCATGGCTGCACATAAGGCGGCATTTCCTCCACCAACCACAAGCACATCGGTATCAATTTGTCTTCGGTCTGGCATTCTTCTACCATTTTAGGCGAAAAATTGCTGAACAAAATCCATGAAACGTGTCAGAGAAGAAGACCGTGTATGACCCCGACTCAGGAAGATTGAGAGGACACATCACCCAAATAGCGGCAGTACAAGAAATAACAATGTCTTTCACAGGGAAGGCTCATGTCAGGCTCTGGATATTTAATCAGATTCAATGGCCGGGAAAGATTCGGAGTCCCCCTTGATGAGATGACTTGCCCAGTGGCGATTGGTGTAGTCCCGGATTTTGGCCTTCTCTCGTTTAGAAATATTGACACAATCTTTTGAATAAGCAACAATTTGTTTCATCAAATGAAAACGGCTGGTCTCAAATTTTCTTGATGAGTATACCTCTGGTATCTCCTTAAATCAAGCCGTTCAATGCCCCGATCGAAACGCAAGCGTTCAGGGGTCTCGATCTTACGACAGAATGCTGAAGGAGCGTTTACCATGCAAAAGAGAATACCGGCCGTTTTCATAAGGGGCGGCACAAGCAAAGGAGTATTCTTTCACGAAAACCATCTGCCCGAAGACACCGAGATTAGGGATCGCGTTATCCTCGCTGCTTTCGGCAGCCCGGATCCCAACCGGAGGCAGATCGACGGTTTGGGCGGAGCGGTGTCCACCACCAGCAAAACCGCCATCATCAGTCGATCCATTGATCCGTCCTACGATGTCGTTTACAATTTCGGTCAAGTGTCCATTGACCGACCCATCGTCGATTACAAGGGAACCTGCGGAAACATCTCTTCTGCAGTGGGACCTTTTGCCGTGGATGAAGGCATGGTTCCTGCGGTTTCACCGGTGACCACTGTTCGCATTCACCAGAAAAACACCAACAAACTGATTGTGGCGGAGGTTCCGGTAAAGGACGGCAGATACAACGAGGAGGGAGACTACGCAATCAACGGCGTGCCCGGAACCGGCGGCAAAATAACCCTTCGCTTTAGAGATCCTGGGGGAGCTGTGACCGGTCGGCTTTTGCCAACCGGCAACCCAGTGGATACACTGGATGTCCCGGGACTCGGTTCTGTTCAGGTCACCATTATCGATGCGGCCAACCCGGTGGTCCTTGTGGAGGCGGAGCAAATAGGTCTTTCCGGTATTGAAATCGATGAAATCGACAACAGCCGAGAAATCAAGCAAAGGCTTGAAGCCATCCGATGCGCGGCTGCCGTTGCCATCGGGTTGATGGAGACACCGGAAGAGGCCACCCGATCGAGCCAGGCGGTCCCGAAAATAGCCTGTGTTTCCACCCCGAAGACTTATGTCACCCTCAGCGACCGGCAGGTGCAGGCCGATGCCATTGACCTCAGCATACGGATCATGTCCATGGGCACCCTCCACCGTTCCATTGCCATCAGTGGTGCCATTGCGACTGCAGGCGCGGCAATGATCGAGGGAACGGTCGCTTTCAAATTGAAGGGCAAAACTGGTGGATCTGGAACAATCATCAATCTCGGACATCCCGGCGGCATCGTGGATGTGGGTGCCACAATGGAGACAAGAGAGGGAAAGCCTTATTATACGGAAGCGACGGTGGGCCGTACGGCCCGGCGACTAATGGAAGGCTATGTGTTTGTCCCTGAAAAATACTTCCGATAGGGTGCAAAAACTCAGCGGATTGGCCATTTGCAGGTCCTGCGCAAGCGGGCTCAAACAGAATCTAGGATCGCCAACCGAAGTTGATGTAACCGTAAAAAGTCCGTCCATGGACTTTTTACTGACGGAAACCGAAAAGTGTGATTTCCGGTTTCCTTACAAAGCAATGGGTTGCGCTGCACCCCATTGATTTGCGTGCCCTTCCATGGGCACGTTGATGACTTTTTACGAAGTCATCAAAGTTGATGGATTTGGCCTTTCCGCTCAATTACACTTAAGAAGGAGATTTTATGAATACTCTACTTAGCCTGGCGACCTACTTAATCATAGGCACTTTAGGTGGGTTTGTCGGTTCACGACTGAAAATCCCGGCCGGTATACTCATCGGTGCAATGCTGGCCATCGTGGCTTTTAAAACTGTAACGAAAGTGGACTGGGAAATCCCAAAGAACTTTCCCTTTGTCCTCCAGGTGCTTTTGGGAATTACAGTCGGTGCAACATTTCACCTTGGTATGCTGAAAACACTGGGTAGCGTCATCGTCCCTGTAATCGCGTCCACACTGCTTCTGGTTGGCACAGGTTTCATTTTGGCGATTGTTTTTTCCCGGTTGGGATTGCTTGACACAGGCACCGCATATCTCGGCACCAGCCCTGGGGCCATGAGTGCCTTGATCGTGCTCGCTCTGGACAGCGGAAAAGATGTTGCGGTAATCACTTGCTTTCATTTTTTCCGGGTTGTCTTCATTATTTTGACACTGCCGATCATCTTCAGATATTTTTTTCGTTGAAACAGTTTTGATGGAATCGTAAAAAACTGATTTATGCCGCAAGCGGCAGCCTATGAGCAACGAATGGGAACCGAACTTGACAATCTTTTTCAGACGCTTTCTAAACACATCGGAGGGGATGGACGCCGATTT
>CAYOIU010000038.1:0-18429 GCA_964404085.1 uncultured Desulfobacteraceae bacterium | reverse complement strand
ATGGTGTAGGATATGGTCATCATCAGGGCCGCTCCGATCATGGCGGCCACGGTTCGGTGAAGGAGTTCAAAGGCGATCAAGATATAGGCAAGGATAAAAACCACGGTGGAGATCCAGAAGGCCGGGCCAAGGACCCTCCCCAGGACGATATCCTCGCTGATGTAAAAATGTTTATCCTTGGTGGCCAGTTCATTGCCTTTGAATGTTAGGGTTTTTCCCTGGAAACTGGCCTTATAAACCTTGATTTCAATGGTGGCGGATTGGATTTCACCTTTTTCGAGCTGGAATCGGGAGACATATTTGCCGTTATGGGCCGTTTCAAGATGGTCCACCTCTTTCCCGTTGACCCTGATAGAGACCTGCACTTCCGCAATGGGTTCCTTGTGATTATCCAAAACAAATCCGGAGATGCTGACGGTATCAGCTCCGGGTATAAGGTCTCTCCTGTGCTTTCCTGTGGTCTTTCCACCGGCAAAAGAGGTAGAGACCAGAGAGACAATGCAGAACAACAGCGCAAGAATGCAAATTATCTTCGATCTGGACATGCCTGAAAATCCTCCTGGGTTCACAATCCTTTTCATTCTTCATGACAAAAGCGGACCACCCATACAGGCTGGTTTGGAGGGTCAAAATGAATTGGCTCGGACTCTACAAAAGCTTCGGCAAGGTGTCAAGAGAAAGGTTGAGGAAATTGACATTCTTCACGGATGTGTGTTAGTCAAGGGAAAGTATGGAAGGCCAGACCTTTGTCATCAAATCTCTCATGGTGCAGAACGCCATCATGCTCTTTGCACTGGGCATCGTGGTCTTTTTTCTTATGCGCGCCTTGATGAAAGGCCGCCTGAAACATGTTGTCGTATTTGTCGTATGGGTGGGTATTGTACTGTGGTTTTTCAACAGCCCCTTTTTCGGATTCAGCCGGCTCTCGGTCAACCCGGGAGGCATCCAAGTCCGGTACGGGATCCTTTCCTTCCGAAACACGACCCTGCCTCTCGAGACAAAGTGGGAAATTGAAACCAGTACTTCGGGAATCATCAAGACCACGAAGCTCTATGACATTTGTGTGGGCGAACACCGGAGCATGAGGGTCAAAGGTAAGCGGGAACTCGAACTGCTTCAGAAGATCGGTGGCTCCATCGACGGTGCTAAGAAAGCCTGGAAGAAGAAGGAATAGGCCACGCCGATTGGATGTGGCCTATTCGCGGTTTTTGAATGGCCTATTTGAGTTTATCCGCGGGAATAGTTTTGAGAGGCTGATCGCTCGATTCCGGGTTGCCCACCTGGCAACTTTCTCTCATTCAGGTGGAGATCCCGAATTTCGGCAGGATATAGGCCTGGAGCAAGATCCATCCTACGACTATGAGCAAGAGAACCCAGAGACTCATGTGTTGACTCCTTTCCTCTACGTGTTCTTTGAAGGGACACGGCACACGGCCGTGTTTTAGCTGGCTCAGGAAAAACCTCCGCTGGGAGAGCAGCTCGAAGAACCCAGGCTGTCGCCGGTCCCGGACCCCGAAGAGCCGGAGCTGAAGCATGACAGAAGCCTTTCCACATCTTTTTCCTCACAAGTCGGACACCCTATGTCCTTCTCATCATCACCGGCAAAGCAGATTCTTTCAAAGATGTTGCCGCACTTACGGCACTTGTATTCGTATATGGGCATTTCTAACCTCCGGTTCGAACAGGTATTTTTGAATCTGGTTAGAATATAACCCTTTTGTGGCCGTTTTCAAACAAAAATCCGAAATAATTTGCTTGGGAGAGACGAAACCGGCAAACGGGCGAACCCGCCCCTGATCACCCCAGAATGCTTTTTGCGACGATGGTCTTTTCCATCTCTTTGGTCCCTTCGTAGATTTCGAGGATTTTGGCATCTCTGTAAAGACGCTGGACCCGGTATTCATCGATATATCCATAACCGCCATGCATCTGGAGAGCCTCATCAGCGCAGCGCACCGCCATCTGTGCCGAGAACCACTTGGCCATGGCAATGAGGGCGTGGTCGATTTTCCCGTTGTCCACGGACCATGCCGCTTCATAATAGAGGTTCCGTGCAGCACGAATCCATGTGGCCATTTCCGCCAGCTTGAACTGGGTGACCTGAAAGGAAGCCAATGTCGCATCGAATTGACGTCTTTTTCTGGTGTGCTCGACGGACTCCTCCAGGGCGGCCCTCGCCAGACCCACGGCCTGGGCGCAAACGTGCAGCCTCGTGCGGTTGAAGAATGCCATGAGTTCCTTGAAGCCATTGCCCTTCTCGCCCACCAGGTTCTGGACGGGAACCCGCACGTCGCTGAAGCTCAGTTCAGCCGTATCGGAAGCCCGGATTCCCATTTTTCCGCGGATCTTGCTGGATCCAAACCCGGGTGTGTCCGTGGGTACCAGTATGAAGCTGTGTCGCTGATGACGTGATGGGCTCTCGGGGTCTGTCAGGCAGAACACGATGACATGGTCGGCCAGGTCGCCATTGGTGGCAAACATCTTGGCGCCGTTGATAACCCATTCACCGCCGTTCATCACAGCGGTCATTGAGGCGCCCGTCACGTCGGAGCCGGCATCGGGTTCGGTGATGGCAGTGGCAATCAGAGTATCTCCCGAAACCAGCCCCGGAAGAATGGATGCCTTCTGCTCGTCTGAACCGAAAAGAAGGAGGAGCTCGGAACCAAAGGTGCAGGAAATAATGGCCTGGGCGATTCCCGGGTCCACAGCCCAGAATTCTTCGGTAATCAGGCAGTGTTCGAGGAACCCGTAGCCCATGCCTTCATACTCCTCCGGAATGAAAACCCCAACAAAACCCAGTTCACAGGCCTTTCTCCAGATATCCTGATCAAAGCTTTCTTCGCGATCAAATTCCTGTGCTCTTTCGGGAAATTCACCCAGGGCGAACTCGCGCGCCGCCTTTATGATGTCTTTCTGTTCATTGTCCAGTGAAAAATCCATTCAGTTCTCCTCTATTTGTTCAGTTTTTCCATCAAGGCCTCCACGACTCTGAAAAGGTCTTCGACAACACCGAAATCGGCCACACGGAATATGGGGGCTTTCCTGTCCTTGTTAACAGCTATGACCGTTCCAGCGCCGCTGATGCCGGCTATGTGCTGAAAAGCCCCGCTGATGCCCAGGGCGAGGTAGACCTTGGGTCTCACGGATTTCCCGGAAGTTCCGACCTGGCGAAACTTGGGCAGCCAATTTTTGTCTACGATGGGACGCGAACAGGAAAGGGTCCCTCCCATGAGATCTGTCAGTCCTTGGACGGCGGCGATATTTTCTTCATCTCCGACACCCCTGCCGATGGAGACGAGCAGTTCAGCCTGGGCAATATCCACTTCACCGGCACCGGTATCCACCAGTTCACGAAATGTGCTTCTGGGTTTGGGGAGATCACCAGGAATTGCCATGGGCAGGATTTCTCCATCACGCTCCCCCATGGACTCGGGTAGAGGAAAGGCGCCTGGCCTCACGGTCAGGATGTATCCGTCCGATTCCTTGAAGGAGACCTTTGAAAAAACCTTTCCGCCGTACATTTGCCTGATTACCAGGGGCCGCCGGTTTTCCACGACAATATCAATGCAGTCCGTGGCCAGGGGATACCCGGTTTTGACGGAGAGGGCAGGGGCATAGCCCATTCCCCACGAGGTGTGGCCGATCAGAGTTAGGAGGGGTTGATGCTCTTTTATCAATCTTAAGATGATTTCCTTGTATGAATCCGGATTGAAGTTTTTCAGGCTGTCCTGTTCCAGGACCAGCACCTTGTCCGCCCGTCGGGTGAGTTCCCCGAGGGCAGCCTCGTCAAGGCCGCCGATGACGAGGGCCGTCACTGTACATGAAGTGTTGTTGCAGAGTTGATCCGCCTTGAAAAGCATCTCATGGGTGATGTCTCTCACTAAACCCTGTTTGTGTTCAACAATAACCAGTATATCGTCCATGTTAAATGTTCACCCCCTTTTCAGTGAGGATACGGATGATTTCCTCGGCCACGACGGTTGGATCGCCTTCGATCATCTCGGCGCCTTCCGTTTCCGGAGGAAGGTAAAGCTCCTGGATCATGGTCTGTGGTGTCAAGTCCTCCGATGAAAGCCCCAATTCCGAGGCCTTGATGACCTCGAGAGGTTTTTTCCTGGCCTTTCTGATGCCCATAATGGACACATACCGGGGCTCGTTTATCCCCGTCTGGATGGTCAGCAGCGCAGGGAGGTCTATGGCGGTCTTTTCCTCCATACCTCCTTCAAGCTCTATCTGAAGCTCCGCCTCTTTTTCATGAACATCCACACCTGTCACCACGGCCGCGTGGGCTATACCCAGATGTTCGGCCAACATGACGCCGATCATGCCGCAGTTATCATCGTTTGCCTGGACGCCCGTCAGAACGAGTTCAAAAGACAGGTCTTTGACGGCGGCCCAGAGAAGCCTGGAAATCACGAATCCGTCAATAGGAAGTTCCCCGGGATCAATACGGACCGCCTTTGCAGCTCCCATGGCCAGGGCCCGTCTGAGGACCTCTTCGTCCTCTTCGTCTCCTATGGTGATTGCCGTTACCGTGCCGCCGAATTTTTCCTGAAGCAAAATGGCTTCTTCAATGGCATAGTGGTCCCAGTCATTAATCACATAGGCGAGCGGTTCCTTCTTGACATCCTTTGCGGTGGTGTCAATTTCCAGGTCCACTTCCTGGGTCAGGGGCACCCGTTTCACACAAACCACGATATTCATAAGTCTTACCTCCCATACCTTACATCCTTTTTGCCTTGAGTCTTAAGCCTTGAACCTTACTCCAATGTTGATACAAGAAGTTCCATGAGATCCACAACCCTCATGTCTTTTTCCAGACCTCCGGACTTAATGGCATCCTCAAAATGTATAAAACAGAAAGGACAGGCCGTGACGATCACGTCGGCCCCCACTTCACGCGCCATTTGGACCCTTTTCACGGCCATACGTTCTTCCTCCTGTTCGATTTCATGCCAGAGAACGATGTCTCCGCCGCCGCAACAGAAACTTCGATCCCTGGATTTTGTCATTTCCACAAAGTTCATGCCCGGTATGGAGCGGATGATATCCCTCGGCGCGTCGTATATGGAATTGTGCCGTCCGAGATAGCAGGGATCGTGATAGGTGTATGTCTCAGGGGTTTCCAGGGTCTTGAGCGGTCTCAGACGGCCGTTTTGAAGCATGGATTGAAAGAATTGTGTATAGTGTAACACTCGCAAATTTCCAGGGTAATCATTCTTGAGGGTGTTGAATGCATGGGGGTCTGTCGTGACGATTCTGTTGAACTGGATGCTTTTCAGGGTTTCGGTATTTTCCTCCAGGAGAAGTTGAAACAACCCTTCTTCCCCTATACGCCGTACCTGATGGCCTGAGTCTTTCTCGAGCGGGCCTAGAACACCGAAATCGACCCCGGCCAGATCAAAGCCCTTCGCGATAGCGGCTGCAATGCGTTGGGCCGCAGGGTCAAACGAACCGTAACTGTCGACAAAATAAAGGACATCCGTCTCATCCCCTTCTTCCAGGATCCTGACGGAGGGGAGGTCAAGGTCCCGAATCCAGTCGACCCTTTTTGCTGCTGGTTTTCCAAAAGGGTTCCCCGTCTTCTCCATGTGCATCAATACCTGGTTAAATGCGGCGGGATTCCGTGCGGTTTCAATGAGGTGGCGCCGCATGTCAATGATCTTGTCGATGTACTCGATGAATACCGGGCACTCCTCTTCACAGGCCCCACAAGTGGTGCAGGACCAGACCGTTGCCGTTGAAATGATATCTCCCACCGTTGATCCGGTCTTTGCCCCGCTGTTCTTTTCCGGAAACCGAAAGACCGGATAGCGGTCGTATGCATGATCCCTCAGATCCATGGTGAGCCTCTTGGGGGAGAGGGGCCTTCCGATTGCGTTTGCAGGGCAGTGGTCCGAGCACCTTCCGCATTCCGTGCACGTGTAGAGATCAAGGATGTTTTTCCAGGTGAACTCCTCTATCTTCCCAACGCCGAGGGTGTCGAGTTCATCCATATCTTCAACGCCCCAGCGCGCCGGCTTGAGTCCGCCTTTGTTGAGTTTTCTGAAGAACACATTGGGAAGCGCTGTGATGATATGAAAATGTTTTCCCATGGGCAGAAAATTGAGGAAAAAGAAGAAAACCAGAACATGCAGCCAGTATCCGGACACGTAAACCCTTTCCAGGGCAGGCCTGCTCATACCTGAAAAGAGCCCGGCAGCCAATCGGGAGGCCGGAAGCCACCGATCGTTCGCGCCACCCAGGAGGGTCCCGGTTCCTTCAAAGGCCATATCGGTCAACATGAGCAGGGAAATGAGACAAAGCACGAAATAGGCCTCAAAGGCATGGCTTTCCCTGTAGCGCTCGGGCCTTACGATACCTCTCCTCAGCATTGCCCAGATACAGGCAGCAAGGACGATAAGTTCAAAGAGATCACGGAGGCTGTCATAAATATTACCGAAAGCCGTGTTCATCAGGGGCGCTAGGAAAGGCAGTCCCAATCCTTGACTGACCAGATCCAGGGAGCGGAGACCGAGTACAACAAAGCCCGAAAAGATCAGGATGTGGATCACGCCGGCCCAGAAATAACGGGGTTGTCTCTTTTGAAACAACCCGAAGATGAGGACCCCCAGAACGCGCCGACCTATCTCTGAGAGGCGCGGGTCCACCTCGGCAACGCGGAGGAGAAGTGATCTTCTGTAAATGATAAAGGCGAAAAGAGACACCCCTGCCATGAAGATGATCCAGGTGAACACATAACCTGGCATTCCCAGATAGCTTTGTGCCGCAGGATGATGGGGTGTCACCATGTTATATTCTCCATTGGAGTGGTTGGAAAGCGTCTGAAGAAGATTGCCGGGTTTTGCTCGATGTCCATCGAAGTCATCATAATTATTGCGAGGGGACAGAGAGTATACCCCTGGTAAATATTTCGAGAAAAATGTCCGACAGCCCTTCGAGTCCAACGTGCCCGGTTTCTCGATACCATTTGGTGGTGTAATGCACCATACCGAAAAAGGCGAATGCAGCGATGCCGGGGTATATGTCTTTCATTCGACCTTGTGCAGCAAGCTCCCCCAGGATGGATTCGAAAAGCTTCACGTAACGCCTTTGTTTGCTTAAAAGGACACTGTGGTAGTCTCTGTTAAGAGAATCCATTTCGTTGACCAGAAGAACGAGAAGGTGCTGATCTCCGGCATAATAGCGCGTATAAAAACGAAGAATACGGTTCAACTTTTTTTCAGGGGTAAGGTCTGATTCGCAGATCCGTTCAAGGGTCTGAAGGGCCTCATCCATGGCATCATCCATCAGCCTGAAGAGGATCTCCTCCTTGTTCTTGAAATAATAGTAGAGAGATCCCTGGTTTATATCCAGGTGACGGGCTATGTCGCGCATGGAGGTGGCATGATAGCCCTTGCTGGCAAAAAGACGGGCAATCACACCCTGAAAAGCTTTGCGTTTGTTTCGGCTTTTGACGCTTGGCATGGTGAAGGGCCTTGGTGTGGATATCTTTTCATTAAACGTTTGTTTAAAATATTTGATCCAGCTGAAAATGTCAATTATTTTTCCATAAGGAATAATCTCTGGATTTTTTTTCTCATTATGGTAAGAATATTACAGGTAAATCAAGCTGTAGGAGGCATTCGGCGATGAAAATACTGATTGTGGGCGGCACGGGAATGCTGGGAAGCGAATGTGGACAGGTGCTGAGTCAAGATCATGAGGTGATCGCGCCTGCCCATAACGATCTTGATATGATAAGCTGGGATCGTGTGATAGAAAATCTACAGCAGATTTCTCCCGATGTGATCCTGAACTGTGCGGCCTTTACGGATGTGGATGGGTGCGAAACTGAGACTTTTGTTACACGAAAGACAAATGTTGAAGGCCCGCGGAATCTTGCTCAAGGGGCTGCCAGATTTGGTAGTAAGCTGATACATATCTCCAGCGACTATGTCTTTGATGGTCATAAGCCTGTTCCACAGCCCTATTTTGAGGATGATTCGGAAAAACCGCTTTCCGCCTACGGGAAAAGCAAGGCAGAGAGTGAAAAGGCCGTGCGAGAGAATTCCCCCAGTTACGTTATCATCCGCACCGGTTGGTTGTACGGGATGGGAGGTCCCAGTTTCATCAAATCCATCATATCGGCAGGTGCGGCTAAATCCGGGAAAGCGCTGAAAGTCGTTAACGATCAAATCGGGTCACCAACCTGGACCTATCGATTGGCGGAGCAGATCCGAGTACTTATAGAAAAGAAGGGAAGGGGAACCTACCATGCGACGGCCGAGGGTTATTGCAGTCGTTATCAATGCGCGACCTTTATACTCGAAAAACTGGGATTGAATGTCCCTATTGAGCCTTGCACCACGAAAGAATATCCAACTCCCGCAAAGAGACCGGCAAATTCTATACTGGAAAACAGGTTGCTGAAGAAACAGGGCATCAACGTAATGAGGGACTGGAAAGAAGACCTCAATGAATTCTTGGATACGTTCGGGAAACAGCTTATCCGGGAGGCATTTGGAGGATAGAGACGAGACACGGAGCACTGGTCTTGAAATCGATTCCTGGAGTTAGCCCGGATTTCTCATCCCGCGATGCGCGGGACCGTGACGAAGATTCGTGAGAAAACCGGGCAGAATCCGAAAGCCCCTCGCGTCCGCCTCCTGGATACATCATGCGTCTATTTCTTACCATACTTGCCCTTGCATATGCCGTGTGTCCCTATGATCTCCTGCCTGACTGGTTGGTGGGATTCGGGTGGCTTGATGATATCAGCATCCTGGTGCTGTTGTGGTGGTATTTCTACCGACACAGCAGGGGCGGATATGGAGGGCAAGGCCGCTCAGACCGAAGGGGAGGTGGGTATTCCAGCTACCAGTCACAGGGGCACACCACCAACAATGATCCACGCGGGGACCCTTTCCAGATACTGGGAATCGACCGAAAGGCTTCCCAGTCCGAAATAAGGCATGCCTACAAGGAATTGGCCAACAAGTATCATCCCGATAAGGTCTCGCACCTGGGAAAGGAGTTCCAGGCACTCGCGGAAAGGCGTTTCAGGGAAATCCAGGAGGCCTACGAGAAGTTGAAGATCAGATAGAACGGCCCAGCACGGCCCCCTCATAAATGGCGGCCTTGGCACTCCGTGGCTGCAGGCAATCCCCAATGCGGTGAATCTCGTACCCCAGGGGTTCGAGCTGTTCGTAAAGCCTGTTGTCCGGCCTGTTGCCTATGGCGACAACCACACTTTCCGCCTCGATAAAAGATATATTGCCGTCAGCGTCAGCCACAACCACCCCGTTATCCTCAACCTTTGTGACGCTGGTCTGAGTCAGGAACCTGACTCCGTTTGAGCGCAACTGGCGGAGAAGGATTTTTCTGGTCATGCTTTCCAGCGCTTTCCCCGCCTTGGGCAGAATTTCCACAATGGTGACATCACATCCGCCCTGTGAAAGATAGTGCGCCACTTCACAACCGGTGGCACCACCGCCGATGATCACCGTTTTTTTGGGCACAGGACGATCACCGTTGAGAACCCTGTTGATGGATGTAACGATGGGTTTGTGGATCCCCTCCACCTGTGGCAGAAGCGGTAGGGAACCCGTGGCCAAAATGACCACCTGGGGTTGCTCTTTTTCTACTGTTTCCACGGTGACTTCGCAATTGAAGTGACATTTCACACCGAATTTTTCAATCTGCTTTTTTTGAAACCGGATCAGGTGGAGTAGTTCCTTTTTGTACTCCGTGACAGTCCCGATGAGCAACTGGCCTCCAAGAACGGGCCCTCTTTCGAAAAGATGGACCTCGTGTCCCCTTCTGGCCGCGACCCAGGCCACGTTCAGTCCCCCGGGACCCCCGCCGATCACCATCACTTTCCGCCTGTTTTGGGTCGGAATCAGAGCCATGTCCTTTTCACGACCCAGAGTCGGGTTGACAAGACACTCCACGCGCCCCCTGCGGAAAATGGATTCCATGCAGGTGTTGCACGCGATGCAGGTGCGTATTTCATCCAGGCGACCCTCTTTGGCCTTTTTCGGCATTTCCGGATCTGCCAGAAGGCCTCTCCCGATACAGACAAGGTCCGCCTGGCCCTTCTCAATAATTTCCTCGGCGATCAAGGGGTCGTTAATCCTCCCCACCGCCATGACAGGAATGTCAAGTGCCTTTCTGATCTGCTCCGCACTGTCGGCCAGGCAGGCCTGTTTCATGAACATGGGCTGACAGATCCATTCAGGCGTTGCGTCATTGCCGGCTGAAACCTGGACCAAATCGATACCTGCTTCAACGAGAAGCTTCAGGATAGGTATACTCTCCTCAACGGTAAGACCATCAGGGCAGAATTCCTGTGCGCTGATTTTGAAGGAAAGGGGAAAATCCACACCTATGCGCTTGCGAATTTCTTCGATAATTTCCCTGGCGAAACGTGTCCTGCCGGCAATGTCCCCGCCATATTCATCGTTCCTGATGTTTGAAAACCGGGAGAGAAACTGGTTGACGAGGTAGCCGTGAGCGCCGTGTATTTCAATGAGCTCGAAGCCCGCTTCCACGGCACGCTCGGCCGCATCGCCGAACTTGGATACCAGTGTCTGGATTCCGTTTTTGCTGAGCGGTTCCACATCCCCACTGATCACCGGACAGGGGAGGGGTGAAGGTGCAAAAGGTTTTTGCTTGATAATTCTGACGGACGTCTGTCTCCCTCCATGGTGGATCTGAAGAGCCGGAACGGCACCTTCCGCCTTCATGGCCCGAGCGATCCGTGACAGGCCGTCCAGGAAACGGTCATCAAAGATCCTCGCCTGGTGTGGGGAGACGACGCCTTCCGGAGACACCGCGCATGCCTCCATGATGACCATGGCAGGGCCACCGGCGGCTCGCAAACGGTAGTGTTCAATCGTCTTCTCGGTTATTGTTCCATCGTTTTCTATGAGAAAGGAAGCCAGTGCCGGCATCACAATGCGATTCTTGAGCCGGCATCCTTTTACGGTAAAGGGGGAAAAAAGATACTTCATTGAACGGGGTTTTCTCCTTTCAAACCTTTGAGGCCTTGCCGATATCGATCATTCGTTCGCCTTTGACATATTCCGTTGTCTCATAGGTCGTAATATTTTCCATCTTGCTCGTGACCTCTTTCATTCTGTCGCACTGTTTCTTGAGTTCTTTGGCCGCCTTGTTGTCCGGGTTTTCCTCCATGATTTCATCAAGAAGATAGTAGACATACTGCAAAGGCTGGTTCAATTCGTGGCATGTAGCGCTGGCGATTTCCAGGACACTTTGAAGTTTTTCCTTTTCAAGACGCTCCTGCTCCTCGCGTTTTCTTGACGTAATATCGCGCGTTACGGCAATGAGACATTTTTCCTCACCATAGTCGATGACTTCAGCAGACCAGAGCACAAAACGGATTTCCCCCGACTTCATACGAAATTGGGCCTCAAGGTTGCGTACTATCTTCTTTTCGCTCAGTACCTTGACCATTTCCTTGCGCTGATCAGGGTCCGCCCAGATGCCCAGTTCAATTGAAGTCCGGCCTATAACTTCCTCGCGCCGATAACCCGTCCTTTCGAGAAAAGCCTCATTGACATCGATATAAAACCCATCCTCAAGCGTGCTGATGACAATCCAGTCCGGACTGGAACGAAAGGCTTTGTGAAACTTTTCTTCAGAGAGACCCAGTGCCTCATTGACATGTTCGCGGTCCGTATTGTCCATGAAATACCCCAATACAGCCTGCTTGCCGTTGTACCGGATGGAGGTAACGGATTCAATAATCCATTTGATATCACCCTTTTTATCTACGGCCCTGTACAGATAGGGCGTTGTCCTCTCTCCTTTCAGGACCTTCTTGGCGTTGGCTTGGACCATTGGCCAATCCTCGGGAAGAACCAGCATGGAAGCCTCATTCGCCACCAGTTCATCTTCGCTGTAACCTGATATCCGTTGAAACTCCGGGTTCACAAAACAGAGTCTCCGGTCCTGGACAATAAAGATGCCGATAGGTGAGGTCATGAAAATATTCGTAAAGGGCTTGGCATCAAGGCAGTCCCTACTCGCTGCTATATCCGGCGGTTCTGTCTGTGCCTTCACCGCATTCCCTCCGGATTCGCCCGCCTTGTATTCTTCTTCAAAACTCATTTTGAACTTGCTCCTCTTTTTTTTGGGGAACCAAAAACATGGGTTACGGTTTCCGTCGACAATAGACTACGGACGGACCCTTTTAAACACCAGCAACCAAAGTATGTAAGTCTTGTGAAAAAAGGGTCAGTTGTCAAGAACAAATACAGTTAAATTGAAAATGAAAAAATGCAGGCGGGTTTTGAAAGTGATTCAGAGAGTCGGCATCTGCTGTTACCTGATAGCCGATCCAAAACTGGCTTTAATGAATTCCCTGTTCAAACGGGCGATATTCGTTATGGAGATCTCCTTGGGACACTGTACCTCGCATTCAGTATGATTCGTGCATTTCCCGAAGCCCAGTTCATCCATCTTTCGGAGCATGGATAGGGCGCGCTTGTCTGCTTCCACTTTTCCCTGGGGGAGGAGCGCCAGGTGAGATATTTTGGCCCCCACAAAGAGCATGGCGGAGGCGTTAGGGCAGGCGGCCACGCATGCCCCGCAGCCGATGCATGCCGCAGCGTCCATGGCAAGCTCAGATTTTTCCTCTGAGATAGGGAGGCTGTTTGCCTCGGGGGCCTGGCCGGTGTTTACCGAAACATATCCGCCCGCCTGGATGATCTTGTCAAACGCGCTTCGGTCTATCATCAAGTCCTTCACGATCCCAAAGGGCCGTGCACGAAACGGTTCAATCACGATCGTATCACCATTGTGGAAATGCCGCATGTGGAGCTGGCAAAGGGTCGTGCCTGTTTGGGGTCCATGGGCATAGCCGTTCACAACGGCCCCGCACGCCCCGCAAATCCCTTCCCTGCAATCATGATCAAAGGCTATCGGTTCTTTGCCTTCCAGCGTCAGTTTTTCATTGAGGACGTCCAGCATTTCCAAGAATGACATGTCCGTATCAATATCTTTCAATTCATGGGTTTCAAGGTGGCCTTTGTCCTTCGCGTTTTTCTGACGCCAGATCTTCAAGGTGAGGTTGATGGTTCCACTCATTTGTAACTCCTCTGGGTTAGGTGCACATTCTCAAACGCAAGCGGTTCTTTGTGAAGGACCGGAGGTTTTCCTTCTCCGGTGTATTCCCAGGCAGACACATAGCATGATGTATCGTCCTGCCGAAGGGCCTCGTGTTCTTCCGTCTGATAGGCTACATTGAAATGACACCCGCAGGATTCCTTCCTGGAGAGGGCATCTTCTACCATCAATTCCGCAAATTCCAGAAAATCGGCTATACGCCCCGCGCGCTCCAGGGTCTGGTTCAGATCATTGGGTGAACCCGGCACAATGGCGTTTTCCCAAAATTCGTGTCGCAATTTGGGGATTAACTCCTTGGCCTTTAAAAGGCCTTCATCGGTCCGGGTCATCCCGCAGTGTTCCCACAGGATATGCCCGAGTTCGCGGTGTATGTCATCAACCGTGCGATGTCCTTTCAATCTTAACAACTTTTGAATCCTTTCCCGGGCCTGCTGCGATGCATCTTCGAAGGCGGGATGTCCGGCATTCACATCCGAGAGAGGGGTCCCCGCCAGGTATCCGCCGATGGTGTAGGGAATGATGAAGTATCCATCCGCGAGGCCCTGCATGAGTGCGCTTGCCCCGAGCCGGTTTGCCCCGTGGTCCGAGAAATTCGCCTCCCCCAACACAAAGAGCCCCGGGATGGTGCTCATCAGGTTATAGTCCACCCATAATCCACCCATCACGTAATGAACCGCGGGGTAAATCATCATAGGCGTCTCATAGGGATTTTCGTCTGTAATTCGTTCATACATTTCAAGGAGATTCCCATATTTCCTTTCGATGACATCCTTGCCGTCACGTTCAATGGCGTCTCTGAGGTCAAGATAGACCGCGTAGCTGGTGGGACCTACTCCTTCGCCCTTATCACACTGTTCCTTTGCGTTCCTAGATGCCACGTCACGGGGAACGAGGTTTCCGAAACTCGGGTATTTTCTTTCCAGGTAGTAGTCACGCTCATCTTCTGGTATTTCATTGGGGGCACGTTTGTCTCCGGCCTTTTTCGGCACCCAGACGCGGCCATCATTCCTGAGGCTCTCGCTCATAAGGGTCAATTTGGACTGGTATGTCCCGTGAACCGGGATACAGGTAGGGTGAATCTGCACGAAACAGGGATTCGCGAAAAGGGCACCTTTCTTGTAAGCCTCAAAAATAGCCGAAACATTTGAATTCATCCCGTTGGTGGAAAGGTAATAGGTATTGCCATACCCCCCCGTGGCCATGACCACCGCGTGTGCGGCATGCTTTTCGATTTCACCGGTGATGAGATTTCGGGCCACAACACCGCGGGCACAGCCATCTACCAACACCAGGTCCAGTATTTCTCTGCGGGGAAGCATCTCAATATGTCCAGCTGCCACTTGGCGCATCATTGCTCCGTAGCAACCCAGAAGAAGCTGTTGTCCCGTCTGACCGCGAGCATAGAAGGTACGGGAGACCTGCGCGCCTCCAAAGGACCTGTTTGCGAGGAGCCCCCCATATTCACGCGCAAAGGGAACGCTCTGGGCAGTACAATGATCAATAATCTGGTTGCTGACTTGGGCCAGGCGGTAGACATTTGCCTCTCTGGAACGGAAATCACCTCCCTTGATGGTGTCATAGAACAGCCGCCAGATGCTGTCCCCATCGCCAGGATAGTTCTTGGCCGCGTTGATACCTCCCTGCGCCCCAATACTGTGGGCGCGTCGTGGTGTATCCTGCAGACAGAATGCCTTCACATGATAACCCAATTCCGCAAGAGTCGCGGAAGCTGACCCGCCGGCAAGGCCTGTTCCAAGCACGATGATTTCAAATTTTCGTTTGTTCGCAGGACTGACAAGCTTTAGATCGTCCAGATACTTGTCCCATTTTTGCTCAAGGGGCCCTCCCGGGACCTTGGAATCTAACTCCATTATGCACTCCTTATGCAGTCAAGAAAAGAAAAGCGGGAATTGAGGAAAAACATACGCCGACAATAAATGCAAAAATCAGGCTGACCACTTTGATAGCCGGCATATACTTGGGATGGTTGGCACCGATGGTCTGAAAACCACTCCACAGCCCGTGCTTGACGTGGAAGGCCACAACGATGACGGAAAACATGTAGAAAACAGCATAGAGAGGATTCCCAAAGGCCGTGGAAACCATTTTGAAGAGCCCTCCCTGGGCGTCTCGATCAACAAAGGTGAAGGCGAACAAATGAATGATGACGAATACCAGGATGTACAACCCGGTGTAAGGCTGGAGTCTCGAGGATATGGTTTGGCCGCCGGGAGCAGTCTTGTGAAGGACACTCTTTTTCATCACATAGCCCTTCGGCCTGGCCATGAGATTCTGAAAATAGAGTAGAGCGGCAAAAAAGATATGAAGCAGGGCGAAGACCACAAGACCCGCCTCTGCCACACGAAGCAGGGGTCCATATTCATGGAGATGGGCGGAATATCCATTAAAGGCGGCCTCTCCCCCATAGATAAAAAAATTGCCGATGAGGTGGGTCGCGAGAAAAAGACAAAACAGAAGGCCTGTCGATGCCATCACCAGTTTCTTGCCGATAGATGACCTAAAGGTCGCCATAAACCAGTTCATCTACTCCTCCGAAAAAGCATATTATTCTTAACAAGAAAGGCGTTCGCCACATTCTCAGACTTTCAACCGCTCCATGTCTTTTACCAGTCCTTCAACTGCAGCGGCTGATGCGTTCAATGCGGCTTTTTCCTGCGGGGTGAGTTCAATTTCAATGATCTCTTCCATTCCTCCGGACCCCAGCTTCACAGGGACCCCTATGAACAGATTTTGAATCCCGTATTCTCCCTCGAGGAGGGCCGCACACGGAAGAATCATTTTCTTGTCCTTCAGGATGGCTTCCGTCATCTGGACTGCGGAAGATGCGGGTGCGTAGTAGGCGCTGCCTGTCTTGAGGAGACTGACGATCTCCGCACCACCCTGCCTGGTTCTCTGAACAATGGCCTCTATGCGTTCGGCGTCCATGAGTTCGGTGATGGGGATGCCTGCCACCGTAGAAAAGCGGGGCAGGGGTACCATGGTGTCTCCGTGGCCTCCCAGGACGAAAGCGTGTACGTTTTCCACCGATACCTGAAGCTCCATGGCGATAAAAGACCTGAAGCGGGCAGAATCCAGTACACCGGCCATGCCGATGACCCTTTCCCTGGGGAACCCGCTCGCCTCGAGGGCCACATGGCACATGGCGTCCAAGGGATTACTTACAATAATCAGCACCGCACCGGGAGCAACAAAAGCGACTTCCTTTACTACCGATCCGACGATCTTCATATTGGTGGTAAGGAGATCATCCCTGCTCATTCCAGGTTTTCTCGCAATGCCGGCGGTTATAATAACGATATCCGAGTCCTTGGCCTGACCGTAATCGTTTGTCACCCCAAAGATTTTGGAATCGTGTTTCTCCAATGGGGCCGCTTCCATGAGGTCAAGGGCCTTGCCGACGGGAACCCCTTCCAGAATATCCATGAGCACCACATCGGCCAGTCCCTTTTCGGCTACACGCATAGCCGCAGTGGCCCCGACATTTCCAGCGCCCACAACGGTTACCTTTTTCCTCATTTCATCACTCCTTTGTTTCAAATGCGGGTTAGCCGGTTTGCCCGTTAGCCGGTTTGCCCGTTTCTTCTCGTCATCTCATTCACCGGTGCTAAGGAGGAGAGCCTGAGGGTCTTTTAGAGTGCCAGGTTCTCCTACCATTCTACCTGCTGCTAACGGGTTAACGGACAAAACCGGCAAACCGGTTCAACCCTTGTTACATGGTCTTACAGACCTGCTCGATGGCGGCGGCCATGGCTTCGTCTTCTTTCCTGATATCCTCCAGCGTCTTGGGCAGGACATCCTTCGGCCGCTCTTCCAATCCGTATTTCCATTTCAGAAACTGCTCCCCTGTTCTCGGGTAAAGGGCATAGATGAGCAGATCAAAATCATCCTTGGCCAGGTCACCTATCTTTTCCTTGTCCTTTGCGAGTTCGGGTTCCAGATAGTCGGCAGCGCGACCCGTCACGGGTGTCTGACCGCGTTTGTAATTCTTGAGAACCTTTTCCTGGACTTCGGAATCTACCGCGGTGGGGGTTTTTCCGTAAAGACCATACACGAGATCCTTGACTTCGTTGGTCACCATCTTGTATCTCCCGAAAAGGACATTCAATACCGCCTGGACCCCCACGATCTGGCTCGTGGGCGTGACCAGTGGCGGCGTTCCCAGTTCTCTCCTCGTAATAGCGATCTCTTCGTGCACTTCGGGCAGGCGATCAAGGGCCTTGGCCTCCTTTAACTGGTTCACCAAATTGGAAATCATGCCCCCAGGGATCTGGTGGGCGAGGACAGCGGTATCGATGACGGACATCCTGTTCTTGGCCAGATAATCGCGGTATTTCGGGGCGACGCTCTCAAGGTAGTCACCCAATTCCAAAAGGACATGAAGATCCAGTCCCGTATCCCGGTCGGTTTCAAACAGGGTTGCCACGATGGGTTCAACGGCCGGTTGAGAAGTCCGCAGTGCAAAGGGCGCCAGGCAGGTGTCCACGATATCCACACCGGCCCTGATGGCTGCCAGGTAGACCATGGAGGCCATCCCGCTGGTATAATGGGTATGCAGGTGAATGGGGATGGTGATCACCTTTTTCAGCTCGGTCACGATCTTGGCAATGTCAAAAGGGGCCATGATGCCGGCCATGTCTTTGAGACAAAGGGTGTCCGCTCCCATGTCTTGAATTTCTTTTGCTTTTTTCAGATAATATTCCAGGTTGAATACGTCTCCGCCCATGCGTCTTTCGGTGAGGGAATAGCAGATCGTCCCCTGAAAGTGCTTGCCGTTGGCCTTGATACGTTCCACAACAGTCCTGAAATTTCTGAAATCATTCAGGGCATCAAAGACACGAAAGATGTCCATTCCTGCTTCACAGGCCTTGTCCACGAAAAGCCGGGCCACGTCATCGGCATAATTCCTGTAACCGACGAGATTCTGCCCCCTCAGCAGCATGCTGAATGGGGTTTTCTTGATGTATTTTTTCAGGGTTCGAATCCGATCGAAGGGATCTTCACCCAGGAACCGGTGCATGGTGTCAAAGGTCGCGCCGCCCCACACTTCCATTGCCCAGAAGCCCACATCGTCCATTTTTTCGGCAATGGGGAGCATGTCCTCTGTCCTCATTCGTGTCGCCAGAAGGGATTGATGCCCGTCACGGAAGGTGTTGTCCTGAATCTTCAGCGGGTTCTTGGAACCCCCTTCCAAAAATTTATCCATGTCTAATCCTCCGTATTTTCAAATGATTGATGTCAGCCTTAAATAGTCGAAGTTAACCGTTTCCCCGCTATGCC
>CAYOIU010000037.1:0-19109 GCA_964404085.1 uncultured Desulfobacteraceae bacterium | reverse complement strand
AACTATTTCCCAAAGGTGCCCTGGCCTTTATCTCCTGTGAAAAACCCATTGTTGACAAGGATGACAAGATTACGGGCTGGGAGCCTTTTTCACGGTTCGTACTTAACCAAGATACGGGCGGAGCCATAAAAGGGGCCGGAAGGGCGGATCTTTTCTGGGGCAGCGGTCGGTACGCTGAGATAGCTGCAGGGCATCTCAAGCACGAAGGGGAACTCTATCTTCTGATCAAGAAATAATGCTGCTATGTCGAGAGGAAACATCTTATATGGAGAGTTTGGAAAAATCGGCTATGCTCAAAAAGAGCCCTGCCAAATGCTGCAATATACCTACCCTATTTTCTTTTAGGGGTTGTGATTCCTTGGTAAGAATTTCAACACCATCAAAAAAATCATCCACAGGCTTTCTAAGCTTAACCAGCAGATCCAGTGCGGCTGCATAATCCTCTCTCGAGACATGCTCGACGATTTGCTCCCGGAGCTCCTGGAACCTGTCCCACAGACCTGTTTCACAGGGTTTTTGAAATTGCCCGGGGTCCACTTCAAAACCTTCTTTCTGTCTCTTCAGGATATTGACTATTCGCTTGAAAGTGATGGCCAGTGCCTCAAACTCTTCCGATTTTGATGCATAGGCCCGGATCTGATCAAGTCTTGTCCTGATAAGATGAATGTGGTTGAATTCCGAAGAAATAACGGCTTCGATGAATTCATTTTCATAGCCGGCCCGGATCATCAACTGCTTGTACCGTTCTCTGAAAAATTGCATGACCTTGGCCAGGATTACTCCCTTGTCAAAATCAATTTCCTTTTTCAAAACAGAGAGGCTTTTTGTTACAAAATCGACCAAGGGCAGTTCCCAGCGAAAGGCTTCCAGAATTCTGACGGTGGCAATAGCATGCCTTCTCAGGGCAAACGGGTCTGCCGTGCCTGAAGGATCCAGCCCAACGGCAAAACACCCGCAAATAGTGTCCATGCGATCAGCCAGCCCCACAATGGCACCGATCTCCGAATCCGGGAGCTTTCCTCCTGCTCTTTCCGGGAGATAGTGCTCATAAAGGGCCTCGCAGATTTTTTCCGGATAACCTTCCAGCCTTGCATACTCCCTGCACATGACACCTTGCAAAGAGGGGAACTCCTGAACCATTTGGGTGACGAGATCGCATTTGCACAGTCGTGCAACCAAACCAATCTCTTCCTCATAACCTGGAAGGATCATGGCACCGAGATATCCGGCAATCTCTTCGAAACGTTTGACTTTGGCGTAGGAGGTGCCCAGTTGAGCCTGATAGATCACGTCCTTCAGGTCTTCGAGACGGTGATCCAGGGGTCGCTTTTTGTCTTCATTGAAAAAGAAATCCGCATCGGACAATCTGGCCCTGAGAACACGTTCGTGGCCCTTCCTCACCACCTCCACCGAATTGGCGAGCGTGTTGTTGACGGCGACAAAATGGGGCATCAACTTTTTGTTCCCATCGTAGACGGGAAAATACTTTTGGTGTTCCTTCATGGGCTTGATTAATACCGGGTCCGGGAGGTGCAAAAAACCTTCCTCAAAATGGCCGCACACTGCTGACGGGTACTCCACAAGGTTGGCGACAGTGGCTAGTAGATCAGGGTCACGACCCAGTGTCCCGCCCACTTCTCCGGCTGCAGCGGTGGCCTTTTCCAGCACCATTTTCTCACGCTCGCTCTGTTCAATGACGACAAATCGTTCTCTTGCTTTCTTGAAATAATCCTCCGCCCCGGAAACCTGGATGGCTTCGGGGGCCATGAATCGGTGCCCGTAAGTCAAATTGCTCGCCTCTATTCCCGCCAATGTGAAGGGAATGATCTTCCCGTTGAAAAGAGCAAGTATCCAGTGTATGGGCCGTACAAAGGCGAATCCAATGTTTCCCCACCTCATGGTTTTGGGCCAGGGGATATCTTCGACGACCCTGGGCAGGGAATGGGACAGGATTTCGATAGTCGGTCTTCCGATAATCCGGCGTTTGGCGTATAGATATTCACCTTTAGGGGTCCGGATGGTCGAAAGCTCATCAATGGAAATCCCCTGTTTCCTGGCAAAGCCCTCCGCCGCCTTGGTGGGACGTCCATCACCATCAAAAGCCACCCCCTTCGGTGGCCCTGTAATTTCCTTTGTGATGTCCTCCTGTTTGGCGGCCAGACCTTTTCCCATGAGGATGAGGCGTCTTGGGGTGCCGAAAGTCTCCAGCTCGCCCTCAACGTTGATCCGGTTTTCCTTGAGCATCTCCTTGGTAATATCCAGAAGGGATTTCAGGCCGCTTCTCTGGTAACCCGCAGGAATTTCCTCTGTTCCTATTTCCAGTAAAAATTCGGCTTTCATATCTTTCTCGTTCAATAAGTGTTAGTTTTACACAGTTTTTTTCAGCAGGGGATGGCCAAGCGCTTCCCTCTGGGCCAAGTAGTTCTTTGCAACGAGTCTGGCCAGATGTCTGATCCTATCGATGTAGTGGGACCGCTCCGTTACGCTGATGGCTCCTCTCGCATCAAGGATATTAAACGTGTGTGAGCATTTCAGACAATAATCATATGCGGGCAGTACCAGGCTCTTTTCACTCAGACGCAGGGATTCCTTCTCATACATGTTGAAAAGATCCACGAGCATTTCCAGATCGGCCACTTCAAAATGGTACACGGAAAATTCCCACTCTGCCTTTTTGTGGACGTCCCCGTAAGTTATCCTGTCGTTCCATTCAAGCTCGTAAACATTCTCTTTCCCTTGAAGATACATCGCTATTCTCTCAAGCCCATAGGTGATCTCAACGGAAATGGGGTCCAGACGCACACTCCCGGCCTGTTGAAAATAGGTAAACTGGGTCACCTCCATGCCATCGAGCCAGACTTCCCACCCTAAACCTGAGGCCCCGACGGTTGGAGACTCCCAATCGTCTTCGACAAATCTGATATCGTGGTCGAGTGGGTCAATGCCCATGGCCCTCAGGCTCCCTAAATAGAGTTCCTGTATATCCAAGGGGGACGGTTTGATGATCACCTGGTACTGGTAGTAATGTCCCAGCCGATTGGGGTTTTCGCCATAACGCCCGTCGGTCGGCCTCCTGGAGGGTTCCACATAAGCAACAGACCATGGTTCAGGCCCCAATACTCTCAAGAGGGTCGCCGGATTGAAGGTTCCGGCACCGACTTCCAGGTCGTAGGGCTGTTGAATGAGGCACCCCTGGCCCGCCCAATAGGTTTCCAGGGAGAATATCAATTCTTGAAAGGTCATTTGGCCCCTCCGGTTGCATGCATCAGACCACAGCAGGTCCCGTCACTCGTTCAACTCGGATCCGGCAGAACTGCGGACCATCCTTGCTGTGCTGAAGACGCTTTGGTATCTTCGTATTTAAAGGATGGAAAGTTAGCATCCGAAGGGTGGTATGTCAAGCTGTACCCCGCGTCCCTCCTGATCCACCACCAAGACATCATCTTCCCGAGACTTTTTTATCACCGACAAAATCGTCCGGTTTACATACCTGAGCGGCCTGTGATAAAATATTTCAACTTCTACGGGCTAAAGTCCATTTTGCAGAAGGTGATGTTTTATGAAACCTGACCACAGTCCTGCCAGAAATCGCATGGTCAAGACGCAACTGGTACCCCGAGGAATTAAAGACCCCCGGGTGCTTGCCGCCATGGGCAAAGTTCCCAGACACCGATTTGTGGAACAGGCCCTATGGAGCGAGGCCTATAATGACCACCCTCTGCCCATCGGACATAAACAGACCATTTCCCAGCCCTATATCGTGGCCCTCATGACGGAAGCACTTGAGCTGAAAGGGAACGAAACTGTGCTGGAAATAGGGACGGGGAGCGGGTATCAGGCGGCTGTCCTTGCTGAATTATCAAACAAAGTCTATACCATTGAGAGAATCAGGCCCCTCATGACCGGAGCGAGAAGCACGCTTGCGGAACTCGGATACACCAACGTCCTTTTCAAAGCCTTTGATGGAACCATCGGCTGGGAGCAATACGCCCCTTTTGACGCCATCGTCGTAACAGCGGGGGCGCCGAAGGTCCCCGAACCTTTGCTCGAGCAATTGTCAGAAGGAGGGAAACTGGTTATTCCCGTGGGCAACCGTTTCAGCCAGGAATTGATCAAGATCACGAGAAAGGGCAAGGATACCTATACCCGGAAAGAACTTGGCGCATGCAGGTTTGTTGATTTGATCGGTATTCACGGTTGGGAATCCTGAAAATTCCGAATCCTACAAAACTTCCATAGGACCCTCGCAAAAAACCCTTAGCAAAGACCGCCTTCAAGAAAGGCTTGAAACCGCTCAAGTCTCATGAGACAGATTCCGATGAATATTTGAGAAGCCGGAACCTTGAATCAATCCCTTCAAAATGGATGACTTCGTAAAAAGCTAATTTATGCCGCAAACGGCAGTCTATGAGCAACGAAGGGAACCGAACCTGACAATCTTTTTCAAATGCTTTCTAAACACTCCGGAGGGGATGGACGGTTATCTTGGGGTTTAGCTGTACACAGTAGTGAGCGCATGGGTTTAGGAGGAATAAACCCCGAATAGCCGTCTATGTTGAAGTGAGCTGCCAAGTGTACTTTGAGAAAGCACATGAAAAAAGATTCTCAGATTCGCTTCTCTATACGCGTTTAATAAAGCGACTTTGTTAGAAGTCTCGGGACGGACTTTTTACGATTACATCAAAATGGAAAGCGTAACTTTCTATCCAATGGAATTTCACATACTCATAGTTGACGACGACCCAAATATGCTTTCTGTTCTCCAGAACTCTTTTTCCGAAGAGAACTACCATGTGGCCGCCTCTTCAAACGGTTTGGATGCCATTGAAAAATGCCGAACCCGGCCTTATGATCTCATCATTTCAGACATTATGATGCCCGGCGCCACCGGCCTTGAGGTGCTCAGCATCGCAAAAAACATCAATCCAAGCACGCTTGTCATCCTGATTACCGGCTTTGCATCTTTGGAAACGGCGGTCAGTGCCATTCGTGAAGGCGCATACGACTATATTACCAAACCCTTCAGACTGGAAGAGATCAAGATTGTCGTAAAGAACGCATTGGGAAACATTCGGTTGCTCAGGGAAAACCAAAGACTCATGTCGGAACTCGAGGAGGCCTATCAGCAACTCCACCTCGTTAAAAGGATCATGGCTTCCGATCACTCCAACGATTCCGACAAATCGCCATCCGCCGGCGGAGATATCACCGGAAAAACCGTCATTACCGGAAATGCACTTCCCCATCATTTGCTTGAAAACCATGCAGATGGGAGAAAAAACCTGCTTTCAGATCTCGAACGGCTTTCTCGGCTGAAAATGCAAGGTATGCTGTCCGAAAGGGAATTTGAACTGTGCAAATCACGGCTCTTCAAAAACCGGAAATAGAAATCAGACCGGGGCTTTATTCTTTGAAGGCCTTGGTGGTGGACGATGAAAGGAGCATTCGGGAGTCTCTCGAAGCTTACCTCTACCATCTCGGTATTTCCAATGTTGTGACAGCTGGAAACGGCAAAGTAGCCTTGGAGGTCCTGGACCATCAAAGGTTTGACTATCTCTTTATGGATCTTATGATGCCGGAAATGAGCGGCATGGAACTCCTGAAAAATCTTAACGGCAAAAAAAGGCCGACCAGCATCGTCGTCATGACCGGATACCCTTCCATGGAAAAGGTCATCGAGGCCATGAGAAACGGAGCCTCAGATTTCTTGATTAAGCCCTTTCGTCTGCAGGACTTGAAGATTTCCATGGAAAGGATACATCGCTTCCATGATCTGACGAAAAAAAACTGGCTATTGAACAGGCAATTGGAACAAAAGCACCAGGTTGAAAAACTGAATCGCGAACTGCAAAAAAAGATCCGGGAAAAGACCTTGCTTTACGATATTATAGACACCTTGTCCAAAATCAACCGATCTGATAATCTCTTTGGCTACCTTGTCACAAAGGCATTGCATTCATGCGAGGCATCCAGGGGATGCTTTTTTCTCTACGATCAAGAACATCCAGCTCTCATTTCACTGGCTCAAGAGGGGATTGAAAAGATCTTTCCCGGTTTTCAGGTAGCCCTGGAATCCGATCCCCAAGGGAAAACCTATATCCCTATGGATTTCATGGAGAACTTTTCCCCCCTTATGCTTTCTCAAAGGGTGCCGGTCTATGAGGTCTTCCGCTCCCCTGGAATCGTTTCCATGCCCTTCAGGATTCGGGAAGAACTCTTTGGTCTGCTTCTCATCGGAGACAAGCTCAAAAACAAGTCCTTTAGTGAAGAGGACCAATTTCTACTCAGCTTTCTGGCTGAACGAACCGCGCAAAATATTGAAAACCTGGCACTCTATGACAGTCTAAAGGAAAATCTCTTCGCAACTCTCGGTGCCTTGGTCAGTGCCATTGAGGCACGCGATCCATATACCAGGGAACACTCCCAACGTGTAACGCAACTGGCGCTGGATATTGCCAAGGCCCTCGGGCGTCCCTATGAAGACTGTAGAAGGCTCGAATCCAGCGGCCCCCTCCACGATATTGGAAAAATCGGAATAGACGATCATGTTCTGAAAAAGCCAACCCGTCTGACCGAAGAAGAATTCATGAAGATCAAGGCACACCCTCTCATTGGGGTCAGCATCGTGTCCCCGCTGAATCTGGACAACGAAGAACTGGCTGTCATTCGAAATCACCATGAAAGGTGGGATGGAAAGGGTTATCCCGATGGGCTGACGGGAGAAAAAATCCCGCAACTGGCCAGGATCCTTTCCGTGGCGGATGCCTTCGACGCAATGAACTCAGACAGGGCGTACAGAAAGGCCCTACCCTTTGAATACTGTCTTGAAGAGCTGGCGAAAAACAGGGGGACGCAGTTTGATGCAGAAGTTGTGGATGCTGCCCTCCATATATTAAGGCAATAACCTGTCCATGGAACCGCAGGCATGCCTCTGGTATTTTTATTGCATTCAATGACAGATTGTGTTTTCTTCAGTCATTGAAATGGAAACCGGATAACATCCAGTGAGGAAGAGCCATGAGCCCGGAAAATAGACGGGAATACTTGAGGACAGACATCGCCTTATCCACACGGTGCCGTTTGTTGACCAGGGAAGAAATGGAACTGGTTGAACAGGGAAACATGAGCGGCATCCTTCAAAAGTCTTCATTTTCGAGCCCCATTGACGAGATCATTGATCAACTGCCATCCGGATCAGAGGAAGAAGCACTCTACAGGTGCCTGAAAATGATGGACAATAAGGTCAACTTTGTTATTGAACAAATGGCACCATCCTCCGATCAGCCTGACAAACTGATGAACGAGGTTACAGAACTGAGTGGCTCAGGTATAAAATTTGTGAGCAAGGACCCGTTTTCAAAAGGTGTTTTGCTGAAAATGGATCTTATTATGCCCGACACCTTTGAGTTCATGGTTGAATTCATTGCCAGGGTCGTTCGGGTTGAATCCAAATTAACGCCCTCAGAAAAGGGTGTCCAGAAATACTGTGTGGCTGCCCATTATGAGCACATCGAAGAGAGGGCGAGGGATGCGATCATTGAGACCATTTTCAAGAAACAACGAAAAATGATTCGATTGGAAAAAGACCAAAAGGAAGACTAAATGAAAAGATTCGAGATATCCCTTCACAATCTCACCCGTCTCTGCCATCTGGCCTCTCTTGGCAATCTGCTTGGGGGCTTGATCCATAACCTCAACAGCCCCCTGCACAGCCTCGGGATGCAGATGGACGTCATGCAGCACTTTCTCCTCAAGGAGAATCAATCCGGAAACGAACTTCTGGAGAAGTTTTCCCATCGCCTCTCACAAATGAACGATGAATTCGAAAACTTGAGCAACCAGCTCAGAATCACAGGCATGAGAGCGGATTTTTTGGACTACCCACCGGAAAAAATGGATATCAACCATTTTCTCCACCAGGAAATTGAATTCCTCAGGTCCAACATCTATTTCAAGCACAATGTGGAGACCAAGCTGGAATTGGCTCCTTCCCTTCCTGCCTTAACACCTGTACCCCCTTATTTCTGTCTCGGAATGGGATTGTTTTTTGAAAGGCTTGTCGAAGAACTTGAGAGGTGGGAATCGAAAAATCTCTGTGTCGGCACAACATTGTCCCACGAAAATCCGATTGTGTATATCGTCATTAGAGATATGGGGATTTCAGGAGGCTTCTGTGACAACCTGAATGTGGCCTGCAACGCGTCTACGCTCTTGGGAGATCGAGAAGAGGAAATCAGCCTTTGTGTGGCCGTGCTTCTCCTGAAGAATTGCGGCGTGACCTTTGAGACGGAATTGAAAGAAAGTCATCTTTCAATTCAACTCATTTTTGCAGGGACGGACGGCAATCATTGATGGAATCGCAAAGAATCCGTTTTTGAAGTCGTTGATCTCTAATCAGGAATAATCTCCGCGCCTGAATTTTGCAATTTCCGTGACGAGATTGATGTTCAGGTCAGAGATGATTTCTTTCAATGTGCCATCAAGGGTCCCTTCCTTTTCCAGCAGTCTCAAGCTCTGAAGCCTTTCCTCAAGATGGGTTACCAGAGGTTCAAGGGCTTCCGTATTCACATCAGGGTCAGCCAGTTTGTCGGCATAGTACCCAGCCAAATCAAGGGCGCCCTCAAGCTCTCCAATGGCCTTCTGCCCGGACGTGTCCGTGGCCCCTTCCGGCCAGACGTTCTGAGCTGATTGGACAGGTATGACCGTTTCAGGAAAAAGCACATGGTTTGCCGATGGATCCTTTGCTTCGCCCGGCGTGTTCCCGTTGATGACCTGATTCATCACCTCCTGGAAACCGCCCTTTTCTTTGACCGAACCCGGTTGGGACCTGATCTTCTGAGGCAACCGGACACCCTCTATATCGTGAATTTTCATCTCTCTAATCCTTGTAAATTATTTATCGGAAACCTAAAAACCCCTCCCTGGCATTTTTACTCACTCAAACTGAAAAATGCGCTTCCGCTTTCCTTTCATCAAATGCAATTATATTGCCAAAACACGGTTTAAGGTTTCTTATCCAGTGATTACTCTTTTATTTCAATAGCTTACAGATCTGTTTTTTCAATGGGAAATAACAATAGGAAGACCGCTCCACTAGATAAAAGGGAAATAATTCCCCCGATTGATCCGCAGGTGGGAATTTTATTCCAGATGTGAGGAGCAACAGGCAGAAAGAGCATTGAAGGAATCTGTAAAGTCCGACTGTAAAATCCCCAGGTCGGTCATCTTGCAATCATCTCCAGAGCTGTAGCCGTGATATCCGAGAGTGGAGCAATTGCCTCAGCCGCATCAATCTTAATTGCCTCTTTTGGCATACCAAAAACCACACAAGTCTTTTCATCCTGCGCTATTGTTCCTGCCCCCGTATGCCTCATTCTCAAAAGTCCCTCTGCGCCGTCAGCACCCATACCTGTCAGTATGATGCCAAGAGCGTTTGACCCGGCGTATTCGGCTGCGGATTTGAACAGGACATCGACAGAAGGTCTTTGATGGTGAACGAGGGGACCCTGTTTGACATGAACGTAATAGCGGGCCCCGCTCCTCCTCAAGAGCATATGGTAGTTTCCGGGGGCAATCAGAGCTCTCCCATTGATAACGGTATCGCCATCTTGCGCCTCCTTTACCTGCAGGGCACAAAGGCTGTCCAGCCTCTCCGCAAAGGAGGTGGTAAACTTTGCCGGCATATGCTGAACCACAACAATTCCGGGGGCGTTTGGAGGCATTTGCGTTAACACTGTCTTGAGGGCTTCCGTGCCGCCGGTTGATGCTCCGATGGCAATAATTTTATTCGTGGTTGAACTCAGCGCCTTCGTGGCCTGGGCCGGTTTCCCTTCAGCGTTTTTTCTGTCCATCCCCCGCCCAGCGACCTTTACCCCAGCCACCGCCTTGATCTTGTCTGCCAACTGCAAGCTCATGTCGCCGACGGAATAGGACCCGGACGGTTTTGAAATAACCTCCAGGGCCCCTATGGAGAGCGCTTCCAGGGCCAGATCGCTGCCCTTTGAGGTGAGTGAGCTTACGATAATGACCGGCAAGGGATAGTAGCTCATCAATTTCTTCAGGAAAGTAATGCCGTCCATTCTGGGCATTTCGATATCAAGGGTGACAACGTCCGGCTTCAACCTGACGATTTTGTCCCTCGCAACATAGGGATCGGGCGCCGTTCCGACAACCTCTATCCCCCTCTCCCGGGACAATTCTTCAGCGAAAACCTTACGGACCACCGCTGAATCGTCCACCACGAGTACCTTTATGGGCTGATTCCCTTCCATCTTGGTTTAGGATCCAATGGTTATTCTCAAGGCCAGTTGATGTTCGATGGCATTGAAGAGCAGTGTGAATGCATTGTCATCCTCTGAAAAAAAACTGTCCATGGGCTCGGCGGGCTCCGCCGCCTCTGGAATTCCCAGTTTGAAGATTGCCTCATCATCAAAGAGGCTTAAGGCCTTGCCTGTAATCATATTGACCAGTTCTTTGACGGTCTCCTCTATGTCACCTGTGCCGACGTCCGCATTTTCCTGTCCCAAAAAATCAGCAGTCAGCGATCGGGCGAGTTTAATCGGTATCAAAAACACGACTTCCCCCGCCATAGGCCCGGTGAACTTCAGGCCGGCCCCCATCAACTGATCCTTGGAGATCTCTGATAAATCCCCCCCGCCTTCAGATTCGGACACTTCCAAAGGCAAAAAAAACATGGTCTCCAGAACCTCAGAAATCGAGGTCTTCGTCGCTTCCTTCAGTGCTTCCCAACCCATTTTCCGTCTCTCCAATAATGCCATTCAATTTTTCACGGATGTCTTCAGGAGTGAAGGGTTTCTGGATGTAGCCGGTTGCTCCTTTTTCCAGGAACTGCTGCACCATTTGCTCGTTTCCTTCAGTCGTGATAACCACAATGGGAATCGCCGAGAACAATTCATTTCTTTTCATTTCTTCAATGAGTTCCAGCCCGTTCATCTCGGGCATGTTGTAATCGGTGACGACAAGGTCCACCCAATTGTTTTCCAAGATTTCAAGGGCACCAAGTCCGTTAGCGGCATCAAAGTACTCACCCACGCTGAAGCCCGAAATTTCTATGGTTTTTCGAATCACCGCCCGCATCGGCGATGAATCATCAACGACCAGGATATTATACGCCATTTCACTTACCTTCCTTGTTCATGGTTGGAGCCCCGTTCACGGGCCATTTTTCTACTAAACCTTGCCAACCAGAGCTTCCACCTCATGAAGCTTTTCACCAAAAGAGGCCATCATCAGCTGAATGTCGGTGTCCGTAAAATCCAGCTTCTCCATAACCTTTGGATGAAACCGATAGGCCAGACCATCGGATCCAACACCTATTCCCATTATCATGCACAGGGTATCCGCGACATAGACAACGGCGATTTCCATGTCTTTCTCATCCCATCCACCGTCCAGATGGTGATTCCGGATGATACGAATCATTCTATCGCTGAAATTCCATTTCTTGGCAATCAATGCCCCAAGCTCCGCATGGTCAATGCCGATAACCTGTTTTTCACCTTCTCTAAAAGTAATATCCTGCTCTGTAATGGTTTTCTCGATGTGGTCGAAATAATTCCCCACATGCTCGCTCAGCACGACCTTGCCGATATCCTTCAGGAGAGATGCCGTAAATACCAGGTGTTTATCCTTCAGATCTTTGGCATTTGCTATTTCCTTAGCCATGAAAGCCGAGACCACGGCATGCTTCCACAATTCGCCCGCCCTCAGGTCATATCCACCTTGTGCCTGCTTCAGATTCTCGCTGCCCAGATCCATAAGCGCCATATCAACCACCTGATTGATGCCCAGGTAAGCCACTGCCTGATGAATGGAATCCACCTTTCTTGAAAGTCCAAAGAACGGTGAATTGCACATCTTCAGCAAGTTTGCCGTAAGGGCGGAATCATACTGGATAATATCAGCCAGATCGGAAGCGGAACTCAAAGGATCTTTGGCAACGGCCATGACCTTTTGGGCCACCTGCGGGATGGGCTTTATATTATCAATTTTTTTAATTATGGCTTCTATGCTATTCATATTTTTATGAATTGCTGGCCTGATATTTTGAGCCAGCTCACTCCGTCTTGGACCTGAAGTTTGATGGTCCTGTTAACGTTCCCCCCAACCTCCTCATAATCAATCATGACCTTGTTCTTCCAGAAAATTTTTCTCAAGGCCATATGATTTCTCTTCCCGATATTGAAAAAACCCTTCTGGTCCAGAACCTGGGCACCACCGACCACAATGACCTTCATTCTCTGTTTGACCGCACCCAGCTTGTATGCCGCTTTGAATAGATTGGGGATGCCCGTATCGGCAAACATGAAAGGATTTTTCTGGGCCTTTCCTTTGTCAAGATTGGAGTCCGGCAGCATATAGTGAAGCAACCCTCCAACCTTGGCAACCGGATCGTAAATCGAAACCCCTATACAGGACCCTAATGAGTAGGTTATCAGGACTGAATCGAGGTCCTGAGTCACCTTCATGTCAGAAACGCCTACAATGATATTCACTTAAATGCCCTTCCAGTTTCGTTCAATAATCTTCCCGGACAATTTCGAACAGCCCGGCAATGTCAAGAATAAGCCCGACCCTGCCGTCTCCCATGATGGCGCCCCCTGCAAGCCCTTTGATATGCTTGAGATTTTCACCAAGGCTTTTGATGACCACTTCTTCCTTTCCCAGCAGTTCATCAAGCAAAAGGCACATCTGATGATCTTCGTGTTCTACCGCAACAACGAGTCCTTCCCAGGGATTCTGGTATTTCCCTTCGGTGCCCACAATCCTGTCAAGCCTGATAAGTGGAATAAGTTTCCCTCTTACCAAAACCATCTCCCCTTTTCCCTTCACAGTGGAGTACTGGGTCTTTTCCGGCCTGAAGGACTCCAAAATGGCCAGCGCGGGGATAATATAGCGTTCCTCCCCGACCCTGACCAACATCCCTTCAATAATCGCGAGGGTCAAGGGCAGGTTGATGGTGAAAATGGAGCCCTGGCCCGGAGTACTGTTGATCTCAACCCTTCCTCTGAGTTTCTCGATCGCTTTTTTGACCACATCCATTCCCACTCCGCGGCCGGAAACATCGGTTACCTCTTTGGCCGTTGAAAACCCCGGTTGAAATATCAAATTGTAAGTTTCGGAATCACTCAGACCGACCTCATCCGTGACCATTTTATTCGCCTTCGCCTTTTCAAGAATCCTCTCCCTGTCAAGCCCTTTGCCATCGTCCTCGATCTCAATGACTACGTTCCCTCCACGATGATAGGCCCGAAGATGTACAAAACCATTGGCAGGTTTCCCGTCTGCCTCTCTGGTTTCAGGGGTCTCAATACCATGATCAACCGCATTACGTATCATGTGGACCATCGGTTCGTAAAGTTCGTCCACCACATTCCGGTCGATCTCCGTATCCTCTCCTTCCATGATCAATGTTACCTGTTTTCCGAAGTTCTTTGCCAAGTCCCTGACCAACCGTACCATTTTTTGAAAAGTGCTTCGAATAGGAACCATCCGCAGGGACATGGCCGTTTTTTGAAGGGTGGAAGTGATTTGATTGAGCTGGTTCAGGTTCTGGTACAGCTTCTGATTTCCAACGGAGAGCAGGGTTTCATTCTGCCTCAGCATGGACTGTGCAATGACCAGTTCTCCGGTCATGTCCACCAGTGTGTCCAGCTGTTTGGTGTCCACCTTGATCTGGAGATCCAGGGTCTTTTTTCCACCGAATTTCTTCTGGCTGCGCAGGGCCCCAACGACTTCCTTTGGATCTGCTGATCCTTCCTCCATAAGGATCTCGCCCAATTTTTTGTCCGGTTTCTTTTCTTGTTCCTTGAGAGTGTCTTCCAGTTTTTCTTTGCTAATGACGCCTTCATCAACGAGGATTTCGCCCAACGGTTTCCCGGAAATGGAATCACTTCTGGAAAGAAAGGACTGAATCTTATCTAAAAGCGGGTTGATATCCAATCCCTTCTCAAGCGTCGTTCCGTTTTCCAGCCCCTCCTCAACGGACTGAATCATGCGCTTCAACATATCCACGGACTCAAGCACGAGATCCACCACACTTCCCGCAACCCTGATCTCTCCATCACGAGCCTTATCAAGCAGGTTCTCTGAGCCGTGTGCGAGTTTGTTGATCTTCTCCAAATGAAGAAATCCGGAGACCCCTTTGATGGTATGAAAGGGTCTGAAAATGGCGTTGATCGCTTCCAGGTTCTCCGGGTCGTCTTCGAGATCGATCAGATTGACCTCGATTGAAGCAAGATTTTCAAGGGATTCTGAAACAAAATCGCTCAAAATCTCACGATCTTCCTCATTCAATTCCAGGACTTCTTCCGCGCCTTGGTTCCGAGCATTATCATCAGGGTCATGGATTTCGGTTTCTTTTTCCTTTCCTTCATGGGGTACGACATCCGGGGCCCCCAACTTCTTAAGTAGCGGGCCCATATCTTCCTTGAAATCCTCCTCACGACTCACTGCACGAAATATACCTTGGAGACAGCCGATACCCTCCTCCAAGGGCGCGACATCACTCTCCTCAAAGAGAATGAGTTTTTCAACGTATTGTTTTACGGCACCTGCGAGCCCCTGAAAAACAGGCTGATCGATCTGCCCTGAAAGCCCTTCAAGGGCCTCGATGCTGTTCATGATCCTGCCCAGTGACTGGATATCTCCTCCATCCAGAGTCACCACCTCCAATGCCATGAGTTCCAGTTGCTTCTCGATGGGTTCTAATCCCTGAGACATTACTGCAAGGCCTCCTCCGTGTTGAAATCGACTATTTTCGCATCCTGCCGGCCCGCTAGCCGCCCAGGACCTTTTCCAGTTTCTCGCTGAAGGTCTCCGGGGTGAAGGGTTTCATGATATAGTTACTCACACCGGCCTTGACCGCCTCAATGACATTTTCCTTCTGTCCCTCAGCCGTCACCATGACAAAGGGAATATCTTTTAGGCTCGCATCCCCCTTTACGGCCTTCAGCAGATCCAGGCCGCTCATCTTCGGCATGTTCCAGTCGGACACGATCAGCCCGACAGGATCCTTCTTCAATTCCGAAAGTGCTGCGCTCCCGTCTTCAGCTTCCACAATGTTGGAAAAGCCGAGTTGTTTCAGAACGCCTTTCACAATCCGCCTCATCGTGGCAAAATCATCCACTATCAAGACCTTGATGCTCGTATCAAAACCCATTTAAAATTCCTCCCTGAGAATTCTTTTTCCTCCATCAACACCATGACGGCTTCGTTGAAAGTCATTATTTTGACAGATGCGATCCTCGTTTTTTGGCCTTCAAGCGCCAAAGTTCCTAAGCATTGTCCTCAAGGTCAGGATGACGCCTTCCGGCAAAAAATGGCAGTCGCTTCCATAGGGACCTTTTCCTGCCATTCCCGGCAACCACACTCTGATGGGGGATGAGGGATTCAAAATTTTCCACACCCGTGCTGTTTTCCCGGTTTCCATTCATCTTTGCAATTCCCACAATCCCGGCCAGATCTACAACAGCTCTCCTCATCTGTCCCGCTTGAGCACTCATTTGTTCTGAAGCACTGGCAGACTCTTCCGCGTTTGCTGCGGCACCTTGAACAACCTTGTCAATTTCTTCCACTGCATGGCTGATCTCTTCGATGCCACGGGCCTGTTCGTCGCTTGCCTCGGAAATTTCACTGATGAGATCAGCAACCTTCTGAACGCTCACGGCCACCTCCCGGTAAAATTCATCCGTCTCTTTGACCAGAACGGCCCCTGTTTCGATCTTCTGAATGATATCGGTAATGAGTTCCTGAGTGTTCATGGAGGCTTCAGCAGAGCGCTGCGCAAGGTTACGAACTTCGTCTGCAACCACCGCAAACCCGGCTCCCGCTTCCCCAGCCCTTGCCGCCTCCACCGCCGCGTTCAAGGCAAGAAGATTGGTCTGGAAAGCGATCTCATCGATCGTCTTGACAATCTTGGCAACATTGTTGCTTGCCGTGGAGGTCTCTTCAAGGGAACTGATAAGCGCCTTCATGGATTTGTTGGCGTTTTGGAGATTCCCCCTCGATCCTTTTGTCAGCGCGTCCGCCTCCTTTGCGTTCCCTGCATTGTTTTTGATCATGGAAGACATCTCTTCAAGAGAGGATGAGGTTTCCTCTAAAGAGGAGGCCTGTTGAGATGAGCCTTGTGCCACCGATTGGCTTGCATTGGAGATTTCCCCGGCGGCGGTGGCCACCTGTTCAGAACCTTCCCCAAGTTCAGTTACGGCCGCACTGATGGGTTTCGTAATGGATCGCGCAAAAAACAGGGTAAAGGGGAGGACAAGCAAGATGCAGATAAGGGATACGATGCTCAACATTTGGATGGTGTGAATCGTGTTCTTGCGCGAAATGGCCTTTGAACGCAGCGAGGAAAGCACGCCCACGCGTTTTCCTCCCTCTATAATGGAAATGACCCCTTCGGCAAAGGCCTCATCGCCCAAATTCAGTTGCCCGATGAGGACTTGTGAGCCCAACCCTTCTTTCACTTCAGTTCCATTCGCCAGCCGGGCGGAAAGCTCCCTGTTGAACGTTGAGTATTCGTTCTTTGATCCGGCCGCGATTTTGTTCCCGAGAAACAGATTGACTTCTGTTCCGGTTAATTTTGAAAGTCTTTCGAGAATCTGAGAATCCACTGATTTCTCTAAAACCATCAACCCTGTGGGAACATGAACCTCTTTGACTTCTCCATCCTGTTCCACGTAGTCAGTGGCCAGTATCGGCGCAGACGCACTCAAGAATGCGCGTTTGTTCCTCGCCTTGAACTGAACCGTCGGGCGTTTCGGAGGGTCGTAACCCAGTCGCGTGGCGATCTTTTCGCAGTTTTCCAGATTTTGAAATTTCTCTTCGGTAATCTTTTCTCCTTTTTCTACGGATGCCACCTTGTAGTTGATTTTCTCAGGCGTCCGAAAGGTATATCCGATAAGCACATTTTCACCTTCCTTAATGGAAAATGCCATGAGGGTTCCTTCATTATCATAAGCAGCGATTTTCCACAGATGATTCATTTTGAGAACATCAACTAAAACCTTTGCCAAGCCCATGCACTGCTCTTCCAAAGTTGACATGATCGTTGCGTCGGTTTTTGATTGACCGAAGTATTTCAGAAGGGTCCCCAGATTTTTTCTCTTGGCGATCTGTTTACTTTGTTCAAGGAGTGTATTTTCCCTGTTGGAGAAATCCTCCTGGATAACAACGAATGCCTGGTTGAGTGATCGGACTTCCTCATCCTGGTTTTGTTTGTTGGCCGTCCACGTGATGATGAGGGTTGAGAGTACCATCGAAAAAACCACCACCAGAATCCCACCTAATGTCATTTTCCCTTTCAGTCTCAATTTCATGTGTTGCTGCTCCAACTGGTCAGAACAATTGCAAACGAGGATTCCTTTACATACCTTTGCCCATTGGATCTGGGAAATCTCCCTCAAAAAGTCTGCACAGATTATGCCAAAAAAATGAACGAAAAAATCCGGGGCAATCCACCCCGAAGAAGGTTTGCAACATACAGGATCATTGGTCCGCAAGACTCACGTTTCTTGTCTGCGGGACCGCTGGAGATCAATGGGTAAAGGGAGGTGTGCAGAAGATGATGAAGCGGGATCAAGGATCTTTTTCGAAGTGGAATTATGAAGCCGGACACATGACAGGGAGGTTCCTCAGTACGAAACGTCAAATTTTTGGCGACTCATTACTGATCCCCATTTTCAGCTGTCTGCGGAGGCGGGGTGAAAAAGGGTTTTGGGTATCCGGTCAATTAGTACGGGAAGATGTTGCAGGGTCAGCCCCAAGCTTTCCAGAATACCTGACAAATCAATGGTGTCAAATCGCTCAACTTCTTGACCCACCTGAAATTTCGACATCAAGAGGTCTGAAAGGTATATCAGGACCACAAGGTTCTCGTCTTCAAAAGCATTCTCGGGATGGTGGTGGCATGAAATCACGTTGATCAAATTACGCGGCAGGGCCCATTTTTCTGCAAGCCGCCTTCCGATTTCAGTATGATCAGTACCCAACATCTGCTTTTCAATTTCGCAGAACCCGGTATCTCCCTCAAAAGCACTTCGATAGAAAAAGGGGGCGTTCGCAGCCACATACTGATCCAATGGAATCTTGCCGATATCATGCAGGAGTCCGGCCGTATAGGCGAGATCCATAGGCACTTTGCCGGTAAAAGCAGCAAGTTCCTGAGCGACCATGGCCGTTCCAAGTGCGTGTTGGAATAGGCCGCCCTTGCACAGTGAATAGCCATTTAACGATTGAGGAAAAAGAGATTCCACGGAAGCGGACACCACGATTCTCAGAAGGCTTTTTTCACCCAGCACGATGATTGCCCGGTCTATGGAATCGACCTCCATTCGAAGACCCATGATAGCGCTGTTGCAAAGGTTTAAGACCCTTCCGCTAATCACCTGATCCATCCGGATTTCATCCCCTATTTCCTGCATGGAGTATTTGTCTTCCTGTATCATACGGATGACTTTGAGGGCAACCTGGGGGATGGGCTTCACTCTCTCGATAGCCTCATCTGCATTGAAATCCATTTCCTTTTGCGAATTAGGAATTGGCGTTTCGTCAATGGGCCATGCAGGCTCGATAACGGTTTTGAGCTGATAAAGGTCCAGGCTCATCTTACGCCCTACATACCCTCCTGTCTCCATTTCATCGATGCGTATCCCATGCCCTTTCATATGTCTCTGCACCACCTCTGCGGTTCGCCCGCCAATGTCCAGGGACAGGTCTTGTTCGGAAAAAGGACCGACCAGGGCTCCTCCGGCAACGCATGCTTTCATTCTTTCTTTCGAAGCACCCGCTTTCATCATGGCCTCCAGAAAATGGGGGATACCGGTGGTGGCATAGGTCTCGGGTTGAAAAGGCACATCCGTTCCAGTGGGCTGGGGCAAAAGGATATGAAGCATGCCCCCCACGCCTGCCTTTTGATCCACCAGGGTGAGTCCCACACAACTCCCCAGATAGGCTTCAAGGTCCAGCTTGTCTTTCTTTCCAAGGACAGAACTACCTGAAGGAACAATTCGATTTTCCATTTACCATTCAGCTCCGAACAGTAGTGTCCGGTTAAGATTCAAATAATTTCAACTGGATATGTCCAGTAG
>CAYOIU010000036.1:0-19419 GCA_964404085.1 uncultured Desulfobacteraceae bacterium | reverse complement strand
CATCCCCTCCGGAGTGTTTAGAAAGCATTTGAAAAAGATTGTCAGGTTCGGTTCCCATTCGTTGCTCATAGGCTGTCGTTCGCGGTATAAGTTCGCGTTTTACGATTCCATCAAGAAATGAGACTGCAGAGACTCAAAGAGATCGGAAAAGGCCTTTTCGTCTTTCTTGTCTACGATTTCAAGCCATTCCTCAACTGAACGTGCCACATCCCTTAAGGAATCCCCTGCGTGGGAATTTTCCATCATCAGGGCCGAAAAGAGTTCGGACGGTTGCCCGAGCATGGCCTGAATACGCTCCAAACGTTCCATGAAAACCGGCGTGGCACCCCGCATCAGTTCTTCAAGGGGGATCCCCGACCGCTTTATGCTGAGGGCCAGAGCAAGGGTGGCAAGATGATTCGCCCCCTGAATGATGCCCATGAGCCGGTCGTGCTCCGCCGCTTCCATCATCAGGGTCTCTACACCCCCCTCTTCGAGCAGGTCCTTTATCCAGCTTAAGCCCTGCTCTCCCCGGCCCCGACAGATCACCATCCGCTTTTCCCGGGTGGAATCGTCTCCAGGGCCGAAGAGCGGGTGGAGCCCCACCACTTCGGATCGGCTACAAGACACCATGGCGGCAAGGGGCGCCTCCTTGATCGAAGTGAGATCCATGAGGAGAGACTCTTCGGACATCATGGGGCCTATTCGGCGAATGATCGAAAGGGTCTTCCTGATGGGCACCGAGATGACCACCACGCGACAGGTTCTGACCACCTCTTCAAGACTGTGTGGGCCGGTTCTACCCGTTTTCAAAACACTCATCCCGCGTTGTTCAATGAACCTGAAAAACCATGTACCCATGCGCCCTGTTCCGCCGATAATCCCGACGGATGGTTGTCCTATTCCCATTGCTCCCTCCCGGCGGGATAGGGTCCGGGCCTGTTGCTGAACGGAACGGGCAGCCGAGATGATCTCTTTGAAAATATGTTGGATATGTCGGCTCGTCAGGTGCCGCCTTCCTTTTGCCGTAAGACTGCGGGTGATCTCCGCCTCCCTTGCCTGATCTATGACCGGGACGCCGAGCCGGCGTTTGAGCCCCCCTATGGTCCTGGCCGCAGCCTGCCTTTGTTCAAGCAGGGAGATGATTTCCCCGTCAATACGGTCGATTTCCCCACGGAAATCCGCAATCCCCTGGTGGGGATCGGATGTTTTTGCAGGTTCTTTCATACCCGTGCACCCCCGTGATGGTTGAGAAAATCAAGGGTCTCTTCCACGGAGGCCTTTTCATGCACTATCCGGGAAAGGGCCGCCACAATGCCCGTGGGATTCCGGTGTTGAAAGACGTTGCGACCCACGGAGATTCCAGCCGCCCCTGCCTCCATGGCACCCTCGACCATTTCCATGATGGCCCTGTCCGAGTCCATTTTCGGGCCGCCTGCAATGACCACCGGGATATGACACCCCTCCACCACCTCCCTGAATGATTCGGGATCTCCGGTATAGGAGACCTTGACCACATCCGCACCCAACTCCGCGCCCAGCCGTGCGGCGTGTTTGACGGCCTGGGGGTCGTACTCGTTCTTAATCTTCTCCCCCCTGGGGTAAATCATGGCCAGAAGAGGCATGCCCCATTCGGCGGAGACCTGCGCCACTTTCGCCAGGTCGGAAAGCATCTCCTTCTCATGGCCATTCCCGATATTTACATGGACCGAAACCCCGTCCGCGCCCAGTTTGATGGCCTCTTCCACCGTGCACACCATGGTCTTGGCGTTGGGTTCCGGTGAAAGAGAGGTGCTGGCTGAGAGGTGGACGATAAGACCCATGTCCCGGCCGCCCTTCCTGTGTCCCCTGGCCACCACGCCCTTGTGCACGACCACGGCATTTGCGCCGCCCTCCGCCATCTGGCTCATGGCCTTTTTCATATCCGTGATGCCGAATATGGGACCTGAACTGACCCCGTGGTCCATGGGCACGATGACGGTTTTCCCGGTCCCCCTGTTGATAATTCGCTCCAGTCTGATTTCTTTTCCTATCATTTTCTCCTCCCTATCCATGTAAAAGTTATGATGAAAAAACGTGCAATCTTTCTTCCCTGGAGGGACGTCCCTGACAGAGATCTGCTGTTACGACCGAGGACGCTCTGTCGCCGGTAAACAGAATCCGGCCCGCTTTCAAATTCAGTTTTCCCAGGTTTTTCATGAGGATGTCGCAACCGAAAGAGTGAATGTCCTTCAGCCCATTGGTATGAACAATAAACCGTTGTCCTCCTCTTCCGTTCTTTTTCAGCACTCTCAGGAGTTCACAGGCGGAATTCCCGTCAAAATCCCCTGAGAGTCTGAAGTGCAGGCTGTCACTGCTTCGGTGCATGATAATCCTGAAATTTTTTGCCATCTAATCCCACCTCCAAAAATCCATTTTTATGAAACCGCAAAAAGTCCGGTCTTAGACACGTTGATGACTTCCAACGAAGTCGCTTTATTAGACGCGTATAAAGAAGCGAATCTGAGAATCTTTTTCGGGCGTCCATCCCCTCCGGAGTGTTTAGAAAGCATCTGAAAAAGATTGTCAGGTTCGGTTCACATTCGTTGCTCATAGGCTGCCCCTTGCCAGCGGCATCGGACAAAAAAAGCCGGGGAGAAATCTTTCCGCCCCGGCTTCGTCACAAAACAAAAAACAAAGGAATCAGGGCGGACCGGTCCCCCAGATAAAATAAAAATAGACGCCACCGTTGAGACCCGTTCGAGCTTTCAGCGCAGCAATATTACCTCCCGTGAGTTTTCTATTCGAGTGTTTCATCTCCAAGTCTTTCCTTTCACCCCAAATCCACCGTCTGGTTTGTGCATCATGTGTTTCACTGGGTGATTTGGCGATATTCCTGATCACCAGATCACCTTGCCGCTGAACATGGTGCTTTCAATGGGCTCTTCTTTGAGTGCCTTCAGGGCCCTGGTGACCGACATCCCTTCGTGGACAATCTGACTCACGGCCTTGATCATGTTTCCCGGTTTCTTGTACTGAAAGACATTTCTGCCCAGGGACATCCCGTAGGCCCCGGCCTCCATCACCTCGTGGACCATCTGCAACACATCTTTTTCCCGGGCCTTTTTTTCGCCGCCGATGGCCATCAGGGGGACCGGGCAAACAGCCACCACCTCTGCGAAGTCCTCTCCCGAAACGGTGAACGGCACCCTGACCAGGTCAGCTCCCAGTTCCGCGCCGATTCTGGCGGCGCGCATCAGGTTTTTGAGCTGCTTTCCCTCGTTCTTTGCCATGCCTGGGTCCATGAGGGCCAAAAGGGGCATGCCCCACCTCGCGGCCTCGCGTGAAACCTTCCCGAAAATCCCGAACATCTTCTTCTCACTCGAATCGCCCACTGGAATCCTGATGGACACGGCATCAGCACCGATGGCCACCGCCTCTTCCACGTCCGTTACCAGGGTCTGCTCCTGTTTCTCGGAAGAAGCGGTCAGGTGCAAGATGAGACCGATGTCTTTTCCGGTGCGGCGGTGGGCAGCCGCCACGATACCCTTGTGCAGGATCACCCCGTTCGCGCCGCCCAAGGCCATGATGTCAACGGCATTCTTGATGTCCCTGATGCCCTCAATGGGGCCCATCCCCACGGCGTGAATCAGGGGAATCATGACGGTTTTCCGCGTATTCCTGTTCATGATCCGTTCCATGCGAATCCTTTTTCCCAACATTTTCTCACCTCCCTGATGAAATACAATTAACCCTGCTGAACCCTCACGGATCGGGACCTCAACAGGTGATCCGCCAGCACAATGGCCATCATGGCATCTAGGACCGGCACGATGCGCGGAATGGCACAGGTATCGTACCGGCCCGTCAGTTTCAGGGATGCCGGCCTGCCCTGACGGTCGATGGTCTTCTGTTCCATGGCAATGGATGGGATCGGCTTCACGGCGGCCCTAAGGACGATTTCATCTCCATTGGATATGCCACCCAGGATCCCTCCTGCGTTATTGGAGGAAAACCCATCGGGCGTGATGGGGTCATTGTTTTCAGATCCCCTACGCCCTGCCACCTCAAACCCTGCGCCTACCTCCACGCCCTTGACTGCGCCAACCGACATGAGGGCTCCAGCAAGATCGGCGTCCAGCTTGGCAAAGACCGGCTCTCCGAGGCCCGCCGGGCAGCCTGAAACGCGAACCTCTACAATCCCTCCGATGGAATCGCCGTCATCCCTGGCCCGTTGAAGTGCGCTTTCCATCCCCTCCAGTGCACCGGGATCAGGGCAAAAAAGGGCGTTGTTCTCAGCGGCTCTCCTATCCATTTTCAATGCGCGGACCCCGCCCAAGGCCATGGTATAGCCCTTGATGTCAATGCCCTCCGGTTCAAGAATTTTCCTTGCCACCACGCCGGCCGCCACACGGGCTGCTGTCTCCCTTGCCGATGACCGGCCGCCTCCACGGGGGTCCACGTGGCCATATTTCTTATCGTAGGTAAAGTCGGCATGGCCCGGCCTGAAGAGATTCCGAAGAATCTCATAAGGGCGGCTGTCCACGTCCTTGTTGGCAATCAGGAGGCACAGGGGAGCCCCGGTGGTCTTGCCTTCAAAAACCCCGGACAGGATCTCCACACGGTCCAGCTCCTCCCGGGGACTGTCAGAAGGCCGGGTTCCGGGTCTCCGTCTCGCCATTTCAAAGACAAAATCATCCTCGGAAATTTTGATCCCGGAGGGGCACCCGTCGATCACCGCGCCCAAACCCCGACCATGGGATTCCCCAAACGTCGTCACTCTGAAAAGCTCTCCGATACTGTTACCCGCCATGAATTTGCTTTTGTCTCCTCTCCTCAAATGCCTTCACAATCCGTCCGGCTGTCTCATCCGGAGAAATCCGCGTGGTATCAATGACGAAATCCGCGGCCCTTTCATAGAGCGGCACCCTCTCCTCCAGGACATTCCGGATCTCCCTTCGGGGATCCGTGCCGGTCAGTGTCGGTCGAAATCGTTCCGCCTGTTCATCCGTTTTCATCCTCTTTTCAAGCGTTTCCGGCCCCGCCTTCAGCCACGCGACCCATCCGTTTTCCTTGAGTTTTCGGGTATTCTCTTCATTCAGGACCACGCCGCCTCCCGTTGCTATCACCTGTTGGTCCTGTTTTACCAGGATCGCGACCGCCCGCCGTTCCTCCTGACGGAAGTGGTCCCATCCCTCCTCGGCTACGACCCTTTCAACAGCTTTTCCGGTAAGTCTCTCCACATGGGCGTCGGTGTCACAAAACCCCATGTCCAGTCTGCGTGCCAGGATTTTGCCGACCTGTGTCTTTCCGCTGCACCGGTATCCAATGAGAATGATGTTCATAGCACCATCGACCACGCATAAAAAAAGCCGTGGGCTCTATCCGCCCCCGGCTTGAAATGGTCAAACGAGACAGCCATCAAACCCCGGGCGGACTGGTCCTCCCGAAATAAAAATAGAGATTCCGCCACGTCTGAATGTGTCCGATCATATTTTTCAACCTGTATCCTGTCAATCTTTCAGTCCTGTTTATGAGTTTAGACCTTCAATGTCAAGCAATAAATGATTTTTGTCCTTGACAATTTTTTTTTATCTATCCATCATTGACCATCATGATGATCACAACAGACAGCAGCAGCATCAACATTCGCCTGAACTGGTGGTGGCTTAGCTCTTCTCGGGAGGTGAGCCCGGCGTAGTTGAGATGATTTAGCAATAACAAACCGTGGGCATCTCCTGAAGATCCCACGGTTTTTTTGAGCCTTTTGAAGAGCCGTGGGATGATGCATCCCACGGCTTTTCTTTTCATATATTCAGTTCAACTTAGCGGACCTTTTTTGCAGGGAGAGATTGACCATGATCAAAGAAGCCATTGGAAAGGCAGTCAAGGGAAGGAATCTGACGGAAATGGAAATGGAATCGGTCATGAAAGAAATCATGACCGGAAAGGCCGGTGAGGCGCAAATCGGGGCACTTGCAACCGCATTGCGAATGAAGGGGGAAACGGTCGAAGAAATTACCGGTGCGGCCAGGGCCATAAGGACCATGACCGTGAAAATAGACACCGGGAACCACCTGGTGAATATCGACAGGGACGAGATCAACGTGGAAGAAGAGACCATTCTCGATACCTGCGGTACCGGAGGAGACGCCACCCACACTTTTAATGTCTCCACCACGACCGCCTTTGTGGCGGCGGGCGCCGGTGTGAAAGTGGCCAAACACGGGAACCGGGCTGTTTCCAGCCGGTGCGGCAGCGCAGACGTGCTTGAGAATCTGGGTGTGAACCTGGACATTACCACTTCCCATGTGGAACGCTCAATCCAGGAAATAGGGATAGGGTTCCTCTACACTCCCCTCTTTCACGGTGCCATGAAGTACGCTGCAGGGCCTAGGAGAGAGATGGGCATTCGAACCATCTTCAATTTACTCGGCCCTCTAACAAACCCGGCCGGGGCGTCGGCACAGGTGCTGGGTGTTTATGCCCCTTCCCTTACCGAAAAGATGGCAAAGGTGCTTAATAATTTGGGTACAAGGGAGGCCTTTGTGGTGTGCGGGGAAGAAACCATTGATGAGATAAGCATCTGTGGACCCACTCAGGTGTCGCATTTGAATAGAGGCCTGGTGGAGACTTTTTCTGTCACCCCGGAAGACTTTGGTCTTGAAAGGGCTGATCCTGAGGAAATAGCCGGTGGAAACGCCAGGGAAAATGCCCGGATCACCCGAGAGATCCTGGCAGGTGGAAAAGGCCCGAAAAGGGACATCGTTCTCCTCAACACCGCGGCGGCCTTTGTGGCATCGGGTCTGGACAGGGAGATAAAGGACGGCATCAAACGGGCGGCTGACTGCATCGACTCGGGCTCGGCTGAAGCCAAGCTTGAAAGACTCATCTCATTTACCCGGGAGTGCCGCTCCCTTGTCAGAAAGGAACTCTGTTGACTGGTACAAATATTGCACAATGTCCACTGTTGACCTGTTATATTTGCCGCTATATGCACGGGAGGATACCATGGACAGCAGTTTTGTGAACATGCATTCCGCATCTTTTGACCCTGAAACCTACGTCAAGATACTCATTGCCATTGCCAAGGCCGACAGGGATAACGGACCGATGGAGTTCGATTATGTCCGCAAACAGGCCCAACGGTTGGGTCTTGATTATGAACAACTCCTGACTTCCACGGACAGGCTCTTTGACATGGAGAAACAGCGCGTCTCCCGCCTCACGGCCTTTGTTGTCCTGAGAGACGCCATCATGCTTGCTTCAAGAGACCGTCATTTCTCACTGCCGGAAAGGGAAAAGATATACACCTTCGCCGCCAGGATGGATATTTCCCGCAGAGACGTGGACTATCTTGAAGAATGGATCAAGGGGTACAGGGAGCTCCGTGTGGAATGGGAAGATCTCGTGGCAGAAACGTTTTAGCTAGGAGGCCAAGGCTTCTGTGGAAACGACCTTTCTTGATACCCACTACTGGAAAATCCTGTGGTCCCAATCCTTTTCAGTGCTGAAGCAAGAGGCGGTGCTCCTTGATTCACTGGAGCCGTGGTTTTCCCTCTTTCTCTTTCTGCTGGCATCAGCAGTGATGATATGGCGTCTGGGGGCCATGGAAAAGAAAGGTTTTGAAGGGACGGCCCTGGGCACCCTGATTATGCCCTATGCCTCTGGATTTTCAAACCTGGCTTTTGCCTTCATCCTGGGGACTTCGGGCGGTTCCGGTTCGCTTGTCCTCGAAAACTGTCTGGTGAACAATGCCACCAACCTGACCCTGATCCTCGGTTTGTCCGCCCTTTGCTGGACCCTTGTCGTGATTCCTACCTCCAAAAAAAACCCACGGAAAAGGGTCTTCCGGACAGCCCGTGTCAATCATCTCTCCTTGTTGCTATCGCTCGTGGCCCTGTTCTTTTTTACCGGGACGTTATGGGCCCTGGCCGGAGACGGGAGCATTGATTTTTCGGACGGTCTCGTACTCGTCGGCATGTTCTTTTTCTGGCAGCTGTTTCAGGTCTTCGATGTCCTCAAGAACAACGTCCAGCGAAGGTGCACCCTTCCCAAATCCATTGTGCTGGACTTTTTAGCAATCCTCGCCACCGGTGCGGCTGTCTATTACAGCATCGATCGCCTTGTGGCATGGATTCCCCGAGAGGGTACCGGTTTCCTGGTATTCAAAAATCTGGGATGGCTCACAGGACTGTTGATGGTTTTCCCCAACGCCCTCGTCGCCCTTTACTATGCATGGGCACGGCGCGCCGATATTGTCTTCAGTTCCCAGATCGGGGACGGACATATCTGTATACCCATGTGCGTCGGGATTTTTGCCCTCTTCAAGGCCATTGAGATTCCCACCTTTTTCAATCTCAGCATCGGCATTGTAATGTCCGCCGGATTTCTCCTCTTTCTCTTTCTGGTCTTTCTGGGACGTTTACCCCGGAGAGCCGGCCTTATCCTCACAGGGGCCTACGCCCTCTTTATCTATCAAGGGTTAATTTCTTGACCCAAGGCAACCTCTGGATTACATTGGCTTCCCATCAGCTTTAGCCCGGACGGGCAATCCTAGCACAATCGTCGTTAACCTTGCCATAGAAGCGATGGTGATCCTTTACGAAGGCATCCATCCTGAATAAATATGGACAGACAGAAACTCTTCACCTGGCCGCCGGCCGTTGTCATTTTCGCCCTCGTCTGCGCACTCCTCTGGGGCAGTGCATTTCCCCTGGTGAAAATCGGTTTCCGGCTGCTCGAAATAGAGCAAAACACCGGCGGGAAACTCTACTTTGCCGCATACAGATTTTTTCTGGCCGGGCTGATGATCTTTGCGACGGTCAGGCTCACGGGTGGGTCTATCAAGCTCCCAGAGCCCAGGGACTACGCCACGCTTTTTCTCCTGGGCCTGCTCCAGACCACCTTAATGTATACATTTTTCTATATAGGCCTTTCCAATACAACGGGAATGAAGGCCTCCATCATAAACGGTTCAGGTTCCTTTTTCATAGCCCTTTCCTCACATCTGTGGATGAAGGACGATGTCCTTACCCCCCGGAAAAACATCGGCCTGGTCCTGGGGTTCCTCGGCATTATCATTGTGAACTTGAACAGGAGTGGTTTAAATTTCAATTTCCGTCCGACCGGGGAAGGTTTTGTCCTCCTCTCCGCCCTGGCCTCAACGGCCGGCATGCTGCTCGTGAAGAAAAGTTCCCCGCGTATTCATCCGCCCCTCATGTCAGCCTACCAGCTCACCCTGGGTTCAGTGATTCTCTGGTTGATCGCTCTGGCCGTCGAGGATCCTGCCGTGATCCATTTTTCCGGTTCCACGCTCCTGCTTCTCTGCTACCTGAGCTTTCTTTCGGCCTTTGCCTTTTCCCTGTGGTATGTCCTGGTCAAATACAACCAGCTGACCAGCATGGCCATGTACCGTTTTCTGATTCCCGTGTGCGGTACATTTCTTTCTGCTGCGATATTGGAAGAGGAACACATGAACTGGCTGACCCTCGCCTCACTTGCACTCGTATCCATCGGCATGGTGCTCACCTCGCGGAAACAGACACCTATCGTGTTAGGACGGCCCTGATGCAAACTGGATACCTGCCCGGTCAACCGAGCCCATGCTCCATGAAATATCGGTAAAACGCGACCACCACCAGGGAATGGGTGATCTCCCCTTCCCGGATGAGACGGGGAATCTCTGAAAGGGGTTTCAAAAGGATCTCTATATCCTCTCCGCCGTCTTGTTCCTGCTCCCCGACTTGCATCGCGTTTTTTGCAAGAAACGTGAAGCACTTGTTGTTCTGTATGGCGGGATTCGGATACACAAACCCCAGGGGAATCATTTCTTCCGCGCCATAGCCTGTCTCTTCTGCAAGCTCACGCCATGCTGCATGCTCGGGTGTGTCTTCCCTCTCCACCAGGCCTCCGGGGATCTCCAGGGTCACCTCCCCAGTACCGTGCCGGTACTGTCTGACCATAACCACCTGGTTGTCATCTGTCAGCGGAATCACGTTGACCCATGGACTGGACTCCAGGACAAAAAAATCATGTGTCTTTCCCGTTCTCGGGGAGAGGGCCGTGTCCTTTCGGAGGGCAAAGACCCGATAAGACTTATCGCGGATTGTTGAGATGACTTTCCACGGTTTTGGCACCATTTCATTCCTCCTTGCTCCTTCACATTTACGGCCTATTGCCCCTTCCCACGTCCTGTACCGCCAAGAAGGACCCCGCGTCAACAGGAATCGCTCAGGAATTAGGGGAAAAACAAAAGGAGAGGGAAAACGATAGCCATATCGGAAGTTCCTATTTGACCTATAAATATCATCGCTATTTCCAGTTTGACATCAGATCATTTCAGCCACATTATTAATTATTTAGGAGATTTCTCATTTTGTGATTGTGACGGAGACCGCCTCTTTTGACCCAGGGGCGGAACGGGGGAGGAGAAACCAATGGAAAATACCATCGACGCAAGGGGCAAAGCATGCCCCCAACCGGTCCTGATGACAAAGGACGCCTTGGAGTCCGTGGAAGAAGGCGTCATCACGGTGCTCATCGACAGCGAGATCTCGAAAGACAATGTCGTTCGGTTTGCCACGAGCCAAGGGTGTAAAACAGAGGTCGAAACAAAGGATGAAGTCTTTCAGGTAAAGGTAACCAAGGGAAAGAGACAGGCAAAAAAGGAAGACGAAAATGAAACCTTAGAAACCGGAAAGGCATCCAACATCGTGATCTATATCCACTCCAATACCATGGGAACCGGAGATGACGACCTTGGCTCCATCCTGATGAAGGGGTTCATCAAGACCCTCATGGATGTAGATCCCAAACCCGTCAAGATCATATTCGTCAACAAAGGGAAATATCTGACCACCGGGGGCTCTGAACTGATCGAGGACATCAGGGAAATGGAGGAGATGGGTGTGGAAGTCCTTTCCTGTGGAACCTGCCTCGATTTTTTTCACAGGAAGGCGTCACTGGAAGTGGGGATTGCGTCAAATATGTTTGACATCGCATCAGCCCTCATGCAGGCGGACAAGGTGGTCATGCCGTGACGCCCCTCTCCGGAGATAACCGGATCATCTACCTGGATCAGGCTGCCACCTCGTTTCCCAAGCCGGAAGGAGTGAAACAGGCGGTCCTGGATTATCTGGAAAGGTATGCTGCAAATCCGGGACGTTCCGGACATTCCCTTTCCCTGGAGGCGAGCCGCTCCCTTTTTGATGCCAGGGAAACCATTGCAGCGTTTTTTCACGTGGATGATTCCCGGAAGGTCATCTTTACCCGGAACGTGACCGAGGCGCTGAATCTGGCCATCTTCGGGATAACACGGCAGGGGGACCGCGTGGTCACCACCTCCATGGAGCATAACGCTGTCATGCGTCCCTTGCGGGATTTGGAAGCAAGGGGAATTATTCAATTGACGGTGGTGCCTTCTTCCCCGGAAGGCTTTGCCGACATCCCCGGGATCGCCCGGGCTGTGCACCTAGAGAAGCCGAGGCTCCTGGTAGTCAATCACGCATCCAATGTTACGGGCACCCTCGTAGACCTCAAACGGATCTCGGAGCTGAAGGGCTCCGCCTATCTCCTGGTTGACGCGGCCCAGAGTGCTGGGGCCGTGCCCATTGAACTGGATGCCTTGGACGTGGATCTGTTCGCCTTTACCGGCCACAAAGCGCTCCAGGGGCCGCAGGGCACCGGGGGATTGATCTTCAAAACGGGCAGGGAGGCGGTGCTCCCCCTGATAAGAGGCGGAACCGGGAGCCATTCAGAATTTGAACAACAACCGGATTTCCTCCCGGACAAGTACGAAAGCGGCACACCAAACGGCTGCGGCGTGGCTGGCCTGGCCGCAGGGGTTCGTTCGCTCATGGAGCGCGGGGTGCAGGCCATCAGAGATCATGAAAAGCACATGACCGAAGGACTCCTCAAGGGACTGAACGGGCTTGAGAGGGTCCGGGTGTTTGGCCCCATGGACCCGGAAAAGCAGACGGCTGTTGTTTCCATTCAGGTGGACGGCATGAGCCCTTCGGAGGTCGGTTTACGGTTGGATCGCGATTGTAGCATCTGCGTGCGCACCGGACTTCACTGCGCCCCGGCTGCCCACAGGACCATCCAATCCTTTCCCCAGGGGACCGTGCGGATTTCCATGGGAATGTCCAATAGCATGGAGGATGTGGAAAGAACCGTGGAGGCCCTACGATGGCTCACGTCCCTTTGAGAAACGAAGAAAAGGCCGCCGTCTTTGTGCTCTATTCCATCCACAATGTCATGAAAGCGGAGAAGGTTTTAAAGTCACGGCGGATCGCCTTCGATACGATCCCCGTCCCCAAGGAGATAAGCTCCGACTGCGGCATGGCGATCCTTTCCGCCGAAAAAGATGAGCGCACTATTGGAGAAATTCTAGAGGCGAATGGGATCGATATTAAGGGGATTTATCTGAGAACATGCGGACAATACGAGAGAAAAAATGACAGATGACAAAAAGCACCTCAGGCTCACAGAAAGCGTGGCAGGCTCCGGTTGAGCCTCCAAGCTCCCTCCAGGGGACCTGGAGAAAGCGCTCTGCGGACTTTCTTTTCCCTCGGATGAACATGTCCTCATCGGGCTTGATTCGCCGGATGATGCGGGGGTGTACCAGATCACCGATGACCTTGCCCTCATCCAGACGGTGGACTTTTTTACGCCCATCGTGGATGAGCCATACTGGTTCGGCCAAATAGCGGCGGCCAATGCCCTGAGCGATGTCTACGCCATGGGAGGAACCCCAATCACGGCGATGAATCTTGTGGCATTTCCGCTCAAGGACATGGAACTCTCCGTGCTTAGGCAGATTCTCAAGGGAGGGATCGACAAATTGAAGGAAGCCGGCGTATCCCTGGTGGGGGGGCACAGCGTTGAGGATAAAGAGCTCAAATACGGCCTTTCCGTGACCGGACTCATTCATCCTGAAAAAATTCTATCCAAAAAAGGTTTTCATCCCGGAGACAAACTTATTTTGACCAAGCCCCTGGGCACGGGGATTATCAACACCGCTATCAAGGGGGGGCTTGCCGCAGACACGGTCGTTGAGAAGGTAACGAAAATCATGGCCCGGTTGAACAGAACCCCTGCAGAGGCAATGCGTTCGAAGCGTGTTCACGCCTGTACCGACGTGACGGGATTCGGGCTTCTGGGCCATCTATGCGAAATGGTTGTCGACACTGATTATGGGGTGGTCCTTTACAACCAGGACATCCCCATCTATCCGGAAGCGAGAGAATACGCCATGATGGGGCTTGTCCCTGCCGGGACCTACAATAACAGGAAATTTCGAGAGGCTTTTGTCACCTTTGACCAGGCCATCGACCCTGTGACGCGGGATATCCTCTTTGACGCCCAAACCTCCGGAGGGCTTTTGATTATGGTTCATCCCGAGGATGCACTGCCGCTGGTTGAAGACCTGTGCGCCAAGGGAGTGGATGAAGCCGCCATCATCGGGGAAGTCATCGAATCACCGAAGGAAAAGATCCTTGTCTTTCCAGGGAAAGTGGAAGGTGTCCATGGGGAAAAAAGGGGGTAAAAGAGGAAGAACCATCCAGCCTGGGATGACCCTCCTGGATATTGTTTCGCAATACATGGAAACGGAGGCCATTTTCAGGAAATATGACGCAGAGGCAGGTGTCTGCCTCTGCTGTCAGGCTCTCTTCGATCCCCTGGAGGCGGTCGCCGAACGTTACGGGCTGAAACTGGAAGAAATCCTCACCGACCTGGAATCGGTTGTTTCAGCCACTCCCGTGTCATAGAATTCCCGGCCCGCTTTCCCCTTAACCTTGCGCCCTATGCCCTACGCCGATTATCATACGACGTACGCCACAACCACCCCGGCCACCCTTTCGCCCCGATGAACGCCCCTTCGTAGGCCAGCGGCAGGGCGAAGAGCGTGTGCTCAAATTTGATCATCCTCAATATGTGTTTCAACGTTTCCGTCAAATGCCTTCTGCCACGCCAATGTTAATGGCTTTATCGAGTATCCGCCGGGCCTCCGGTCCGCAATTGAAAAGCAGGTCAAAGGTGGAAAGATTCCCGATGAACTGCCCCCAGAGTTGCGGATAGACAACCGGCCGCGGTCTGAAAAACCGCAGTTCGATGCCGTGCCGATGGAACAGCTCTCCGGGCAAATATTTCCCTGCCGATACCTGGGCCAGGAAACAGGTGGACTTAAGTTCCCTGCATATGGCCACCGACAGGTCCGGTTCTCTCGCAGTGATATTAAGTTCCGAGAGCAGGACGACTTTCGTGGTTATGTCAAGAAGGGCCATCATATGCCGGATGATCATCAAATTCATCTCCAAAAGCGTCTCAGGCACCGTGGAGAAAAGGCTCTCGAGAAAAGACTCCTGCTCTTCTAAAAACGGGGCCTTCGCATAGGCGGACTTGAGGCCCGCAAGGTGCTTCATGGCCCAGAACCCTTCCCTGCAAATCCTCACCTGGTGGATCTGCTGCAATCCCAGTCCCTTCTTCCACACCGGGACGGCCATCCAGTAAGTCCCCTGATCGTTCTTGAAACGGTTCCTGCTCAGCCAGGTCGTCCCTCTCGGGAACTGCACACAGTCCAGGATCACCAGGATATCCGAGAGCATGGCCTTCATGAAGAATCCCGGAAAGGGCGCAAAGTAGGGTCTGCAAGTGGATATGATCATTGTCTTCTCACCGGGCCAGCGCCATCAGCCGCCTGGAGGTATACTCGGCGGTATCTGCAAGCCCGTCAATGGGCATAAATGATAAGGCGTTGGCGGAAAAAAGACAAGTGACGGAGGCCGGAAAATCCTCATCAGGAAGGTAGAATATGTAACAGAGGGCGATCTTGGGCAGCGGATAGAGCACAAAGGAGAAATCACCCCCTACCCCATCGGGGGCCCTTTCCCCCTGAATGGCGTCCCTGATTTTCAATTCTGCTTTTCTGATTGCTGTTACGCGGGAAACAAGTACGCCTTCCGTGTTGGCGTGGAATGCCCCATGGTAGGGCATGCTGTGGGGGAGGTCTCTAAAGGCCTGGAAGGGTTCTCTTTTCATAGGGTGAGGACCTGCATGGAGCGCATAAAGCGTGATAATGACCCCCTTCGGACCCCATTCGGGACGGCCCGACAGCGTAATACGGGCAGGTTCAATAATACAGTCCTCGCCAAATGCCATGAACGAGAAGGAATGGCCGGACTTTTCCGCCCCGAGGCAGACTGCTTTATCGGCTTCTTCCCACGCGTAGAATCGATCGAGATTTTCTCTGATGAGTTTTTCGTACCTGTTTTCCAAGACTTTCCCACTCTCCCGTGACCGCGCGGCTAAACAGGGCCTGCACTTCAGAAACTTGAACCATTGAAACTGATGCGCCTTCGAAAAAAAACGTCACATGTTGAGTTCTTTTCTCTTGACATACCACATATTGTGTCTAAAATAGAATCCTCATTTGTTCAGCTTCCCGTCGTGTACCCGCAAATGTTGAAATCAGGAAGCCCTGAAGATCGTGAAAATTGACCGATAATAACGAATCTTACAGATCGTTGCCATTTTTCAACCTTCCCCGAGCAGACAGTTTGGCTGAGCAGTGAAAAAACCTTTAACCGACAAGGAAGACTTCGCAAAAAGACGTGAGGACCGGACTTTTTTCGATTCCATCAAAACCAGATTTCCCCAGGAGAACGTTCATGGCCCAGGACAGCAAGATATTAATAACAGAAGAAGGGACCTTTGATCTGAATACCTACCGGTTGGATGACCATCGCTTTTCCGATCTCCTTGTAAAGGAGAGCCAGATCGATACGGACCAGGCCATGGACATCAGCCGTTTCCTGCGGGAAGAAATCGCCAGGATGGAACCCGACACCATCACCATACCGGTCCTGGAAAAAATTATCGAGTCAAAACTGGGGGAATACGGTCTCAAGAAAACCCCTCCCATCCACCTGGACAAGTCCATCTTCATCAAGGATGAGCTTATACTCTCCCCCAATGCGAAAAAAGTCCTTGAGCGGAGATATCTCAAGAAGGACTCCCAGGGCCGGTTGGTGGAAACCCCTGAACAGATGTTCAAAAGGGTGGCCCATCATATTGCCAGGGCCGAAAAGGCTTATGGGGATGGTGCCGAGGTCCAGAAGATGGAAGCGCTTTTTTACGGGATGATGACCGATGCCAAGTTTCTGCCAAATTCCCCTACCCTGATGAATGCGGGACGACGACTGGGACAACTTGCCGCCTGTTTTGTGTTGCCCGTGGAAGACAGCATGGACGGCATCTTTGATGCCCTCAAGAATGCCGCCCTCATTCACAAATCCGGTGGCGGCACGGGCTTTGCTTTTTCCCGTCTCAGGCCCAAGAACAGCCGTGTGGGGACCACAGGGGGCGTCGCGTCGGGTCCTGTGTCGTTCATGAAGATCTTCAATACGGCCACCGAACAGGTCAAACAGGGAGGCACCCGGCGCGGGGCGAACATGGCCATCCTGAGGGTCGATCATCCGGACATCATGGAGTTTATTTTCAGCAAGAAAGAGCACAAGGAACTCAACAACTTCAATATCTCAGTCGCCGTAACCGACGAATTCATGGAGGCCTTGGAGAAAGGCGGGACCTATTCACTGATCGATCCAAGGGAGAAGAAAGCGTGCGGCGAACTGAACGCCAAAGAGGTCTATGAAACCCTGGTCCATCAGGCCTGGGAAAACGGGGACCCGGGGATCGTTTTTGTTGACCGACTCAACAAGGACAACCCCACGCCCGGTCTGGGCGATATCGAGAGCACCAATCCGTGCGGCGAACAGCCCCTCCTGCCCATGGAGGCATGCAACCTCGGTTCCATCAACCTGGCCAAATTCGTCATAGAAAATGACGAAGAACCCGTCATCGACTATGATGCCCTTCGCGAAATCATCTGGCTCTCCGTCCGTTTTCTGGATGATACCATCGACATGTCCAAGTACCCCCTTCCGGAGATCGATCGCATGGTCAGGGGAAACCGGAAGATCGGTCTCGGTGTCATGGGTTTTTCCGATATGCTTTTTCAACTGGGCGTCCCCTACAATTCCGAGAAGGCACTCGAGGTCGCTGAAGAGGTCATGGCCTTTTTCCAGAAAGAGTCCCACGAGGCATCGAAATACCTCGGCGAGGAGAGGGGCACCTTCGCCAATTTTGACAAGAGCGTGTTCCAAGACCGGGATGGTTGTTCCTACAGGAATGCCACCACCACGACCATAGCGCCCACAGGCACCCTGAGCATCATTGCCGGCTGCTCCAGCGGCATAGAACCCCTCTTCGCCCTCAGCTTTATCAGGCGGGTCATGGACAATGACGAACTCATGGAAGTCAACCCCTATTTTGAGTCGGTCGCCCGGGAAAGGGGCTTCTACAGCCATGAATTGATGGACACCATCGCCCGGGAGGGCTCAATCCGACACCTGAAAAACATCCCGGAAGACGTGAAAGAGGTTTTTGTCACGGCCCACGATGTCACCCCTGAATGGCATGTGCGGATGCAGGCGGCCTTTCAGAAATACACCGACAATGCCGTCTCAAAAACCGTGAATCTCCCGAAAGATGCTACCGTTGAGGATGTCAGGAAGGTCTACGATCTGGCCTACAGCCTCGGGTGCAAGGGCGTCACCATTTACCGCGACAGCAGCAAAGAGGAACAGGTGCTCTCTTACGGCCAGAAAGAGAGCAAAGAGGAAGGTTTCATGACTGCTGTCAAGGAACGGCCCGAGACCCTTGAGGGATTTACCACCAAGATGGTGACCGGGATGGGAAACCTCTATGTCACCGTGACGGAATACGACGGACGGCCCTTTGAGGTTTTCGCCACCATCGGAAAGTCGGGGCGCTCCACCACCGCCAAGACCGAGGCAATCGGACGGCTCGTTTCCCTGGCCCTCCGCTCGGGGGTCAGGGTGGGAAAAATCGTTGAGCAGCTCAAAGGCATCGGGGGAGAACATCCCGTCTTCCAGAAAGACGGGCTGGTCCTCTCCATTCCGGATGCCATAGGGCATGTCCTGGAGAAAAGATACCTCAACGACGGCAACCGGGAGAGGAGCCACAAATACCGGAACAGCCTGTCCGGCGAGACATGCCCTGAGTGCGGCCAGACCATCAGCTTTGAGGAAGGCTGCATGACCTGCCACTTCTGCGGCTTCACCAAGTGCGGGTAAGGTGTTCTTCAATCAGGGACAAAGCGCCCGCGCTTTGTCCGAAATAATGCTCCTCATCCTGATGAGATTCCTCTAAGGCGCGTGACACACCGTTTGATTTTCGAAACCGGGCTGAACTAAGCGCCATTTCCCCGCCATCCGCCACATCACCTGAATGGTACCGTGACAGGGATTTGAAAAAAACCCTGTCACGCCAAAACATAACCTAATCGCTCTATCTTTTTCTCCCCATACTGGAGGTCTTTTCGGCTGTTCTTTCGGTGGAATTGGACAGACCACTTGATCCAGTCGGTGTAGGTCCGCTCGGTATGGACTGAATAGTGATTAAGACGAATGATTTCGAATGGTTGGCCGAGGAGTTTATCTTCGTCACCGCCTGATATCGATTTTGCTGACTTGTATTTTTTTGAAGGAATACATGCGTAATCAAACCCCTGATAACTTTGGTCTCGTCAAGCTATCAAGGCAAATAGCAACGTTAATCAATGGTTCCCGCGGCGCTCCGCGCCACGGGAATGCCAAGTTGCCCGGTCGCCGGTCAACTCGCGAAATTGGAGAGCATGAAAAAGGAGAAAACGATGCCTCGTGCGAGAGTTGTAGAGACTGACCTGGGAATCCAAGGGGAATTGACGGTCGAGATATATAACCAAATGCAGAGGCGGTTCAGGGACAAAGGTTGGATCGAGACGAAGGCAATCATTCAAAGTGGAATAACCGAAGGTAGTGTTCTCGAGGTGGGACCTGGACCGGGGTACCTGGGGCTTGAATGGCTGAAATATACCGACAGAACACGACTCACTGGACTCGACATTAGTCCCGACATGATTTCTGTGGCTCGCCGGAATGCAGCGGAATATGATTTCATCGAGCGAACTGAGTATGTGGAGAGCAGTGGAGCGACGATGCCGTTCGATGACAACCAGTTCGAGGCATCATTCAGCAACGGCTCACTGCATGAGTGGGCTGATATCTCCAAAACTCTTGCCGAGATCTGGCGAGTCCTGAAGCCGGGCGGCCGACTGTTTCTCTCGGACCTGCGCAGAGACATGTTTGCGCCCGTGAAGTGGTTTATGTGGCTGGTTACCAGGCCCAAGGAGATCCGTCCTGGACTGATCACCTCAATCAATGCCGCCTACACACCAACAGAGGTGAAGGAACTGCTGGCCGAAAGCAGGTTCACCGGCTTCGCGGTTTCAGCCAAACCAATGGGGTTACAGGTCGTGGCGAACAAGTAGAAGGGATTCTCCAATCGGGTAGCCGGGGGTTTCTCTCCCCCAGCCCCCACACCACCTAGCATGCG
>CAYOIU010000035.1:0-19554 GCA_964404085.1 uncultured Desulfobacteraceae bacterium | reverse complement strand
GGTGCTTTGTCCATTGTCCGTGAATTGATGGCCGAAATCAGATCGCACAGTCCAAAACCCATAGAGAAGGGTGCCACATCCTATCCACCGAAAACAGATTTGGGCAACATCGAGACCACAAGGTATATCCTTGAGGGAGCTGGATTGGAGGTTCTCCAGGTCCTTGATGAACCGACTGCTGCCAATCTCGTCCTCAAAATCAGGAATGGGGCTATTGTGGACGTGGGTGGCGGTACCACCGGCGTGGCGGTCATCCGGAATGGTGATGTGGTCTATTCCAACGATGAGGCGACCGGAGGTCTGCATTTGTCTCTGGTCTTGGCGGGCAGTCTTAAAATCAGCTATGAAGAAGCCGAGGAAATCAAAACCGACCGGAAAAGAAACGGCACCGTATTTCCCATTGTACGTCCCGTCATAGACAAAATATCGAGTATTGTGAGCGGGTATTTACAGGAATTTGATGAAATGGAAGAGGTTTGCCTTGTAGGGGGAACCTGTGAATTGGACGGGCTGACCGAGGTTGTGGGCAAGAACCTGGGGCTTGCAACCTATCGGCCGGAGGTTCCTCAGGTGGTCACACCCTTTGGGATAGCCTTATCGTGCCTCGGCAGAAACGGTAATGGCGCTCCACATTGATTTGGGTGGTCGTCCGAGGGCAAGATGATGACTTCTTACGTAGTCATCATCATTGAGAAAGGCTCTATTTCATTTTTCCACTGGACAGAAGAGATGGACAGTTTTTCACCGGATAAGATCAAGAAGATCGTTCGCGATATCGTGGCCGAATTAGGGGTTGGCGTTTCCGGGAGCATCGCGAAGGCGCCCAACGCTCCATCTGATAAGGGGCCGAGGGCATTGATTGTTTTTAATGCCGGTATCAGGAAACTCGATGAGGCCATGGAACAGGTGCGCATGATTGAAAAGGCGGCGGGCAAATGCAGCCTCTTTACCGGGGAGTCGGCCCGTCCATCTCTCTGCAGTGAGGATGTAAAAGAAAAATCAGGTGCACGCTGCCTCCTGGATACGGTCAGACCTGAGGGTCTGGAAAAGGTCCTCTCCCTTGCGGATGTGCTGGTTCTCCCAACCTTTTGCATACGAGTGGCAGCCAAACTGGCTCATTTCCTCGGGGACAACCTGGAATCCAACATCGTGTTGTCGGCTCTCTTTCAAGGGAAGAAGGTATTGGCTTCAAAGGATAGTTTCCTGGTGTGTGAGATATTGACCAATGTGAAGCTGAAGGAAGAGATCAACAAGATTCTTGAAAAACTTGAGGGTTTCGGAATGGTCTTTTGCCCGACGGAGAATTTAAGCGAGGTTTTTGTTGAACTTTCTCGTGGTGAGCAAGGCCTGGATACCGCTGCTTCCAATGAAATGGAGCAGGAAGGGAGAAAATCTGGACTGAATCTCGTCACCGCGAAGCACATTCATGCGGCAGTGAATGAGAAGAGGAATTCGGTCGAGGTCATGACAGGAGGAAAGGTAACACCCCTGGCCCGAGACCTTGCGAGAGAGTATTCCATAAAGATCGTGGAAACCTGATGTTGCTTTGAATAGGGCAGCCCCGTTAGTGCCGAATGATAATGACATAGGAGAATAATGGATGGCTGAATTAAGAGCCTATTGTTACTTGGACCGTTTGCAACCCCAGTTTGCTTCGCTTTTCGCATGCAGATGCAGGGGTTACCTGCCCGTGGAGGGTATGGCCTCTCTTTTTGTGGAGGTTGTCCCGGGAATCGAGATAAACCGCTTGACGGATGTCTCCTTGAAAACAACCAATTCCAGACCAGGTGAAATGATTGTTGAAAGACGGTATGGCATGCTTGAGATTCATGCCTTTGATCAAGAAGAGGTTTTGCACGCAGGTCAGATGGTGCTGGACGAACTTGGATTCAAAGTTGAAGACAGATTGGCTCCAGACATCCTGGCCACCAGCACGATCAATAAAGTGGATCCCTACCAGGCCGTCATCATCAACAGAAACAGTCGTGGCATGCTTATTCTTGGTAACGATGATGTCTACCTGCTGGAAGTTACACCGGCGGCCTATTCTTCCATAGCAGCCAATGAGGCTGAAAAACACTGCGACGTCCGTCTGGTGGACATCCGGTTTTTTGGGGCTGCCGGGCGGCTCTATCTGGCTGGGACCGAGTCGGAAGTGGAAGCAGCGGCCAGGAAAGTCGTGGAAACGCTGGAAGGCATGAAAGGGAGAAAGCCTTAATAAGGGGGTAGTCGATGCTGGCTTTAGGTTTGGTCGAGACGAGAGGTTTGGTGGCGGCGATTGAGGCCGCAGATGCCATGGTCAAGGCAGCAAATGTAAGGCTCCTTGGTCGCCAGAAGGTAAAGGGCGGTATCGTTGCCATCATGGTCGAAGGTGATGTAGGTGCGGTGAAGGCAGCCACTGATGCCGGAGGAGCTGCGGCGGAACGCGTTGGGCAGCTACTTTCTGTCCACGTCATCCCCAGGCCGCACAACGATATCGCGGGAATTCTTCTTAAGGGCCGCCAAGAGGTCAATGAAAAAAAGTTGACCGAGAAACCCGCTCGCAAACCGCAAGCAACGAAAAAAAGGAAAGGGAAATAGCCCCGAAGAATGGCGATTCGATGCCCTGTTCCAGGTGATCGAAGGTCACTTAAAAAAAAAGTTATCAATCAGGGATCTCCTGGAGTTCTGAGAGGTCGTGATTACATGCGGGAGAGGTAAATGGCACACGTTTTCATTTTCGTAAAGGATATAGAGAATGCGCTGAAAGAGGGAAAAACGGAAATCGAATTTCCTGAAGGGGCAAGGATTTCATCGGCTGCTCTTGACCTTATCAAGGAACGAAAGATAAAGGTCAAATATGCCAGTCCCGAAGTTGAAGCTGGAGATGAATCACCCGTCATAGAAGATGCATCTGCCGGCCAGATTCCCGCCGAAGGGAGTGAAGCAAAAGAGGCTTTCGATCCGAAGGATGATAAGATCGTTTCAGAGGGGGATGTGGAGGAAATAACCCGGAGGGTGCTTGAAAGGTTCAGGCAGATCAGGGAGGGTGAATCAGCAGCATCTGGGGACAAGGCTTTTAAAGAGGCCGATGACGATGATTTGATCATTTGTCGGTGTGAGGAGATTACAAAGGGAGAGATCAAAGAGGCTGTCAGAAACGGTATGAAGACTTTGAACGGCATCAAACGTGTTACCCGGGCCGGAATGGGTCTTTGTCAAGGCCAGACCTGCCAGCGTCTGGTGAGCCAAATTCTAGCCAGTGAACTGGGCGTGCCTCCTGGTGAACTGGAACCCACGACGGCCAGAGCTCCCGTTAGACCGCTCAAATTGTCTGTCTTTGCAACAGGTTGATCCTGAAGGAAGGCAGGTTCGGTTAGAATGGAACAAAATCGACGGACATGAGGATCGGGAATTAGAATGCCAAATAAAGCAGATGTCGTTATTGTGGGCGGTGGAATCATGGGGTGTGCAACCGCTTACTATCTGGCCAAAGAGGGCCTCAAGCCGATCGTTGTTGAGAAGTCTGATATAGGCGGAGAGGCCTCTGGAAGCAATGGTGGCGGTGTCAGACAATCGGCAAGAAACCTGAAAGAGATGCCACTGGCCATGGAGAGTATAAGGATGTACGGCGAACTCCATGAGGAATTGGGCATGGATGTTGAATACGTCCGCAAAGGCAATCTCCGCCTTTGCACTACCCAGGATGAAGTGGAAACCATGAGAAAGTCCGTGGAGAACCAAAAGACGACCGGACTTGAACTGATGATGCTTGACCGTAAAGAGGTCCTTGATATCAATCCCTATATCGGAGAGAAAGTAGTCGGGGCCAGCTATTGCCCAACAGACGGACACGTGAATCCCCTTCTGGCGACCTATGGATATTTTCTAAGGGCAAAGAACCTAGGAGCCCGATTCTACTCCCAAGAAGAAGTCATTGACATCAAGTTGCGGAAAGGCAAAGTGACAGCAGTTGTGACGGACAAGCAGGTGATTGAGACCGATCTTGTCGTGAACGCAGCAGGGGTGGCGGGTCGAAAGATCGCCAACATGGTGGGGCTGGATATTCCTTTACGACCCATTTTTTCAGAGGCCATGATCACCGAGCCCTACCCCCCCCTGTTCCCTCAGATGTTTGGACATGCAAAGGCCCTTTTCTATGGGCGGCAGACGGTTCACGGTCCTTTTTTTTGGGGCGGTTTTGTCGGCAATGAACAATTCATTCATCGGGGAGGAAAGCCTCTCTTTCATTTCATCGGCCCTGCGGTGGCAAAAGCAGTCCTCGATTATTTTCCCATCCTGAAAGATATTCACGTGATCCGCATGTGGTCAGGGCTCATAGCGGGGATTTCAGACGGAATTGCGGTGCTCGGACTTACCGAAGAAGTTCCCGGGTTTGTTTTCTGTACCGGATTTAGCGGGCATGGCTTCGGGCTTGGCCCGGTTATCGGAAAGATCATGTCAGAGCTCATTATGGATTGTGAAGTTTCCATCCCGATTCATGATTTCTGCTATGGACGTTTTAGCAAGGGTGGGGATGAGGAGTGCGTGTGCCAGGGAAACGCCACCTGCACCCTCACGATGGCCATTTGTCCAAATAAAAGAACTTTTCTTAGAAACATCTAGAACTGGTGAATTTGAATGGTTGAACTGAGATCTTTCGCTTTTATTGATCAATTGCAGAGACAACTGGTGGGCTATATTGGGAGCACCGCTCGAGGATACTATCCCGTGGCAGGGCAGTCGGCCTTTTTTCTGGAAATCGCTCCGGGAATTGAGATCAATTCTCTCACGGACGTCATACTCAAGAAAGCGAGTGTGCGGGTGGGTGCCATGGTTGTGGAGAGGACCTATGGGATGCTGGAGGTCCACTCCTATTCGCCGGCCGATGTTCTGCAGGCGAAAGAAGTGGTCCTGGACTATTTGGGGATGGAAGAAAGCGACAGGCTTAAGCCTAAGATTCTAGCTACCGAAACCATTGAGCGTATGGATGCCCATATGTCGCAGATCGTCAATCGTTTCCGAGATGCCAGTATGATCCTGGCCGATGATACCATGTACATCTTGGAGGTCGTTCCCGCGGGTTACGCAGGATTTGCGGCCAATGAGGCTGAAAAGGCGGCCAACATCACGTTGCTCCATGCCACCGTCTTTGGGGCCTCCGGCAAAGTATATCTGGCGGGGACCACTTCAGACGTCTTAACCGCCAAGAGAGCCGCTGAATCCTCCCTCGCGTCTCTGGAGGGAAGGGATCCCTAGATTTACGCAACATTGATCATGACGAGAATATGAAAGAATCCAGCAAAAAAGAACTCTTCGAAAAAATCCTACGGGTCTGGCCCGATCTGTCACAGAAGAAAAAGCGGGTGGCCGATTTTATCCTGGAGGATTACAAAAGAATATTCCTGATGACGGCCAAGGAAATCGCCCAACAGTGCCACGTCAGCGAGCCGACCATCACGCGCTTTGTGATGGATCTTGGGTTTTCAGGCTATTCTGATTTTATGCGGTATATCAAAGGGCTGCTGCACATTGAACTCACTGCCGTGGACAGGATGGCCAAGGCGAGTAAGAAATTCAGCGGGAGTACGACACTCGAAACATACTATCAGAATACGGCAATTAATCTTGGAAACATGATGAATTCAGTTTCAGAAAAGGAACTGAAGGATATTGCACAGATGGTGTATTCGGCCAACTCTGTAATTGTCGCCGGCTACAGAGCCTCGGCGAGTTTGGCCACCTATTTCGGTTACCTTCTAAGAAAAATAAGAGATGGGGTTTTGATCGACACGGTTTTCAAAGGAGAGACATTGGACCACATCGCTCTCCACGGTCCATCCATCTTGTTGTTCGTCATTGCCTTTCCGAGATATCCAAACAAGGCAATTGAAGTCATTAAGTATGCAAAAGAGTATGAGGTGCCGATATTCGGTCTAAGCGATACGCTCAAGTCTCCGATCATAGCCCTTTCCGACCGGTATTGTATCATCGATGTTGAAGGCGTTTCTTTTGTAGACCCATTCGCACATATCATCACCTTTCTCGGTGTATTGATCCATGAGATTGCCTTTCTGGATAGAGAAAGCACTGTCAAGCGACTCAGCAAGATTGAAGATGGTATCAGAAACAGGAAAGACTTCTATACTTTTGATGACGGCGAACAGACCAAACAGAAAGATGATGACCAATTGGGGCCTTACTATTATGATGCCCTTGTCCAGAAAGATTAGTCGCAAGGCCGGCCATCTGACTCCGTTGTGATTTGAAAAGAGAGACTAAAACCCTGGCCCCGGCTGTCTGTGTAAAAAGGAGAATGATTTCATGGGTCTTGATGAACGATTGATCGAAGAGATTGTGAAGATTGCCATCAAGAGGCTGCAACAGGAAACGGAGGAATCACAAGAAAAGGAGAGTGGGCCAAACGAAAAAACCAATCTGGCGGAACCAATCGGCAAACCAACCTTATCCCACGGAATAGTGAACGGCGTTTTTCTCGAGATTGAAGAATGTATTCAGGAGGCGTCTGAAGCCCAGAAACAGCTGGTGGCCCTGCCTCTCTCAAAGCGTGAAACTATCATACAGGCCGTTCGGGATATTGGCCTGGCCAACGCCGAGGCGTATGCCCGAATGGAATTTGAAGAAACCGGACTGGGCAGGCTGGAAGACAATGAGAACAAGAACCGTTCCGCCTGCCAGGTGCTGGGAATGGAAGATCTTGTTCCAGAGGTTTACACGGGGGACAAAGGCGTGACCGTGATCCAAAAAATTCCCGTGGGGGTCATTGCTTCCATAAATCCGGTAACCAATGCCGCTCCCACGATTCTCTTCAATACCATTATGATGTTGGCCGGCGGCAACACAGTGGTCAATAATCCCCATCCCCGTACAAAGTTGGTTTCGGCCAGGGTCATCCGGGACATCAATACGGCCATCGTCGAATGTGGTGGGCCTCCGAACTGCATCTGTTGTCTTGAGGAACCTTCCGTACCATCTGCTCAACAATTAATGACCCATCCAAAGATAAAACTTATCGCCGTGACCGGTGGTCACGGCGTAGTGGATTTTGCAACGAAAACGGGTAAGAGGGTCATTGCCGGTGGGCCGGGGAACCCTCCGGTCGTGGTTGATGAAACAGCCGACTTGGGTCGAGCGGCCAGGTGCATCATCGAAGGAGCATCCTTTTCAAACTGCATAGCGTGCGCCAGCGAAAAAGAGATCTTCGTGGTTCGGTCCGTTGCGGATCAATTCAAGGAACATCTGAAACTCTATGGGGCCTATGAGATTACCCGGGATCAGGGAGAAGAACTCCTCAAGCATATTTTCAAGGAGATAAATGAACCGGGCAAACCGGGCGTTATCAACATGGATTTTATCGGAAAACCTCCCAGTATTATTCTCAAATCCATAGGTCTGGAAGTTGGTCCTGAAGTCAAAATTGTCATTCTGGAGACCGAGAAAGTCCACCCACTGGTGTGGACCGAGCAGATCATGCCCGTTCTGCCCTTTGTTCGTTGCGACGATGTAGACCAGGCTATAGAGTGGGCCATCAGCGCGGAACAGGGAAACGGCCACACGATGGCTATACACTCCACTAACGTGCGCAATATCCAAAAAATGGCCGCGAGGGCCAGGTGCGCCGCCTTTGTAAAAAACGGATCCTGCGGTCTGGCAAGCGTAGGTGTCTCGGGTGAGGGATTCATTTCATTTCATATAGCGACGAATGGTGAAGGACATACACGCCCCAGGGCATTCACACTGATAAGGCGATGTGTTTTAACGGAAGACTTCCGTTACCGCTTCGGAGCGGATGGCTAGGGTCTCACATTTCTTCGTGAAATGCTTCCATTTTTGAACGGGCCGGGAGATGAATGAAAGGTTGTCTATGGGTGTAGACATAAAGCAGATTGAACGTATTGTTCAAAGGGTTGTTGAAGAACTCACTTCTTCCGATAGGAAACCCTCTGACCATCCAAAAGGACATGTGGTAGATGGCGTGTTTCTGAACATGGAAGATGCCATCAAAGCGGCGGTGAGTGCGCAAAAAGAATTCATGCGGATAGATACGACTGCCCGCGAAAAGGTTATTCAAGCCATTCGTACTGTTGGCTGGGCCAATCGAAAAGAATATGGCCTGATGGAATTCGAAGAGACCGGAATCGGGATGGCTGACGGGACCGTACTGAAGATGGAAATTGGCTGTCAAGTCCCGGGATCAGATGACCTGACCCCGGAGGTCTTTTCGGGCGATCGTGGAATCACAATCATCGAAAGGATTCCCGTAGGGGTTATTGCCTCGATCAATGCGGTCACAAATGCCGCTCCGGCAATTATTCACAATGGCATCATGATGTTGGCGGGAGGCAATACGGTGGTTCACAATCCCCACCCCAAGACCAAGGTTGTCTCGGCACGTGTGGTCAGGGACGTCAACAAGGCCATTGTCGAGGCCGGTGGGCCACCCAATTGTGTCGCCACGGTCGAGGAACCGGATATCCCCACGGCCCAATTCCTGATGACCCATCCCCTGATCGACATGATCGCGGTTACAGGCGGGCACCGGGTAGTTGAATTCGCCACCAGGACAGGGAAAAGAGTCCTTGCCGGCGGCCCGGGAAATCCTCCCGTTGTTGTTGACGCGACCGCGGACCTCGAGCACGCGGCCCGGTGTATTATCAGAGGAGCGTCCTTTAGCAATTGCACACCTTGTTCAAGTGAGAAAGAAATTTTCGTAGTGGAGACGGTTGCGGACTGTTTGAAGCAGTTTCTTGTAGAATATGGCGCCTTCGAGCTTTCCACTGAGCAGGGCGATAGTCTGATGAGAGAGATATTTCAGGAAATCATTCCGGGCAGGGTCCCGAGTGTCATCAATATGGACTACATCGGAAAACCCCCGAACGTTATTCTTGAAAAGGCCATAGGTTTGAAGGTTCCCCCGGAGACAAGAATCGCTATTCTGGAGACAGACAAGGAAAGCCCGCTCATTTGGACTGAGCAGATTATGCCGATTCTTCCGTTTGTGCGTTGCCGGGATGCTGAAGACGCCATGACGATGGGGATAGCCGCCGAGCAGGGCTTGAGGCACACGATCGTTTTTCATTCCAACGACCTGAACAACATTGCCCGCATGTCGAGCATGGCTGATGCCTCGCAGTTCGTGAAGAATGGCTCGTCCATCGGCGGACTCGGTGCGGAGGGTGAAGGATTTAAGTCGCTCCATATTGCTACAGGTGGGGAAGGATTGGCTCGTCCCCGCATCTTTACAACGGCCAGACGCTGCGTGATGACTGACGACTTCCGCTATCGATATGGCGCCCAGGAAGGCGTTTTGGAGGAATAGAGTATGGACCTTTTGAGGAGAAAGAACTTTTCGTCCGGCGCCCCACTCGAGGACAAGATCGGATACAGCCGAGCCGTGAGGATTGGCGATCTCGTTTTCGTCGGCGGAACAACCTCAACAAATTCCCAAGGCCAGGTTGAAGGAGAGGGAGACGCTTACTTGCAAACCAGGATCGTCATGGAAAAGATTGAGAAGGCGCTTTTTAGAGCCGGGGCCAAACTTGCGGAGGTATACCGTGTCCGCATATATGTGACCGATATAAGTAAGGCTCAGGAATATATGAGGGCCTATTCAGAATTCTTCAAAAAAGTCAGGCCGGTCACCATCCTGGTGGAAGTAAAGGCCCTGGCACGGCCTGCTCACCTTGTCGAAATTGAGGCCGATGCCATTATTGGATCATATCTTGTCAGCCAGGATTGATGGTTTCTTGGAAAGCCATCAAAGCGGCTTTGGGAAGTCGCAAAAATCTGCGGGCTCTATAACGTAACCGCCTTGGCATCAATCTGAAGAGAAAGGAGGAAAAAGAATATTGATGGATATCCACAAAAATCCAGATTGAGGAGGAAAAAATGAAAAGCAAAACATCATTGGTAGTTCTTTTTTCATTACTGGCCCTGGTCCTTTTTTTCACATCCAACATCAATCCTTTATATGCAGGGGCGAAAAAGCCTGTTGTAATCGGATTTATCGGATCCTTTGACAGCGACGACGGTAAAAGCACATTAAGAGGGGCGGAGATCGCCATTGAAGAACTCAATGCGGCCGGTGGAATTCTGGGAGGGCGTCCCATTGAATATGTAAAGGCCGACACCGGCCAAGATCCAACAGAGGGTATCAAGGCCTACGAGTACCTCAATGAAAAGAAACACGTGGATTTCATTATCTCGGGGTGCATTGATGATGTTTCGTTGGCTTGGTTGCCGCGTATGGCGGAATTCAGGACACCGACACTGGATACATGGACTTCGGCCATTCGAGCCATTGAAATGGTTCGAAATGAGTATGAAAAGTACAAAATGTATTTCATGAACTGCCCCACGGATTATGCACTCGGGACGCAATATGTGGATTTTGGAAAGGATATCCTCGGCAAGAAAATGGGGTACAAAACCTGCGTCATCATGCAGGAGGATACGGCTTATGGTGCCGGAACCTATGAATTCATTAAGGGAGACATATTGCCGACAGCCGGCATCAAGCTTCTGGATCATGTTGTATACAATGTGAATACTGTGGATTTCAGCCCCATATACAACAAAATCAAAAAAATAAACCCTGATTTCATTTATATCATTGCATCCGTCAAAGATATCGTTCCCTTGTCTCAATATGTGAAATTTCAGGTGCCCATCCCCATGACCGGTATTGCCACATCGGCGGTTGGTCTGGAATTCTGGAAAGACACCGGAGGCATGGGAGGCGGCGTGTCGACCTTGATGCCTCCACCTACCTTGGGAATGGAATTGGACCCTCGGACCCAGAAATTTCTCGACAAATTCCAAAAAAAGTACAAAAGCCGTCCAATATATCCTCACTTTAATGGATTTAATGCCTATTACGGCGTTTACAATGCAGTTCATGCGGCCGAACGCGCCGGGGGATTCAAACCTCTGGATGCGTGGGTGAAAGAGATGGAAAAAGCAGATCTCAAGCTCTATAAGGACGGAAAGCTATGGCTCAGGTATGCCTATTGGAAGCCGGGTGAAGTTGAACCGAGGACCGGTTTGACATTTCCTCACAACGTACGGGTGGATATTACGCCACCTCTTACCGAGGGACATCCTTCCCTTATCGTTACCCAGTGGTACCCCGACGGTACGGTAAAGTGTGTCTATCCTCCAAAATACGCGAATGGTGTTTTCGCTCCTCCATCATGGGCGAAGAAGTAGACAACACTTTCCAGGCTGAGACCTGTAAGTGATCCCGAAGCGTGGTACAGGGGCAAGACGCAAAACAAGATGCTTGCCCCTGTTACCCATCAACACTTTTCATTAGCCATAAGATTTGTAAAGAGCTGATCAGGTGTCACGGCGTCCATTTGATAATCAGAGACGTTGCGAAACTGTGGATTCAGGGAAATGCAAAACCACCTGAAATAAGAATGTCTAAGAGGTCCGCATAAGATGATTGCGATAATAATCCAGGGCTGTCTCATCAGCGGCCTTTACGCTTTGGTCGCCGTGGGGTTTACCATGATCTTCAGCGTCGGGAGGGTGCTGAACCTGGCATACGGCGTCTATATCATGCTCGGAGGATACGTCTATTATGCGCTGTCGCAGCTGTTGGAACTCCCCAAAGTCGTCAGCTTTCTGGGTGCAACCGTGGCCGGCGCGCTCTTTGGTGTCATCACCTACTTGACTCTCATAAAGCGGCTCAGGAGCAATCCCATTGCCGTTGAGATTTCAACGCTTATCCTGGCGGTCGCGATGCAGGCAGTGGTGGTCCTGGTATTTTCGCCGGCTCCAAGGTCTATCTGGCCTGTCATCCCGGGCGTTTCCCATGTATTCGGCGTGACCGTCTCCAAAAACATATTTCTTGCGATGATCATGAGTTGGGGTGTCTTGGGTGCGTTGGTATTCTTTGTACAAAAAACGAGAATGGGTCGGGCTATCCGGGCGGTGTCGATGGATATGAAGGGTGCCATGATTTCTGGAATAGATCCCGAACGGATCAATATGTTCACCTGGGCCTTGTCAGGCGCACTGGGGGCCATTGCCGGTATATTTTTCGCCACTTACACCATGCTGGAACCCGCCATGTGGGTGTTCCCGCTTATCATTGCAGTAGCAATCGTCATTGTAGGGGGAATCGGCAGTATCATAGGGAGCCTTGTGGCCGCCTATATAGTGGGATTTATGGAGACCATTACCACGGCGGTTATTTCTCCACAGTTACGAGGGGTCTTTACGATGCTCCTCATCATTGTGGTGCTGGTCGCTCTGCCAAAGGGTCTGCTCGGAAAAGAAGAGGCCTAACTGCGTGTAAAAGAGGAGATATCTTGAAAAAGGCTATACTCTTGTGGCTGGTATTCGGCCTGGTAATGAGTTTCGTTCCAGTCTTCACCTCTTCGGGGACCATCAGGATTTTTATTTTCGCGAACTTCCTGGCAATCTTTGCCATGAGCTGGGACATCCTTTCAGGTTACACAGGCTACATAAGTTTCGGACACCCTTTCCTGATTGGTATTGCGGGATATGCAACAGCCATTTTGACGCATCGTTTGGGTGCGCCTCTTTATCTCAGCATGCCTGCCGGCGTCATATTGACCATGTTCGGGGGAATGCTTTTCTTTTTTCCAGCTTTGAGGACAAGAGGGACCTACTTCGCTCTCGTTACCCTCGCTTTTATGGAAGTTGCCTATCATTTGATGGAGGTTGTAAAGCCGGAAGTGACAGGAGGGACGAGAGGGCTTACCGGTCTGCCGGTAGTGGTCACCGGGGCGATTCCCAATTACTACCTTTCCTTTTTTTCCATGTTCTTTATCGCCATCGGGCTCTGGACCCTTAGCAGAAGCGGCTTGGGAACGATTCTTAGCGCCATACGGATGGACGAGGATGTGGTCAAGAGTGCCGGTCTGAACCCCACCAGATTCAAGCTTTTTGCCTTCACTCTCAGCGCTTTGGTGGCAGGCATAGGAGGGGTTCTGTACACACATTATTTAGGGTCAATAAGTCCTAGAGGTATGTTCGACATCGCCTTTCTATTCAACATACTGATTGCAGCGCTGATCGGCGGTGAACATACTATCATTGGCCCCATAATAGGCGCTTATTTTCTGACGTTCCTGTTGGAGTATCTGCGCCCTTATGTTCCCGGCGCATGGAGATTTCTCCTTTATGCGGGGATTGCATTAGTGGCCTATTGTTATGCCCCAAAAGGGTTTTTCAGTCTGTTCGATGTGTTACCAAAATGGCCCGGTTTGAAAGCAAAGAGAGGTGGAGAGCATGAGTAAACTGCTCGAGGTACAGGAACTCTCCAAAAAATTCGGTGGTATTCTGGCCCTCAGCCGTTTGAGTTTTCATGTGGATGAAGGCGAGACACTTGGTCTTATCGGACCGAACGGTTCTGGAAAGACCACGACTTTTAATCTGATTATGGGGGAACTGGGTCAGGATGAAGGGGAAATTAGCTTTCAAGGAAAAGACATTAGCAGGTATCCGACACAGGAGAGGGTAAAGGCGGGTATTGCCCGTACTTACCAGATCCCAAGGCCCTTCAGTGATCTGACCGTCTCGGAGAACATACGGGTGGGTCTGATGCCGGATAATGTAATACGCGTCATGACAATGAAAGTTCAGCATGAGCAGGAAAGGAAAATTGGCGAGAGCGTGGGGCTTAAAGAGCACGAACTTTCAATATGTCCTTTCGAGTTATCCATGGGCAATCTTCGAAGACTTGAGCTGGCAAAGGCAATTGCCACAAACCCGAAGCTCCTGCTCCTTGACGAAGTCTTTGCAGGACTGACTGTGGGGGAGATCGCGGACTTGTCGGAACTCCTGCAAGAGAAAAAGAGAGAAGGGCTGACCTATATCATTGTCAGCCACGATCTGAGATCTTTGGCACCTCTGGTGGACAGGGTGGTGGTTGTCTGTTTTGGAGAACTGATCGCTCAAGGGTCTTTTGAGAGCGTTATCAATGACGAAAGGGTCAAAGAGGCCTATCTGGGGAAATAACCTTATTCAAGGGAATGAAAGAATGTGTTATGGGTGATTAGAAGGTTTTGAGGAGAAAGTGGCCATGGGTTTCTTAGAAATAAAAGATATCGACGTCTTTTATGGGAAGGCCCGATCTTTGAAAAAGGTCTCCGTTGACTGCCAAGAAGGGCAGGTGATCGGCATCATCGGCCCAAATGGGGCCGGTAAGTCCACACTGCTCGATTCAGTAATTGGGCTTACTGACTGGCATGGCCGGATTTCTTTTGAAGGGAGAGATCTGGCCCGCCTAACCCCTACCCAGATTATTCGATTGGGGATTGGGTATGCCCCGGAAAGAAGGAACCTTTTCCCCATGATGAATGTGAGAGACAATTTGCTGGTTGGTGCGTATCGCGCAGGGAAAAGGGAGATAGAAAATAATCTTAAGATGGTATTTGACTTGTTTCCAATACTGGAAAAACGCCAAAAACAGGAAGCCACGACCCAGAGCGGAGGGGAACAGCAAATGCTGTCATTGGCTCGGGCCCTTATGGCCAACCCCAGACTGTTTTTGGTAGATGAACCCACTCTGGGTCTTGCTCCCCTCATCTGTACCGAGATATCCCGGGTCCTGAAAGAGCTGAACAAAAAGAACGAAATCGCAATCATCATCGCTGAACAGAATGTGAATTTTGCTATCTTGCTCTCCGACGAGATCTATCTCCTGGAGACCGGAAAAATAAAGATGAAAGGCGTTCCTGAAGAGCTCAGAGGAGAAAGTTACATCCAGGAGACCTATTTTGGAGTCTAGGTGGTAAAACTATTTGAAGCCACGAAGATGGGTGATCTGGTCCTCCCAAACCGTTTCATTCGCTCAGCCACCTGGGAAGGGCTGGCAAGCGAAACCGGGGCCTGCACTCCGGAACTTGTGGACTTGATGGTCGCGCTGGCAAGGGGGGGCGTTGGACTGATTCTTACCGGTCACGCCTATGTGGATTCAAGAGGCCAGGCTACGCCTCGCCAGCTTGGCGCTCACAGGGACGATTGCATTGACGGGCTTGGTGAAATGAGCGAGGCGGTCCACCGGGAAGGTGGACGAATCATGATACAGCTGTCCCATGCCGGTCTGATGGCTGATCCTGATCTGACGGGAGTGCAACCCAGTGGACCCTCCACCGGAGAAGGAATGGTGAAGGTCCCTGGACTGGAAATGACATTGGATCAGATCCAGGAAACGGCGGAGGCCTTCCGCAAGGCCGCCGGGCGCGCCAGGGAGGCTGGATTTGATGGCGTCCAAATCCATGCAGCCCACGGATATCTCCTCAGCCAGTTTCTTTCCCGTGCTTTCAACAAGCGCAGTGATGAGTACGGAGGATCTTTTGAGAATCGTACCAGGTTCGTTCTGGAAGTGCTTCGCAGGATACGTTCGACCGTGGGTCGCTATTACCCTGTTTCAATCAAGATCAACTCTGAAGACTTTCTGGATAAAGGGTTGACTCTGGAAGAATTTGTTAAGATGGGGGACCTGTTAGAGCGGGCGGACATTGACGCTATTGAGGTGAGCGGGGGAACTGTCCTCTCCGGGAATCGGGCGCCCTTTCGTAAGGACCTAACCTTTGAACGCGATCAGGCCTATTTCCGAAAAGCAGCTCGAGCCTTAAAAAAAGCGACCAAGGTGGTGGTCATCTTAGTGGGAGGCATACGTTCATATCATGTTGCAGAACGTATGGTTGATGAGGGCATTGCAGATTATATATCAATGAGTCGCCCTTTCATCCGCGAACCCATGATTATAAAGCGCTGGCAGGAAGGTGACCTTCGCAAGGCGTCCTGCATTTCGTGCAACGGTTGCCTTGCCACTGCCAGGTCTAGCCAAGGTCTCTACTGCGTTGAAGAGAGAAAGAGCGCTTAATTATTGGATATTTTCCTCCGGAGATAGGAGGTTTGAGGGACCACTGTTTATTTTCTGAGGCAATTCTAATAAAGTGAAATCTCGATAGGCAAACGATAAAGATATGGAAACTGAAGGGAAAAGACTACAGAACCAAAGCCCACTCAAAGACAAGGTCGTACTCGCGGTGGATGACGAACCGGATATCCTTGAAAGCATTGAAGAAGAACTGGATATGGTCTTGCTCCACAAGGCCACCGACTACAATACAGCTAAACAATATCTCGTCAGCTATACATACGATCTCGTGATCTTGGATATTATGGGGGTCAATGGATTTGATCTTCTAAAAAAATGCGTATCTCTCGAATTTCCAACGGTCATGCTGACAGCCCATGCCGTTACCCCAGAGGCACTCAAGAAATCCATGAAACTGGGTGCGCTTTCTTTTTTGCCCAAGGAAAGGATTTCTGAGCTGCAGTCTTTTCTTGAGGATATTGTGACGCAAAAGGGAGAAGCACTCTGGCAAAAGCTATTCGACAAGCTCGGCGGATATTTTAACAAGCGATTTGGTCCGGACTGGAAGGAAAAAGACAAATTTTTTCGAGATTTCGAAAAGGAAATGGAAACAATCCAGCAGGGAGAAGACTGACCGCCGGGGAGCGGCAGGTGCCTGAAAGGCTTGACTGACCAACAACATGACTTGGAAATTCGGATAGAGAATGCTTAAAGAGCATAAGAAAATGGTTCTAAGTGGCCCTCAAAGGAGTGCGAGCATTCTTTTGGGGTCTTTTCGATCTGGAGCAGCGTCTGGGAGGATTGTTCATTGGAATATCGAGACACAGAGACAGCAATGAAAAAGAGATTCGTATTTGCCAAAGAAGTGAAAGAACTTGCTGCCAAAGGTCTTACCAAAATGGAAATTCCTCAAGGAACGAGATTTTCTCCTGAAGCGGCTGATCTGATCAAAGAGAAAGGTATCCAGGTCATTTTCACCGCTGCTGCGGCGGAAGACCGGGAGAAAGAATCGGAAACCGGGCGTGTCGAAGATCGCGAAGAAGCACTTGAGACTGACCGAGCCGGACCGTTCATTGCCGTGGCCTCGTCAGGAACTACTTCTGCTGACCAGGTCGGAAACATGGCAGCCAGGAGTCCTTTTTTCCTGATTTTCAACTCAACAGGAGATTTGATTGAAGTTCTAGAAAATCCTTACCGTGACAGCGGTGGTGGGGCTGGTCCTCTTGTGGCTGAACTTATGGCAAAAAAAGGTGTCACTACCATAATTGCCGGAAATTTCGGGATGAATATTAAGGCGAGTTTAGATGAAAAAGGTCTCAAATATTTCGAGTTTCAAGGTCTGGCTGGAGAGGCTGTCAACGATATGATAAAACGGAATCCATGAGATTGTTCTTCGGCTGCTGCTCAGCCAGGGTTCCAGTGAAATCAGACAACCCGGGCGCTTGATTGGTGTCCAGAGGCAGGAAGGGAGGTGGCATAAGACGGGCAGAAAGAGGACAGAGAACATCCAGGAACGAACATCTTGCGAAAGGAGTACAGAAATGAAACGAGAAAAAGGGTTGTTTTTCGGGTCGCTCATTTTTGTGACCATGTTTTTTGCTTTTTTGTCTTTTGGAAGTATTACAGCTACAGCCGCCCAAAAGGTCTATCGGATGAAAATCCAATCCGCCTACCCGCGGGGGGATCTTTCCATGGAACTCCTGAAGGAATTTGCAAAATCCGCGGATAAACGGAGCAACGGACGCATCAAGATCAGCGTATTTGCCGATCCGGAACTGGTCCCTGGGGAACAGCTGTTTGAAGCCACGAAGAAAGGTACGCTCACCATGCTTCATGCCGTCGCCGCCATGTGGGGAGGGATCGTACCCGTGGGGGAAGTGGAGTTCGGTCTCCCCTATGCTTTCAACCTGCCCGGGCATCCGGATGTCTACAAGAGCGCCGAGATGATCCGCAACTTCTTTCTGAATACCGGTTTTGCGGATTTGTTGCGGAAGGAATACGCCAAGCAGGGCCTTTACTGGCTTGATATGCATTCCTATGGGCCACTTTTCACCATGTCCACGAAACCTGTCAAGACCTGTGACGACCTGAAAGGCATGAAGATCAGGGTAGAGGGATCCTGGGCGGATTATTACAATATGCTGGGTGCTCATGGAACCTATATCAGCGGCATGGAGGCCTATATGGGGTTGAAGCTCGGCACCATCGATGCATCCCAGTGGGATGTGAGCGCCGTTACCGGTCTCAAGTGGCAGGAAGTGGCTCCCTATCGAATCATCGGCGGGCAGAATGATGTGGTTCCGGGTCAAATCCTGATGAACATGAAAACCTGGAACTCACTGCCTCCGGATCTCAAAAAGGCCATGGCGGGTGCTGCGGAGGACTATTTCCATGCCCTCAACAAGGTCTATGACGGTGAATTGAAAAAAGTGGAAGCGCTAGTGAAGGCCGGCAAGGTCATTAACTCTCCAATCGACGAGGCTTGCGATCGCCAGCACGAAGCAGCGGCTTTGAAGTTGTGGGACAAGATAGGAAAAAGGGACCCGGCCGCGGCCGAGGCGATCGAGATAATCAAGAAGTGGAGAAAAACACTGAAATAGCGCGTTCGTCATTTCAAAAATACCCTGTAGCTTGTCGGAGTGAAGGACCCTTGTCAGCCTTTGCCTTAAGGTGGTGATCCCGCTCAGATGAGCTGCAGGGAAGACCAGCCTACGTCACAGGATGCTGTCCGGTACAGATGCCAAGGAGCAACGAAGTGGAGGAGGGCCTGACACTCTTTTTCGGACACTTTCTAAACACACCGGAGGAGATGGACGGCTATTAGGGGTTTAAGGGTAGCTGTTAGAGAGCGCCAGGGCTTCCGGAGGCGTAAACCCCAAATAGCCGTCCATGTCGAAGCCCTGTGCCAAGTGCACTATGAGAAAGTGTCCGAAAAAGACCGTCAGGCCTCCTCCAGAGCTGCGGTGAATGAGATGACTTCTCACAAAGTCATCAAATTTGCGTTAAACCCCCTCAAACCGAAAGGTGGTTGAAATGTCTAACGTGGTAGCCAAGATTTTCAACTGGATCGATGCCATAGCAGAAAAGTCCGGGAAGATTTTCTGTTATCTGGTTTTTATCATCATGTTGATTACCACGCTGGACGTGGTCGCAAGGTATGTATTCAACCATCCGCTCCTTTGGGGCTGGGTGCTGAACAGGCAGTTATTCGGCATTTTCATCCTCTTTGCAGGGGTATACGCCTTGCACACCGGTGGACATATCAGCATCGAGATATTCTATGATCGTTTCAGTACCAGGGGAAAATTCATCGCACGGTTGATCGGGCTGGGGGCATTTCTTGCTTTTGTCGGCGTCCTGCTCTGGCAGACGACCTGGATGGGCTTGAATTCTCTCCAGATGAAGGAAAGGGCGGCCGGGGCCTTTCGCATCCCGCTTTACCCTTTCAAACTTCTCATTCCCCTCGTGGTCCTTCTATTCTTGGTGGTGGGCATTTCTGCTTTTCGGCGGAACAAAAATTGAGCTGGAATCAAAGAAAGGGTATCTATGGATGGGAACACTACTTACAAAGTCATCCTCTTTGATGACAAATGTTTTTCACGGGACAGACTATCATGAGCATTGAGCTGGTTACGGTTCTTCTATTCGGCGGGCTGCTTTCACTCCTGGCTATCGGGGTTCCTGTGGTTTTT
>CAYOIU010000034.1:0-19594 GCA_964404085.1 uncultured Desulfobacteraceae bacterium | reverse complement strand
TCAAGACCTTGACCCTGCTCCTGGACCGACGCTACCCGAGCCACGACAAGAAGCGGAGATCTGTTCTCCAACTTGTCAACCAGGCTATTCACTCACTGCTCCTGGGAATTCCCGGCATCCGGGAGCACAAAAACGGGAGCATCCACCGTTTGATAGACTGGAACACCAGAGAAAGTCTCAGGGGGCCCGCCGGTTCAGAAGAGGTCCTTGTTATTGATGCCGGTCGGTTTTCCGCTGAAGGGGATCAGTGCGACAGCCTCCTCATGGTAAACGGTTATGAGCTTGGCTGGCGGCGGTTCATCGTCTTCGGCCTCCGGGGCCAGCGTTTTCACGGATGCGGCTTCGGGCCTGATTCTCGTGGGGTGCGGATCGATGTGTACGGAAGTTCCGGTGATTACCTGGGATCGGGTATTGACGGCCTTTCCATCCATGTGCACGGAAACGGACAGGATCAGCTCGGGCAGATCATGAAATCAGGCAAGATGGTGATCTACGGTGATACGGGACAGACATTCATGTACGGCGCAAAAGGGGGCGAGGTCTACGTCATGGGAAATGCGGCCGGCCGTCCACTGATCAACGCGGTGGGAAGACCACGCGTGGTTATCAACGGGACATGTCTGGACTATCTGGCCGAGTCCTTCATGGCGGGTGACCCCCACAATGGAGGCGGTTTCGTGGTGCTGAACGGCATAATGTTTGATGAAAATGGAAAGGTGCAGCCCCAGGAAACGCCGTACCCCGGCTCCAATCTATTTTCTCTCGCCTCCGGTGGGGCTATCTACGTGAGGGATCCTCACTCCCAGGTGGATGAGCAGCAGCTCAACGGGGGAGAGATCGTGTCGCTTCAGGAAGAGGACTGGAACCTCATCCTTCCTCACCTGGAAGAGAACGAAAGGCTCTTCGGGATTTCCGTCAAGAATGACCTCCTCAAGGTCGATGGAAAAATCAGGGGCCCTCTGGAGGTCTACCGCAAGGTCAGACCGGCGCAGGCCCATGAAGTGGACCGGGACGGCCTGGAGGAGTGGGGTGAGTAGAAAGGAAAAAATGGACTGAAAACTTTCAAAGATCCCTGGTCATTTGAAGAGTCTCCAGTGAGGACGCTCTCACGTTCTCACTGGAAGGTTCGGTCCAAATTTGTCATCCTTCGAGACAAAGGCTGGCATTTAACTCATCCCGCATTCATCACGGGCCTTCTCTGAAATTCATCATTCCTATTACCATTCTATTATCTTCTGCAGACTGTCGCGTCGCTCGAGGGAGGGACAGCAAAATCGTTTCCGAAAGGGAACGGATTGGGAATGCGCTGACCCTCCCGCAGTGGAACAAAAGGCACAACGATGACCTTTGTGAATACATCAAACCGGATTGATTTTTTCATCTGTTTCTTTTATTCTCCTTCCTATGAAATCCATGAGAACTGAGGAGGTATACGATGTGGCCGTAGTGGGCAGTGGACCCGGCGGTTCCACTGCAGCGAGGTGCCTCGCGCAAGAGGGGTTCAGGGTCATCCTCTTTGAAAAGGAGGACCTCCCGCGGGAAAAGGTCTGTGCCGGCGGGATCATCCCGAGAGTCGTGCGGGAATTGCCTGAAGAGGCAAAGGAAGCCATCGAGAGAAATGTCTACAGGGCCGAGGTGACCGAGCAGGCAGGCGGGGTCCACTTCCTGGTTCGAAGAGAAGAGCCTGTCGTGTCCACGACCATGCGGAAGCGGTTCGATTTCGCCCTGGCGAAAGCGGCCGGGAAAGAGGGTGTTCACATCGCCACCGGCTGCAAGGTGCTGGAACTGGAAAACCGGCATGAGTCGCTGGTCGTCCGGACGAGCAAGGGGCGTTTCAAGTGTCGTTTCCTGGTGGGCGGTGACGGCGCACTGAGTACCGTGGCCAGAAAGGCCGGGTTTCCCGGGCACCGTTGTCTCATCCCCACCCTGGAGGCCGAAGTCCATGTGGAACCTTCCCTTTTTAGCAGTTTTCAATCCGCTGTGCGTTTCGATTTCGGCATCGTCCCAAAGGGATACGGGTGGGTTTTCCCGAAAAAGGAGCACCTTTCCATCGGCGTGGGACAGATGAGAAAGGGGAGGGTAGACCTGGCGTCCGCTTTGGATAAGTATCTCGTCCGTCTTGGAATCGAAAAAAATCTTGGGCTCAGCAAAAAGGGTTTCGTCATTCCCATCATGCCCCGAGGCGACGGTTTTGTAAAAAACCGGTCCATTCTCGTGGGAGATGCCGCCGGACTGGTGGATCCCCTGACAGGGGAAGGGATCTCCCTGGCCATTCGAAGTGCCGGACTGGCAGCCAAGGCCCTGTCAAAAGGGCAGCTTATTCCCAACCTGGTGAAGAAGTACTATGAAGACGATCTCAAAAAGGAAATCCTGCTCGACCTCAAATGGGGAAGGCTCATCTCCGGCCTGGCGTACGATCACCTGAGGACCAGGTCGTTCCTGTTTCGCCTCTCCGGCCAGAAGATATGCGAAGCCATGACGGACATCATCTTCGGCCACAGGACCTACCGGTCGGTCCTGAAGAACCCTCTGACATATCTCAAGTTGTTGCTGTCGGTGAGGAAGTGAGGATGAGCGACCTGCTTATTGCGATGTGGGATTGGGTGGACTGTGATCGCAACACACAGCTGATGGTGTGTGAAGAAAGGAAAAAGCTCTTTTTTCGTTCTCAGCGCGCAGGCGAAGCGAGTGGTGAAAAAGGGCGTTCGATAAGGCGACAGAAGCAATTCACAGCTCATAAACAAGTAAAAAAAGGAGGAGGCTGATCATGAAGAAATGGGCGTTGCTGTTTGCGGGTTTGTTATTGGTTTTCGGGGTGAATGCTTACGCAGCGGATCAGAGCGGGGACACCATCCTTGGAAAATGGCTGACTGAGAATGGAAAGTCCCTTGTGGATGTCTACCACTGCGGGGATGCTTACTGCGGCAAGATCGTGTGGCTCAAGGAGCCCCTGAAGGATGGGAAGGAAAAAGTGGATGACAAGAATCCCGACGAGTCCAAGCGGAGCGCCAAAATCGTGGGTCTTGAAATTCTCAAGGGCCTGCAGTTCAAAGGCCCGAATAAGTGGGGGGGCGGCAAAATCTATGATCCGGACAAGGGTAAGACCTACAAGTGCAAGGCCTGGATGGAAGGGGAAAACCTGAAATTCAGGGGCTTTATCGGGTTTTCCCTGCTGGGAAGGACCACCACCTGGACAAGGAAATGATCACGGAGAACAGGAACCTCTCGCGGAGCTGCAGAGAGAGAATTTAAATTTTTATGAAATTTCATAACGTTGCGCGTTGTGATCTCTGCGAGGGACAGCCTTTTGGGGTATGGACAATGGAACTGGGGGATGGTAAGGTAAACTCCTTTCCAGCGGACAGGGCTGGGTACAAGGATTGAGGAGACACTTGCGAGAACCGGTATGGAAGAAATCAAGTCAGACTATGACGAAGCAGGCCTGAAGACGGCTGTTGACCGGTTTCATGGCGCAAAGATACTCGTGCTGGGTGATGTGATCATGGATGAGTACATCTGGGGCAAGGTGTCCAGGATCTCTCCGGAGGCCCCGGTGCCCGTGGTGGCCGTCACACGGGAGACCAAGATGCTCGGCGGAGCCGCCAACGTGATCCTCAATATGGCCACTCTCGGAGCGCGACCTTTGCTGTGTGGGGTGATTGGAGACGATGCTACAGGCAAACAGCTCCTCGGCGAGGTTGAAAAGGCCGGACTGGTCTCGGGAGGCCTCATCGTTGAGCCCGGGAGGCCCACGAGCATCAAGACGCGGGTGGTTGCTCAAAACCAGCAGGTGGTTCGCTTTGACCGGGAGAGCAGGCAAAAGATTCAGGGACAAACCACGGACAAACTTCTTGATTTTGTGAAAAAAAACCTGCCCTCCGTCGATGCCGTTGTGGTCACGGATTATGGAAAAGGGGCCGTGTCCCAGGAGGTGATGAAAGTCCTCGTGCAATTGACCCGGTCGTGGAAAGGCATCGTGGCCGTGGACCCCAAGACTGGGAATTTTGAGTACTATCGCGGCGTGGACGTGATCACCCCCAACCACCACGAGGCAGGGACCTATTGCGGCTTTGAGATCGAAGATGAAGAGACCCTTTTGAGAGCCGGAAGCCGAATGCTTGAGAGGTTGGAATGCAGGGCCGTCCTGATTACACAGGGTCAGGCAGGCATGACCCTCTTTGAGAGCGACGGGGCGGTTCATCACATTTCCACCGTGGCCAGGAAGGTCTATGATGTCACGGGCGCCGGGGACACGGTGATCGGCACCCTCTGCCTGGGACTGGCCTGCGGCCTGGATATGAGATCCTCGGCCCTCATTTCCAATTTCGCGGCCGGCATCGTGGTCGGTGAAATAGGGACCTCAACTGTGAAGGCGGAGGATTTGAAGAGGGCGATAGGGGATGGGCGACGTTCGGTCGCGATGTGAGATAAAGCGACCTTACGGCCGCGATGGGCGATGTGGGATAAAGACAAAAAAGAAAGCACGAAATCCTAAGCACGAAGGACGAAACAAATCAGAAACCATAATGCTCCAATGTTCTAAACGTGAAGCTTTTTAAGGATTTTTTCTCTTGTTTCGAATTTTGGTCATTGGAATTTGTTTCGAATTTCGTATTTCGTGCTTCGAATTTATTTTTTGTGTTGTGCATAGGATTTCGGATTTTCCCTTGGCGGTTCTTTAAATGCTGTATAGAGGCAACATTCCATGAGCTCTCCACGAGAATCGGAGCCTGTGAAACTCATCGCGAGTCTTTTTTCTCCGGAAAAGGACTTGGTAGAGGCCGTGGTGGATGAACTGTCCGGACCATTCGGACCGGTTGACTGGATCAGCAGGGAATGTTTTTTCGATCGCACACGTTACTACGAGCGGGAGATGGGCTGGCCGCTCCACCGGCGTTTTGTCTCTTTTGAAAGATTGATTCACCCCGAAGATATTGTCGACACCAAACTCCGGACCAATGAATGTGAGCAGAAATATCTCAGAGGGAAAACAAGGAGGATCAACATCGATCCAGGCTACATCTCCGCCGAGAGGCTGGTCCTGGCTACGGGAAAGAATTACGTGCACCGCATCTATCTTTCCAGGGGCATTTACGCCGATCTGACCCTGGTGTTTCACAAGGGGCATTTTGAGACCCTGCCATGGACTTTCAAAGACTATGCCGAACCGTGGATCCGAGAAGAATTAAGAAAGGTGCGGGAAACCTATATGGGAGAACGAAAGGAGAAACGACGCCTTGATCAATAGCATGACTGCATACGGCAGGGCGGACCATGATTTCGAGGGCTCGCTGCTGCTGGCCGAAATCCGTTCGGTCAACAACCGATACCGTGATATCATCCTCAGGATACCGCGGAATTTCCAGTCCCTGGAAGAAGAGCTGAAGAAGCTTGTGGCCTCCAGGGTGAGGCGGGGACGCATCGAGGTGTCCATCCAGATGGAGGGCAACGGTGATCTTCCGCCCTATGAACTTGAGCTGAATGAGCCGCTTGTGAACTCCTATGTTAAGATCATTGAACAGCTCAAGAAAAGATTCGGGATAGAGGGTGATGTCAGGTTGGACACCGTCTGCCAGCTAAAGGATGTTATCGTGGCCCGGCCGGAGACCCCCGATGTGGAGAAGATGAAGCCGGGTTTTGTAGAGGTTCTTGAAAAGGCCCTGGATTCCTACGACGCCATGCGGGCCAGGGAAGGAGAGGCCCTCGAGGCGGACTTCATGATGAGGCTCTCCACGATGAAGGAATACGTGGGTGAAATCGAAAATCGCCTTCCGGAGGTAGCCGCCTACCGCGAAGAGAGGTTGAAGGAAAAGGTTGCGGCCATGGTGGCTGATGTGGATATCGATGAAGCCAGGCTCGCCCAGGAGACGGCCATTCTTGCGGAGAAGGCCGACGTTACCGAGGAACTGGTACGGATCAAGAGTCACCTGGGCCAGTTCAAGGCGTATTTTTCAAGGGATGAGGCCCTTGGAAGGAGACTCGATTTTCTCATCCAGGAGATCAACCGGGAGGTCAATACCCTGAGTACAAAGGCATCAGACGCCCTCATTTCCAGGACTGTCATTGAAATGAAAGCAGAGCTGGAAAAGTTGAGGGAGCAGATCCAAAACGTCGAGTAAAAGGAGAGTACCCCATGAGTTCCAAGCTTGTAAACATCGGCTTTGGCAATTCGGTGGTGTCCAAAAGGGTCATCGCCATTATTTCTCCTAACGCAGCTCCCATAAAGCGGCTGCGCGATGAGGCGAGAGAGGACAGGAGACTCGTAGACGCCACCCAGGGCAGGCGTACACGCTCCGTACTCATCACGGACAGTAACCACGTCATCCTGTCGGCCATCCAATCCGAGACCCTTTCTCAGCGATTCAGCCCCAACTGCAACCTGAGACAAGAGGACCTGGAAGATTAGGTATGCCGGGGAAGCTCTTCGTCATATCCGGACCTTCGGGAAGTGGTAAATCCACGGTCGTTCGGAGTGTGAGAGAGCGGTTGAAGGAAGTGAGTTATTCCGTTTCTCACACCACGAGGCATAGAAGGGCCGGGGAAAAGGAAGGCCGGGACTACTGTTTTGTCGACAGGGAGACGTTCGAGAAGATGATCGACGAGGGCGCGTTCGCGGAATGGGCCCCGGTCTACAGTGACCTCTACGGCACTTCCGTAGCGGGTCTCCGTGGTCAGGTAGAGGCCGGCCTGGATGTCTTCCTGGATCTGGATACCCAGGGCGCAACGGCGATCAAAGAGCGTTTTCAGGACAGCGTCCTCATATTTCTCTTTCCACCCTCCATGGAAGTCCTAGAGGCCCGCTTGAGGTCGAGAGGAACGGACGAAAAAGCGATCATTGAAGAACGGCTGATAGAGGCACGGGGAGAGATGAGGAAGTTCGTGCGGTACGACTATGCTGTAATCAATGATGATTTAGAGCAGGCAATAGAGGAGGTCAAGGCCATTGTACTTGCCGAACGCTGGCGAGTGGAGAGGGTTGGCGACGCGCTCAGGGAACGGTTTGATCTTCATAATAGCTGAATGCATCCAGGAGGTGTGATGCCATTAGCGGAAAATTGACTGATGCCATCCCCGGGTTTCACGGGATCCGGGAGGCCCTTGTCCAGGGGCGCGGTCCTATCAGGGAAATCTGGATCGCAGAGGGGAAACGTTCCGGCAGGGCCAGGGAAATTGTTGGGCTGGCCAAGGCGCAGTCCGTTCCTGTCCATACCATGAGCACTCCTGAACTTGAAAAACGATTTCCTGGTCTGATCCATCAGGGAATGGTGGCGATTACAACCCCGTTTTCCTACAGCAGTCTGGAGGATATCCTGCAGAGCGCAAAGGAGGCCTTCGGCCACGGTTTGATCCTTGTGGCCGACCATATCACGGACGAGGGGAACCTGGGGGCTCTCATTCGAACAGCGTCTTTTTTTGGGGGCAGCGGCCTGATCCTGCCCAAAGACCGGTCGGCACAAGTCAGTGCCAGTGTAGTGAAACGGGCCTCCGGGACCGTGGGTATAATGCCCATATGCAGAGTCGTGAATCTCGGGCGGACGCTGGATCTCCTGGATAAAAAAGGCTTCTGGATTCTTGGCACCTCGGGTGGAAGTGCCCAGTCCATCTATCAATTCGACTGGAAACGGGACGTGGTTCTGATCCTTGGAAACGAGGAGCGGGGTATGAGTCCGTCAGTGGCAAAGCGGTGCCACGAGGTGGTCTGCATTCCGCGGGTCGGCCCGGTGGAATCCCTGAATATTTCCGTGGCTGCGGGTGTTGTTCTGGCTGAGATCCGGAGGCAGCAGGAGGGCTAGGAAAGGACTGCACTGGCCCTCCCGCAGTGGATCGATGCGCCAGAGTGAACGGAAGACATAAGGATCTTGGTCAGGGCCACCGCAGTCTTTTTTCAGGCACGAGGGCAGTGTCACTCTGGCGCTGACCAGCGTTGCTAAGCAAGGCGTCCGGGGAACCTTCTCTATTTCCTGAACAACGCTTTCCTGTTCAGTGAAGTCCCCAAAACGCGCCGGCCGCCCACTTCATCAATATGCACCTCAAAGCAAAGATGCGTTTTCGTGTCCTGAAAAAAGATTCCCGAGGCCCTTACTGACACCATCTTTCTTTTACTCTGCAGACCATCGCGTTGCTAAAGGGAGGGGTAGTGGAATCGTTTCCGAAATGTGTGGAGGTTGGGACTGCACTGGCCCTCCCGTACTCGATCAAGGCCCCTAAATGAGTGGAAGACAGAAGGGGCTTGGTCAGGGCTCGTGCAACTCGGGCAACGGCGGAAAAGATTCAAGGCCCCCCAGTCTTTTGAAGGCCTCGACCACCGCGCAGACGGGAAGTCCTACAACGTTGGTATAGGATCCCCTGATCCCCTCCACCATGAATGCACCGATTCCCTGGATGGCGTAGCTGCCGGCCTTTCCCAGGGGCTCTCCAGTGGCCACGTATCCCTCGATTTCCGCATCACTCAGGCGCTTTATTGAAACCAAGGTGGTCACTGCCTCGCTGTGGACCTCTCCGCCTTCAGGGGACAGAATGGAAAAACCCGTTATGACCCGGTGTTCTCTTCCCTCAAGGGCATGAAGCATTCGTCCGGCGTCCTCTTCATCTCGAGGTTTGCCGAGGATTGTGTGGTCGATGACCACGATGGTGTCGGCACCCAAGATCCAGCCGTCCACTCCTGTTTCGTGAATCCACAATGCTTTTTTTCGAGCCAGAGAAAAGGCGATCTCTTCGGGTGTGCCTGAGACATCTCCTTCTTCTATTTCGCTGTGAAGAGTAGTAAAGGGCAGGCCGAGCTGCTTCAACAAAACCTTTCGCCGGGGGGAGGCCGAGGCCAGGATGAGGGGGTAACCTTCACTGATTGCACGAAAGGTCATAGCAGATCACCCAACCCGAAAAGATCTCCGGCATTCAGGGAGGTCATCCTGCCCAGATCCTCCGGGTCCATCTGCCTCAACCGGGCTATTTCTCCTGCGGTAAGGGCGACAAAGGCGGGTTCGTTTCGCTTGCCCCTGTGGGGAACAGGGGCCAAAAACGGAGCATCCGTCTCTATGAGCAGTCGCTCCAGTGGGATTTTGGAGGCCACTTCTTTGATCTGCAGGGCGTTTTTGTAGGTCACCGTACCCGGTATGGAGATATAGTAGCCCAGGGCCATGAAATCCTTTGCCAGATCCATATCCCCGGAAAAACAGTGGATGACACCCAATCGCTCCCCCGGCCCCATGTATTTCAAAATATCCAGTACTTCTGCGTGGGCATTTCTGTCGTGAATGATAACAGGAAGTTTCAGGTCCCGGGCCATTTCCAACTGACGCTTGAAAAGACTCATCTGGTCATTTGGCGGGGCATAGCGACGAAAGAAGTCCAGGCCGATTTCCCCCCACGCAACCACTTCCGGATGGGAAGTCAATTCAGTCAGACCTGAAAGTTCCGCTTCAGGAGAGGCCTTAGCGTTGTGCGGATGAACGCCGATAGCGGCAAAAATCTGCGAATGTCGCCTGGCAATCCCTAAGGCCGTCTCTGAGGTCTGACGGTCGATGCCGACAGTGACAATTTTTGTGATGCCTTTTTCAAAGGCCCTTTCCAGGGTTTCGTCCAGGTCATTTTCAAAATCCTCCATGTCGAGATGGGCATGTGTGTCTACGAGCATAGCATTCCTTCCGTTTGTATCCTTTTGAAAGTGGGATGTCTCTTTATGATACCATCCCAAATAAATCAGCGGGTCGCGTTGAGCTTCAATGATCTGCGAGCTCGTTCGTGAGCACAATGATAACTTTTTAAAAGGTCATCCTCATCAAACGGTCTCCTGAAAATGCGAAATCCATGTGTCAAGAAATTGACGAATGAATGAAGATCATGAAAACACTGCCGAGTATAGTCCACGTGATACATGCTCCGATGCAATCTGTTGGTGCTGTTCACAATTCTGTTGCATATTCTCAGTATTTTATCCAAAATAGCAACCAAAACTTGATGTAACCGTAAAAAGTCCGTCCTTGGACTTTTTACTGACGGAAACCGAAAAGCGTGGTTTTCGTTTTCCTTACAAATCAACGGGTTGCGTTGCACCCCATTGATTTGCGTGCCCGTCCATGGGCACGATGATGACTTTTTACGAAGTCATCAAACTTGATGGAAGCGTAACAAGTCCTTCCCTGGAGTTCACACTGACGTCGGTAGGGATGATACTGACTTTCCAGGAAGCTGACTTATGGTCCAAACGGCAGCTTATGACCAACGAGGTGCAACCGAACCTAACTAATACCATGAGTTCGTTAGAAGCTGGTTTATGCCGCGAGCGGCAGCCTATGAGCAACGAAGGGGAACCGAACCTGACAATCTTTTTCAGATGCTTTCTAAACACTCCGGAGGGGATGGACGGTTATTTGGGGTTTAGCGGTACGCAGTAGTGAGCGCATGGGTTTAGGAGGAATAAACCCCAAATAGCCGTCCATGTAGAAGTGAGTTGCCAAGTGCACTATGAGAAAGCACATGAAAAAGATTCTCAGATTCGCTTCTTCATACGCGTTTATTAGAGCGACTTCGTAGGAAGTCTTCAAACTGCAAAGATCGGGCTCTTTTCGTACACCCCGCAGGTTCGGTCAATTGGAACGATCTTTGCACATACAAATGGCGATGACGTTTAAACCTCTGCGCCCGGTGTTTGCAACTTCAGAATTCGAGAAAAACAGTTAGAGCTATGGCAACGTTTCCTGTAAGAATCAACAATTCAGTACATGATGAGAAGCATCTGGAACATCAGTTGCAGTTCCAGAAAAAGCTGAATGTGATTACCAACAAGATTCATTCGGCAAAGGACACGAACGATATCCTCATCAATCTTCAGGATGATATCCTGGGGCTCTTTGATGCTGATCGCATTACCATCTACGTGGTAGACGGTATCCGCAAACAGATTGTTTCCCGCTTCAAGACGGGAAGTGAAATCAATGAAATTCGGGTTTCCATCGGGAACGGGAGTGTGGCGGGATACTGCGCCGCTATTGGAAAAGTGGTCAGTATCATTGACGCCTACGATGACAGGGAACTCAAGAAGATCCATCCCAAACTGGGTTTTGACAAGACCTGGGATCAAAAGACCGGCTACAAGACGAAACAGGTCCTTGTTGCTCCCATCACCTACAACAAGTATCTCCTTGGGGTGATGCAGCTCATCAACAAGAAGAACGGGGATGCCTTTACCGATGAAGACTGTGCATCGGTCATGGACATAGGAAGGGTCCTGGGCGTCGCATTTTTCAACAATCAGAGAGCTGTTCACAAGACCAAGACCACCCGTTTTGACTATCTCATCACGAACAATATTATCAGCAGCAAGGATCTTGGCGAGGCCATGTCCAGGGCCAGAAAGGCCAAGAGGTCCGTGGAATCCGTGCTCATGAGCGACTTCCAGGTATCCAAGGAAAATATCGGGAGGTCTTTGTCCAACTTTTATAAGACCCGATTCATTCCCTATGACGACCGGATGGTGATCCCAGGAGACCTCTTGAGGGGACTTCGGGTGAGTTTTCTCAAGAGCAATGTCTTCGTTCCTGTCAAAGAATCCCGGGACAGTGTGGTCGTGGCCATGGAGGACCCGAGCTATCTGCCTGCGAGGGATGCTGTTAAACGGATCATACCGGGCAGGAAGTTTGAGTACTGTGTCTCGCTCAAGGAAGACATCTTTAAGATGATCGACCTCTTCTTCGATGTGGACAGGACGGAGATGCTCCAGGATTCTGGGAGTATTGAAGATATCCTCGGACAACTGGAAGGGCCGGAAGATGAGTATGATGAAAAGCTGGACGGCATGAGCGAAGAGGACAACGCCATTGTCCAGCTTGTCAATAAGATGATCGTTGACGCCTATAACCGGGGGGCATCCGATATCCACATAGAACCCAGACAGGGCAGAGCCCATGCCTTGATCCGATTCAGGGTCGATGGTGCCTGCCAGATCTACCAGACCATACCCTTCACTTACAAGAGGGCCATTGTTTCCCGTCTCAAGATCATGTCAGATCTGGATATCGCCGAGAGGCGGCTTCCACAGGACGGCAAGATCAAATTCCGGCGTTTTGCACCCCTGGATATTGAACTTCGCGTGGCCTCCATCCCCACGGCCGGGCAAAATGAGGACATTGTCATGAGACTCCTCTCCACAGGGGAGCCCATCCCGCTTGACAAGATGGGAATGAGCGAGAGAAATTATCAGTCCTTCATTGATGTCATCACCAAACCTTACGGGATCGTTCTGGTGGTCGGGCCCACGGGGAGCGGAAAAACCACGACCCTGCACGCGGCCCTTGCTTACATCAACAAGCCAGAGACCAAGATCTGGACGGCTGAGGACCCCGTGGAGATTACCCAGGACGGCCTACGGCAGGTTCAGGTGGTTCCGAAGATAGGCTTTGATTTTGCGACGGCCATGCGGTCGTTCCTGCGGGCAGACCCGGATGTCATCATGGTAGGCGAGATGCGAGACCACGAAACCGTTTCAACCGGGATCGAGGCCTCCCTGACAGGACACCTGGTTTTCAGCACGATACATACCAACAGTGCACCCGAGACCATTACCCGGCTCCTGGATATGGGAATGGATCCCTTCAACTTTGCCGATGCACTCCTGGGGGTCCTGGCACAGCGGTTGGTGAGAACTCTGTGCGACGTGTGTAAAGAGAAATACCATCCGACCCAGCAGGAGTTCGATTCCCTCGCCAGATCATATGAAGGGGATTTCGACGCCCTGGGCCTGAAATACAATAACGATTTCACGCTCCACAGGGCGAACGGGTGTCTTCAATGCGGAAATACCGGATACCGGGGAAGAACAGGCATCCACGAACTCCTGGTGGGGAACGATGACATGAAATCCCTGATCCAGAGCAGGGCGAGGATGGAAGAACTCAGGACGCAGGCCATCAAGGATGGGATGACCACGTTGATGCAGGACGGCATCCGGAAAGTCTGTCTCGGCGCGACGGACCTGATACAGGTTCGAAAGGTGTGTATGAGGTAGGTGTAGAGAATCTCAAGGGAAAAGACCAGGCCGCATAAGGCCTGCACCCTCTTCAAATCCAAACATGATGTTCATATTCTGGACGGCACTTCCTGCCTGCCCTTTGACAAGGTTGTCAATGTGGCTTACCACCACAAGCTTCCCGGTCCTTTCATCCACATTCAACCACAGATTACAGAAATTACTGCCCCTCACGTGGCTGGTGCTCTGCAGGACTTCGGGGCCGAAGACCCTCAGGAAGAGTTCATCCTTGTAGAAGACCTGATAAGCCTCCATGACCTGCGCGATACCGATTCCTTCCATGAGCTGCCCGTAGATGGTGGTGAGGATCCCTCTGCAGAGGGGAACCACATGAGGGGTGAAGGTCAATGTCACCTCTTCACCCGCCACTAGGGAGAGTTCCTTTTCCACTTCAAGAACGTGTTGATGCCCGGATACCTTGTAGGCGTTCATGGCGTCATACCGGGCCGGGTAGTGAAACGTGGGCGAGGGGTTTTTCCCGGCACCTGAAACACCTGTTTTGGCATCGCAGATAATAGAGGGGGGGGCTATCAGTCGGGATTTCAAGGCGGGGACCAGGCCCAGGATGCAACTCACGGCAAAACATCCGGGATTCCCCACCAGGTTCGTCCGTAAAATGTCCTCCCTGTGCAGCTCGGGCAGCCCATAAACGGCCTGTGGCAGGAGCCAGGGCGAGGCGTGGGGTTTATCCCTCCCGATTCGTGCCGCATAACGGCTGTAGAAATCCGGGTCGTTGAACCGGAAATCACCGCTGTAGTCAATGACCTTGATGTCCTTTTTCAACCACTCCGGGGCCCACTCCTGTCCAACGCCATCGGGGGTGGCAAAAAAGACCACATCAAAATCCTTCGGACAATCCGGATCGTCAGGGGCCGCAATGGGCAGATCGCAGAATCCCTTGAGATGGGGGTAGAGATCGCTGATGGCGCGGCCGGTATCATGCCTGGCTATCAGCCCTTCGATTTTCGCATAAGGGTGGTTATGGAGCAGCTCGATGGCGCCGCATCCACCATATCCTCCTGCTCCAATAATACCGACTCTGATTTTTTCCATGCAAACCTCGTGAGTAAAGCATCTTAAGCTGTCTACTAGATATTAAATCGGAAATGCGCAATATCGCCGTCCTGAATGATATACTCCTTGCCTTCCAACCGCACCAGGCCGGCCTTCTTGGCTTCCTTGAAATCGCCGCATTCTTTCAGATCGTCAAATGAGACCACTTCGGCCCGTATGAACCCTTTCTGAATGTCCGTATGGACGCTGCCGGCTGCGTCCAGCGCTGAAGTCCCGGCTGCGATCGGCCAGGCCTTGACCTCATCGGAACCCACCGTGAAAAATGAAATCCGATTCAGGAGCCCATAGGAACGGTTGATCACGCGGTCAAGAGCGGATTCAGTCACGTGATAGGCCTCCAGGAACTCCTCGGCCTCTTCAGGAGACATGGAGGCGATATCCTGCTCAAGACGTCCGCGTACGACGATGGCATCCACCCCTTCTGGGCGTCTGTCCCATTGCGGGAGACTCTCGTCTTCATCTTCGTTATTCATGATCACAAGGACCGGCTTGGCCGAGAGAAAAGTAAAGCCCTTCAGAAGCGGATGGGAGGCCAGATCCCCTTTTCCGCGAATGGGGTCGCCCTCTTCCAGGATTTTCCGGCAGGATTGAAGGAGATCATACTCCTCTTCTTCTTCCCTTTTTCCTCTTTTTCGATCCAATTCAATACGTTCAATCCGGTTTTCCGTGACGACCAGATCGGAGAGGACCATCTCTTCCTCCAGTTGCCAGTAGTCATTCCCAGGGGTTGGAGGCGAGCCACCGGCAGATTGAAAATTGCGGATCACGTGAAGGAGCGCGTCACAGGTACGGATCTGATTCCAGAGGCTTGCGCTGGATTTTTCAGGGGATGCCCCCTGGATTTCAGAAGGAAGAAGGTATTCGACTTTCGCAAAGGAGGTTTTTTTTGGCTGGTAGATCTCGGACAGGAAAGCGATCCTTTCGTCAAACACCGTAACAGTGGCCATTTTCATATCTTTGCGGGCAGGTTTGTGGCCACCTTCCTCACCTCTTGCCCCTGTGAGCGCATCGAATATGGTGGATTTGCCGCATTGGGGAACGCCCACGATTCCCAGTTTCATCGTCTTCAACCCTCCTTTTCCCCTCAAGTCGAATCACACCACGCCTCTCTTTTTCTTGAGAAGGACGTAAAGAGCACCGGTCCCGCCATCGTAGGGTTTGGCCGTTGAAAAAGCAAGTACGATCTTCTTCGCCGGGCCTCGGGTGAGCCACAGGGGCAGACGTTCTTTCAGGACCGGGATGTGGTTTTCTGAATTCAGGCCCCTCCCGTGGACCACGAGGATGCACCTCAATCCGGAGTGGTAGCTCTTGAGGACAAAATCCCTGACTTTCATCTGTGCTTCCTGTTTGGTGAGGCCGTGGAGATCGATAAAATCCTGGATGGGGAACTGGCCCCGCTTCAACCGCTGTATGAGCTTGGGACTGAAACCCTGGACGGAACCCTCAATATATTCATCACTGTAGGTTATGTCGAGTTCCGCTTACCCGCTGACCAGTTCCGAGAGGTGGGTCATGGCCTCCAGTTCGTCATCGGGGGCAGGGTGGGCGGGCCTGACATCGACTTTCGGTAAGGGCGTGACCCGTTCATGGTCCGAAGCCAGAGGTGCAACACCCTCCATGGCCTCGAGGAATACCTTCTCATCTTCCTCCAGATGGAGGAAATCTGCAGGAGGCGATTCTAGGTCCGGTCCGGTTGAATCGTAAGGGCTCTCCATGGGGAGGATATCTTGCCCCTGAAGGGCGGGATTGAAAACCCCTTCCTTTTTCTTCATCAGGGTTTTTTCGCCGTCTTTTCTCTTCTTTTTTTTTCGTGGCATGGGTGATGTTCGGCTGCATTAATGTTGCGCTTGAAAAAATATAAACAGTGACATAGGATAGCAGACTGTATTTTAAGCGTAAGGATGAGAAATGGCAAGAATAGATGACTACAGGAAGGCCGTTAAGCTGGGGAGGGGCACACTGGAAGCAAAGAACCCCAAGCGAATCGCTGAGCAAAGCGGCGCGCTATTTCAGGCGGAAGGTGAGGACCGGGTCACCCTCATCCTGCGCTTTTTGAACAGGGACATCGCCATCTCGTGGCCTGAAATTGAATTCCGTTTCAAAGAAACGGGCGAGGATGTCCCAATACAGCAGCAGGTCCTCATTCTCCACTACCTGAATGGAGCACAAGGAGCGAAAGTCGAAGGGGAGTGGGTGGCCTATCAGGAGGTGCCGGATGGTAAATTCTACCTCGACGCCTTCCTGAGAAGGGCAAAGATACCTCTCGTCAATGCCTTTGGAAAGCGACCGGAGAATTTGCTTCCCGTGACGAGAAAGGTCTACGGCGCAAACCCTTTTGACCACGGCGACCATTCCGTGGTGGTTCAGGCATTTCCGCGGGTTCCGGTCGCCCTCATCCTCTGGGAGGGGGATGATGAGTTCCCGCCGGAAGGGAACCTCCTTTTTGACCGAAGTATCTCGAAGATTCTCTCAGCGGAAGATATTGCCTGGCTGGCTGGGATGATCATCTACCCCATCATGGGAATGGCCGCTGGTTGATACAATAGGACTGGCAAAAAAATTGAATCCTTCAGGAGAACGAAATGACGACAGAAATACCAAAAGTGGCCGTGCTGATGGGCAGCACGTCAGACGCTGACACCATGAAAGGGTGCAGCGATCTTCTGACAACTCTGGGGATTCCTCATGAAGTCAGGATCCTTTCCGCCCATAGAACTCCCGATCAGACGAGGGACTACGCTCTGAAGGCATCCGGTCGGGGGATTGAGGTCATTATTGCGGCTGCAGGATGGGCCGCACACCTGGCGGGAGTCGTGGCCGCTCACACCCGTCTGCCTGTCATTGGTGTGCCCATCGACTCCTCTCCCCTGAAGGGATTTGATTCCCTCCTGGCCACGGTACAAATGCCGCCGGGGATCCCGGTAGCGACCATGGCCGTGGGAAGCGGCGGGGCAAAAAACGCGGCCGTGCTGGCAGCTGAGATCCTGGGCCTGAAGCATCCTGCCATAGCCGAAAGTCTGCACGCCTACCGTGACAAGATAACCAGGGAAGCAGTGGAAAAAGGCCGTGCCTTTGAGCGATGATCCCAAGCACTGTCAAAGAGGAGACGATTACGGGACAGCCCCTTTCATTCGAGTGAATGGCACAGAGCCGGATGAGGGGGCCATTTATCGAGCAGTCCGGATTATCCAGGCCGGCCGTGTCGTTGCTTTCCCCACCGAGTCCTTTTACGGGCTGGGTGTGGATGTCACGCGTCAGGATGCTGTGGAGCGGCTGTTCCGCATCAAGGAGCGAGATCAGGGCCAGCCTATCCTGATCCTGATCCCATCTCTTCAAACCCTGAATCAGTATGTGGACTGCGTGCCGAAGGTGGCCGGGGAGTTGATGAAGGCTTTCTGGCCGGGTGGACTGACCATGGTCTTTGAGGCGAGGGAACAAGTCCTGCCACTCCTCACAGGAGGTACAGGCAAGATCGGTGTTCGACTCTCCAGCCATCCGATTCCCGCATTGCTGGCCCGTACCCTCGGCCATCCCATCACCGGAACCAGTGCCAATCTCTCGGGGAATCCGCCGGCCAGGTCAGCGGGAGAAGTGGCCCGTGCATTCGGGAACCGTCTGGATCTGATTCTGGACGGCGGCAGGACAAAGGAGGCAAAGGCATCGACGGTTCTGGATGTGACGGTTGATCCTCCCGTGGTCCTGAGGGAGGGAATGATTTCGAGGACGGACCTAAAAGGCTTTATTCAATTTTAAAATCATGTTCTTTGGGCGTGGTCAGAGATAATTGGCTTTGTCCGGGTAAAGCTTAAAGTGTGCCTGAAGAGCGAAGTCTTTTTTAAACGTCGAACATCGAACGTTGAACATTGAACATCGAATGATGAAATCGCTCCGCTCTGCTGGTTCATAGAATTGGTAGAATACCTTATTCAACATTGGACGTTGGACGTTCAATGTTCAACGTCCATAGTCTGTTAGCTTGAAGGCGATGTCATTGATATTGGATTGTATTCTGCATAAATCGCGATGTTTCTGAGGCCCCTTCGAGGGGTATACCAATGCCACGTCCTTCGGGCGTGGATTATTTACTTTTCAGAAAATCTCTCCTTTTCATGCAGGAAATCCTTCACAACGCTTAATTGATCTTAAGTTTTTTTCAATAGTGTCCGATATTCTAAATGGATATTCGCCGAACCTGTCAGTTTATTGGTCTGTAATCGCTTGAAGCAAAAGCACCTTTTTCCCTGGCAGGAACCTTGCGGTGGGCGTAATTTCCGTGGAAACAATAGAGGCGGTCGCGTTTAGGATTTAGCCGGAAAGGATCAGATCATGCAGATCGTTTGCCCAAGTTGCAATACAGCCTATCGTGTCCCGAATAACCGAATCCCCTCGGGGAAAAAAGGGAAAGCGACATGTAAGAATTGCGGTCACAAAATGACCATTCACGGGGAGGCCGGTGTCCAGTTAAACCCCGGCGCTGCGGCAGAGATCCCTTTCAGTATTCCGGCTGCAGCAAACCCGGAGCCGCATATCCCGCCTGTTCCCGCTGATGGATTCGCCGAATCAATTCTGATCAGGGAATTTCCGGAAATGAATGAAATGGTCCTGGAAAAATATGAGCTTGGGAGCATTTTTGCCAAAGACAAGAGGGGCGAATACAAGGGACGAAGGAATAGAGAGGTCGCAAAAATTCTCAAAACCATTCATGTCCCCTTGGAAAAAATGCTGGAGGACGGTGAAAAGGTCAGCAAAATCTGCTGGGGTACTGCCTATTACCCCATGGAAATCATTTTCGGAAACGGCTTTCTGACGATGCTCTATAATCGCTATGCCATAGTAGCCACCAACCACAGGCTCCTTTTCGTAAATGTCAATTATCGATTGAAAGAACCGACCCACTACTTCTTTCAGCTCCCTTTTCAGGACATCAAGAAGGTCAAGCGAGGGCTATTTGGCGGCAGCCTCACTTTCCACAAAATGAAGGGAAGGCGGCGTCATTTTACCGGCCTCAAGTCCTGGCTCTCGAAAGGGTTTAAGCAATATGTCTCCGGGAAAATAGGAACTGAAATGCAGGGAGAGCTCAAGAGAGGACAGCCTGAGGAATTGTGTCCATCCTGCTTTGCTCCTCTGGAAAAAGGCCTGGTCCGCTGCACCCATTGCTGGGCTGGGTTCAAGAGTCCCCAAAAGGCCCTTCTTCGGTCACTTTTGCTGCCGGGCCTTGGCGACTTCTATCTTGGTCACAGGTTCCTCGCTATTCTGGAAATTACAGGGTCTGCTTTCATTTGGTTCTTGGCCGTCACTTTGCTGCTGACTGGTGCTCCCGCGAATATGATGATTTCGGCGGTGCTTCTCCTGTGGGTGAACGGATCAGATGGCCTCTTTACCTATTACATGGCCAGGAAAGGGTACATGCTTGATCACAAGAAAGAAAAAGCCCGTTCCACTTTAGATCCTAAGAGACCTTTTGACACACAGACGGGCATTGTGGCAGAAGGCGTG
>CAYOIU010000033.1:1328-20004 GCA_964404085.1 uncultured Desulfobacteraceae bacterium | reverse complement strand
AAGCTCCTCGGGATCAAGCCCCTGGAAAAAGACGAACGAGAGCGTGAAGAGGTTGAAGAGCCGCAAGGCAAGAACCATGGCCGTTTCTTTGGTAAAGGAGATGAGCGCGATGACGAATACCAGCCCAACCAGAGGCAAGATGAGCCTGAGGGCACGGGCCAGCGGCCTTATCATCTTCAGGGCCAGGAGGCCTCCCCACAGAAGGACCATCTCCACGGCGAGCGAAACCGTGCTCCGGGTAAGGAGAACAGCGGCAATCCCCATTATTCCTAGGGCGAGTTTTGTCCTGGGATCAAAGCGATTCATGAGCATTCTTAACGGGGTCCCTGATGGGCGCCCATTCGTGGCTCCCCAGTGCTCCCGTCTTCAAGAGGTTTTCGTCCTTTGCCAACTCTCGGGGCGGTCCCGCGGCAACCAGCTTTCCGCCATGCACTACGATCCATCTCCCGGCGGTCGCCTGCGCAAATTCCAGATCATGGGTAACGATTACGATGGTGAATCCCTTCTCCCTGAGGGTGAGAAGGAGGTCTGCCAGGGTTTCGAGAAAAAGACCGTCCTGGCCGACCGTGGGTTCATCCAGGACCAGCAGTCGCGGGTTCATCACGAGCACCGAGGCGATGGAGACCCGTTTCTTCTGCCCCTCGCTCAGGCGATAGGGGGACTGGACCAGGAGTTCATGGAGTTGAAAGAGGTCACGCAACATTTCGAGCCATCCTGCCGGGGACTTTTTACAGAGATTCCATCCCACGGCCAGCTCATTCTCCACGGTGGTCTTGAAAAATTGATCGTTGGGGTTTTGAAAGGCTATTCCGATCCGGCTCGCAATTTCGGCCGGGGTCTGTCGCCGCAATCCCTTCCCCATGAAAAGGACATTGCCGCGGGAAGGTCGAAGGAGGCCGTTGAAGTGTTTGACAAGCGTCGTCTTTCCGGCGCCGTTCGGCCCCACAATGGCGAGTATCTCACCTTCGTTCACTTCCATGGAAAGATCCTTCAGCACGCGCCGTTTTTCAATGGTGTGGCTGATTTGCTGCACCTCGAGAAGGGCGGTCCCGGAACTTTTATTTCCATTTGCCTTAGTGGGATAGTTCGGCACCAGGTGTTGATCGATCAAAAAAGGGTGTGCGTCCATGGGAGAACCGTCAAAGAGGAATTCACCTTTATCCAGGATCAGGCATCGCGTTGCGTCCTGGTGCAAGGCCCCGACGCGCTGTTCGATGACTACGAGGGTCGTCCCCTTCTCGTGAAGTTGGAGGAGGATTTCCCGGATCTTTTTTGCACCCTTCCAATCCAGGTGCGCCAGGGGCTCGTCAAGGACCATGACGGGCGGGTTCAGGGAGAGGACAGATGCGATGGCCACCAGCCGCTTTTCTCCGCCGGAAAGGGTCATGGGCGACTTTGCCAGAAGATGCTCAATATGGAGGACCTTTGCGGTCAGTTCGATTTGCTCCGCAATGACAGGAGGTGAAAGCCCGAGGCTTTCAAGGCCGAAACCGATCTCCTTATCCACCGTGCTGTTAAAAAGCTGTGCATCCGCGTTCTGAAACACGAGCCCCACAAGGGACATGAGATCGGCAACGGTCAGGTCCCGCGTGTTCTTTCCCGTCACCGACACGTTCCCTTGGAGTTCACCGTCAAAAAAATGGGGGATGAGGCCGTTGAGAAGATACCCCAGGGTGGACTTGCCGGAGCCGCTCTTACCGCAGACCAGGACATACTCCCCCTTCCCGATGTTGAGGTTGATGTCTTTCAGGGCCCATTCAGCGGAGCGTTCATCGTATCGATATTTTATGTGCGTTAGTTTGATCACGGTTTCCAGATTCCGGCCTTCAGAAGGAGATGGAGGGCGATGATGCCGATAATGGTCCCCCCCACGGTGCTGACGCTGAAAGCGATGATCAGGGTGAGGACGGGCATGGACTTGCCCATGAACACGGGGGCTACGATCCAGACGCTTGCCAGGGCTCCCAGGAGGCCCGTCCCGATGACCTCACCGGCTCCTGCCAGGTAAATGTTCTTGAATCCCTTGTAGGCCAGGCCTGCAAGGAAGGCGCCGATCATTCCTCCCGGGAAGGCCAGGAGGGTGCCGAGACCCAGGACATTGCGGATAATCCCGGCAGCAGCGGCAATGGAGACCGCATACAAGGGTCCCAGCATGACTCCTGCCAGAACGTTCACCATGTGCTGTGCAGGAAAGCACTTGGCAATGCCCACTGGGATGAAAATGGGTGATAGGGCCACGGCCAATGCCACCAGGATCACTGCAGTGGCAATCTCTTTCGTCTTCATGTTCGTTTTCATGTGTGTACTCCTTTCATTCATTCAGCTGTGAACCCGGTGAGATTTTCCGAAAAGACCCATGAGGATCAGGTAGATTAGCCCTGTGGCGACAAGACTTGGGATTGAAGACCCCCATGTCGTCTGTCGCTGCAGGAAATGATAAAGTGCGAAACCGATTCCCCATGCCGCAAACGCCCAGATGTTGAATCCGCCAACGTACCAGTAATCATCCTGCCCGCTCACCCCTTTCTCGAAGTAGTGCTGCTTCCTGAAGAAAAAGTAATCCGCGAGGACGACGCCGAAAAGGGGGCAGAACACCGAACCCACAAAGAGCAGAAAGTTTTCATAGGCCGTGCCGGGGAACATCAGGGCGATTGCCGTACCCAGGATGCCACACATGAGACTTCCGCGTCTCTCTCCCATTTTGGGCCAGATATTGAGGGCGGATACGGCCGTGGAATAGATGTCCAGAAACGTGGTCGTAAAGGTGGAGAAGAGGACGATAACAATGGCCGGGAGCGCAAGACCCAAGCCCACCATCAATTCCAGGACCATGCTGTCCGGTGTGGGGGAGTGGGTGGCCAGCGCCGCGGCCAGGCCGATGACATACATCCAGGAACTCGCGAGGAAATAGCCTATCCAGGTCCCCCAGAAGGCTGGCCCTGTGCGTTTACCATAGCGGGAGTAGTCACACACCAGGGGGAGCCAGGAAATGGGCATGGCAATGACGATATCGAGGCCCAGCATGAAAGGCATCCCTTTTTCCGGTGGAATGGCCAGGAGACTTGTCAGTCCGTGCTTGTGAAGCACCACCCAGCTCATGACGCAACAGAGGGCGATCAGGGCGGTGACAGCGATCCGGTGAAGCCATTTCCAGTATCGGTGTCCTAGGATTGCCCAGAGCGTCGTGGCAATGCCGCAGATGACCACCCAGCCCCGAAATCCCACTGAGGGAAACGGCCAGACGGCCTGGGCGGCCTGCCCGCCGATCCAGAGCATCACCCCGGTCCATCCCACCAGTTGAACGAGATTGAGAACCGTAGCAAAATAAGAACCCCGAACCCCGAAGGACGGCCTGACGGTCACCATGGTTGGTATACCGGTCCTGCTGCCGATTATGCCGCCGAGGGCCATTGGCGTATTGCCGATGACATGCCCGATGAGGATTACCAGGAACCCTGTAAGAAATCCAAGCGGGACCAGGAGACCCCCGGCCCAGATCTCCGCCAGGGAAACAGCCGCCCCTGCCCAGAGAAGGAAAAAGTCCATCCCGTTCAGGTTTCGGCCTTCTTTTCCAATAGGTTCAATACCTCCGCTGCCTTCCATCTGAATCCTCCATTTGTGAGTCTTTAAGTTCTTACGGATCAGTATAGGGATGGGATTTTCGAACCGTTTGGGCAGGGCAGGGGGATAAAGGGATCACGCGAGCATGCTTCAACCAGACCGCACAAAAAAGGCCGCTTTCCCTCTAAGAAAGCGGCCCTTGGCAATCATTGAACGTGAATAGTGGAGAACGTTCCCACAATTTCACCGCTTCCCTCCGCTGGCATTACCCAGTTCAGGTTCTAAGGGTTGCCGGATACCTTCTCCGGCTCTCAGACAGACCACCCCTAGCGATAAAAATTACGATACCTTTCGGGTAAAGGGATGTCAAGGAATAACCCCGATCCCTGATCCACCACCAAGACATCCTTCCGGCGTTTCGAGGGAGTGATTCTTTATTTTTCGTTGGGCTGAAAGGGTTAATCCGGGCTAAAGGTCCGCAACTGGATTTTGGAAGCTGCAGGGCATGAGGGCCGCACACTTGCCGCACACGTGGGTGGTTTCCGGGAGATCCGAGAAATAATCCAGGGTGGTGAGGTTGTCCTTGAGGCGTTCCCAGCAGGAGATGCGTTCAAAGCCCTTATCGCTCAGGGCATCCATGGGGCAGATTTCAATGCACTTGCCGCACTTTTTTCCGGCTTTCAGAAGACAGGCTTCATTGGTTTCAATAATGGGGTTGTCTCCCAGTTCAGCGTCGGTCACAAGACTGCCCAAACGTCCCGCACAGCCTTCGGGGGTAATCAGCAGATGGTGCGTCCCGAAACGGCCCAGGTTGACAAGGTGCCCGAGATGCTTGTGCGACCAGCGGGCCATCAGTTTCACTTCGTCAAAGTTGTGGGTGGCGGGAGTCAGGCCTGCCTTATAACCGTTTTCCTCCAAAAGTCCACCTAGAGCACTTCCAAGACGATTGATGAGATCGTTTGTCTGCACGTAGGACAGGCCCCACTCCCGACAGGGTCTATCTCCGTTTCTGTTCTCTTTGACCAGTTCCTTCAAAAATGGGATGAAAAAAACGATCACCGATCGGGCTGTCGGGAGCAGATCGAATGGGTGAATGTGATCAGAGGATGCAATCTTCGGTAGCTGTGAGAAACGGTCGTCAACGGGCGCCGTTGCCAGGAGGGGTGTGCGCCACCAGCCCTCCGCCCCCAGCCTGGAAGGTTCCTCACTCACGTACGTTTCAGCAAATGTCCGCAGGGTCACCACGGTAAGTTTCTTCACAATATTGCCTCCTCTTTGGCAAGGTCCTGAAAGGCATGGAACAACCGGGCGCAAAAGTCGTCCCAGGCCCGGCAGACGTGCAAGGTTTCTTCGTTCATTTTGGTGAGGTTATCGTACGCTACCAGATGGGAAATTTCATCTGAAAACTGCTCCACAATGTGGGCATCTGCACCGTAGAGGATGTTGGTGACAAAGGCCGACGGCGGATACCAGTCAGATACCCGCTGCAGATCCCGGTGGATCTGTGCGAGCAGGACGTTTCTCGGTCCCTCCCAGAGTTCATTGACCGCCGCGTCCCGATAGAGCCGGGGGAGGCTCGAGAAGTCTTCTATGACTCCGTGTCCGCCGAATATGGACATGGCCATGCGAAGGACGTCCACCGTATCCCATGCGGCCGTGATTTTCTGGAGCATCACCAGTTCGCGCACATCAAACCGTTTCTTTTTCATGTCATCAGGTTCATCGGTGACTATTCCCCCTTTTAACCCATTTTTCAGGCTGAGAAAATCCCGGTACAGTTTAAAGGCGCCAGCTGTTGTCCTCTGTGCCTCATGTTCCATATCCCTGATCTGTGCTTCCACCATAGGGAAGCGGCCTATTCTCAACCCGAACGCGTCCCGCAATTCACTGTATTTCTTGGCCTCGCGGACCGCCCTGGTCATGTTAGCCGCCCCGGAAAGGCCGACGGTCAGACGGGAGTAGGTGAGCACAATCCCAACCACGTTGGCCAGGCCCCTTTCCAGGGGGCCTACCGGGTGGGCAATGGCGCCGTTGAAGGTCAGTTCAGCCGTGGTGAGTTCACTGGTCCCCATTTTCCATTTGATTCTATCGATGGTGAACCCGTTCCGGATCTCTTTATCCTTATTCCCCGGCAGCCAGGAAGGAACCACGAACAGGGCCACCTTTTCCGAACCGGTCGGCTTTGCCGTAACCACCGCGTAATCTGCGTGGGTTGCGGAGCAAAAGAATTTCGTGCCATACAAGCGCCATGTGTCGTCTTCCTTCACCGCCTCCAGGACATTCGAGGGTACATCCGATCCGCCTTGGATCTCCGAAAGGTACTGGGCTCCGATACCGAACTCACCGTCTCTGCCTTCCTTGCAATGATCTAATATGGTCTTCAATTCGGGGGTGTCGGTAAATTTCTCGAGAATGGCGACCAAGCCCTCGGTGCAGGTCACCGGACAGGCTATGCAGGCCTCACCTATCTGGTAGAGCAGGAACATCTTCACGAGTTTTTCCCACTTTGGGGTCTTGCTGGAAAAGAGGGCCTCGGAAAAGGCCTCCTTTTCCATGAGCAGCGTGTCCATGGGACGAACGATGCGGTCAATGCGATGGTTGTGGGCGTCAAAATGGAGCATGTAAGGCCGCTTTTCAGGAGCTGCAACGGTGTCCGCAATATCCTTCCAGCGGAAAGAAACCTTTGGGGAGAATTCCCTCGCAGCCCGGTCTATGTTTTGCCATGCTTCTCCCGTGTACTTTTTCACTACGGCCTGGAGAAAGGGATCATCGGCGTAAAAATCCACCTTTTTGCGCCACTCAAGAAACTCATCAAAACTGTATGGATTGTTTCTGTCGGGGAATGACATATCAGCCTCCTAATGTTGAGAGTGTCCCCACTAGTGCCATGAGTTCCGGAATCGTCAACTCGGTCAGCGAATCGACGATATGATCGGCACGCTTGAGAGACTCGGCAGGGTAAGAACTGGTCACGGCAAGAACATTCATCTCCGCCGCGCGGGCAGCGTCGATTCCGGCCGGGGAATCTTCCACCACAAGGCATCGCCCCGGGTGAATGTCGAGACCCGTCTCCTCCCGCAATCGAGCGAGGGCGAGATTGTATCCTTGAGGATCCGGCTTGCCGTGGGCGACGTCCTCGGCTGCAACGATAATCCTGAAAAAGTCCCGAACCCCAACTGAGATGGAAGCGAGTTCGATTTCCGCCCGGAGCGCACCGGAACATACGGCCAGGGGCACGCCGGCTTCCCAGACGGCCCGAAGGAGTTCCACAGCTCCCTCGAGCGGCTGGACCGACTCTCGCATGAATTGCTGCACGAGCACGGTCTTTTCAGCGATCATTGCGGCGATCCGCTCTTGCGAGACGGCCAGACCCTGGTCCTGCATGACGGTCTCGATACAATCGTGGTCGTCGAAGCCCAGGTATTTATTATAATAGTCCTCGCGGGTCAGTTCCATTTGTGCATTGTGCAGCACCTGCTGGAAGGTCGTGAGGTGGATCGGCTCACTGTCCACGACAACGCCATCAAAATCGAAGATCATTGCATCCAAGAACAGTTCCTTGCACTAATCCACAACGGGAAGAGCGGTTTTACACACAGAGAAGAATCACGGCAAGATAGTATGGACCGTTCGCGATTTCGGTGTATATTGACTTGCAAGATGCCATGTGTGGCAAAATAGCCCGATGCGGCGATTTCCGTCCAGAGTTCTGACGTTCTTCTCCCGATAACCAATAGCCAATACTCATTCATTTGTCAATCAATAGCATATGAAGGGATCGGGTCAAAGTAACGTATTAGATTAACATATAAAAAGTCCGATTTTTCCACTAACTGATAGTTGGTCCTTTCTCGGCGTCGAGATAAGAATTGAAAAGATTCCGGCGATTCCCGCGAAAAGAGATTGCCCAAAGAATTTTTGCTGGGGGAAAAATAAACTCTTCGCCACAGGCAGTGGTTTTTTGCGTGGTTGCATCTGGCAACCTGACAAGAATCGGAAAATTATTCAAAATATGTCATTTTTTTCTTGACAACAAACTAATCACATATTATTTAAACGTTTAAGCAGATTGTCCATGTCGAACGTCGTGTAATTGATGCCCAAATCGCAATATCAGCTTCTCTTTTGTTGCTCCCATTATCCTGGCAACGTATGCTAGATAACCTCCATTTGATAAACAATCTAAAATGGTTAAAAAACGCATAACGATTAAAGATATTGCGAAAGTCGCAAATGTCACGCCGGCATCGGTTTCCATGGCCTTGAAAAACCATCCGCGAATAAGTAGAGACACCCGCAAAAAGATCCAGCGTATCGCAGAGAAGATGAGCTATCAGCCGAATTTTCTGGCAAGGGCCTTGGTGAGCAAAAAGAGCTTTACCATCGGTGTTACGGTTCCAAATGTAACTGACTCGTTCTATGCCGAACTTCTCCAGGGAATAGAAGATGGGACGATTGGGTTTGATTATCATACCATCCAATGCAGCACTAGGAACAATCTTTCCAAAGAGAAGTTAGATATCGATCTGCTGAGAAATAGAGGAGTGGACGGACTCATCATTGCTTCGGCTGAGAGTGAAGATCCAAATGTCGAAAGACTTATCGATGACGGATTCCCTTTAGTCATGGTGAATCGAAGATTAACCGGCAAACCGTTTTGTGATTTGACCGATTACGTGGTACCGGACAATTTGTTAGGTGCTGAAATGGCCATGGAACATCTATATCGCCTGGGACACCGTTGTATCGGTGTGATTACTGGATTGCCAAACACCTCGACCGGAAAAGAAAGGACGGAAGGCGCAAAACGATTCCTAGGAAAAAATGGAATCAAAATAGAGTCAAAGTTGTTTGTAAACGGTGGATGGAATAGGAAACTCGCATATGGCGCTACAAATAAGCTGCTCGAACTATCTGATAAACCGACTGCCATTTTCTCGGCATCCGATGAAATGGCGCTTGCTGCGCGGGAAGCGATCCTGGAAGCAGGGTTGAACATTCCGTCGGATATGGCATTAATTGGTTTTGATAACATCGCTCCTGCCCAATACAAGGGCATTGAACTGAGTTCGGTAGGGGTCAAGACTTACGAAATGGGGAAAACTGCAACTAAAATACTGATCGAAAAAGTCCAAAAAAGAACGACACCGATGGCAAATAAAGTTACTATGAAACCTGAATTATTTATTCGGAAAACTTGTGGTTTTCAAAATTGTGAGCGTGCACCCTTAGAATCGATTGGAGCAAGTGTGTAATTAGGCAGAAATATTTTTTAGTTTAGTGCTTAAACGTTTAAGCATGCCCGACGAAATTTGATAAAAAAAGGAGGAGCCAACAAATGAGAATTGGGTTTATCGGTTTGGGATATATGGGGAGTGCGATTTCAAAAACACTCATTGAGGCCGGATATGATCTTGTCATCTATGATATCAGGCAAGATCCTGTAAAAGAACTGAAAAAACTGGGGGCAAGGGAAGCATCAACAGCAAAAGAAGTGGCTTCATTAAGTGAATGTGTTTTTTCAATGGTACTCAATGACGAACAAACGGAAGACGTCGTTTTAGGAGAAAACGGGGTCTTGGAAGGTATGAGAGATGGCGTGATTATTATCATGAGTACGGTAAGACCTTCGTTGATCGAAAAGATCTCTCAGCGCTCTTTGGAAGAAAAAGGCATACCCGTTCTAGACGCTCCGGTGAGCGGTGTCCCTGGGGCCGCCGGTGGCACAATGATCACCATGGTTGGTGGACCGGAGGAGGTCGTTAGCCGCTATCGGCCGGTGTTGGAAACCATGGCGAAAACGGTCTTTTACTGTGGAAAAGTCGGATCGGGAGCAATCACCAAACTAACAAATGCCTTGATCTGGGAAGTTTCTTGGAACGCTGTGGCCGAAGCACTGGATATGGGCGCCAAAGAAGGCATCGAAAAAGATTTGTTGCTGAGCGTCTACAATCAAGGTTTGGCACAATGTTGGGCAACCAAAAACTGGCATTGGGTTGATGAGATGCGCAGCAGCCCCGGCCCTTTGGCACTGGAATATAAGGACATGGGGTTGGTTGTTGAATTTGCAAAGCAAAGAGGTATGTCGGTACCCCTGATTGAATTATGTCTCAAAATGCGCGAAGAGATTTCGTAACTTGCTTGATTCATGACATCATTTCTTAAGGAGATAGAAAATGGGTTCAGAAAGTATATTGGAAATTATCAAAGAGTCCATGGTCCAAATTGATGAAAAAAAGATTATGAATGCGCTTCAAGAGGCACTTTCACAGGGGATTGATCCCTTGAAGGCCATTGAAGAGGGCCTTTCGCCCGGCATGTTGCATATCGGAGACAAATTCAACCGTGGGGAATGCTTTCTGCCGGAACTGATCCAAGCGGCCGATGCTTTTAATGCCGCAATGGCAGTTCTAGAACCTGAGATCAAGAAGGCCGGGGCTCAAAAGAGAGTCACCGGAACTGTGGTCATTGGAACGGTGAAGGGCGATATTCATAGCATCGGGAAAAATATACTCGGGATGTTAATGAAAACACGGGGGTTTGAGATCGTTGATCTTGGAATCGATGTTGCTGCCTCGGCCTTCTTGACGACGGCAGAAGACCGAAATGCCGAAATCATCGCCATGTCATCCCTATTGACAACGACGATGCCGGGCCAGCAAGAAGTGATCGACCTGCTCAAAGAACGCGGTGTTCGTGAAAAATATATCATCATGGTCGGCGGAGGGCCGGTCAGCAAGGGCTGGGCCGATGAAATCGGCGCCGATGGATATGCCGATACAGCAGAGCAGGCTGTTCGGTTGGCGGAAGAGTTTATTTTGGCAAGAAAATGATCGATCGTTAGCGAATGGGGGAGGCATTAAAATGATAAGTTTTTACGAAGTTCTCGACCGCGCCATGAAAGGCGAATATCGCTCGGAAAAAGAATTTGACATGAAAGTCTTTGTACAAAAACTGTATGGACTCGTATCAAAGTACAACATCAAATACGACCCGAAAAATCCCATATCTGCAGATGACGACCTCGCCGATCGCGTATTTCAGGCCGGATTTGAGCTCTATCGTGATGTCGGTAGCTACTGCCCAGATACGGAACGGGTCATTCGATTTACCGAAGAGGAGTTACAGACCGCCCTTAAAGAGGCGCCGCCGACAACGGTTTTGGGCAAAGGCCAAGATGCCCGGACGCTGAAAGCTAGAAAACCGGAAAGTGATGATAAGCCTTTTTGCTATATTGGGGCCTGCGGAAATGCAGTTTCAAATGAGGAAATTTATGCCAGCATCATGGAGGCATTCGCGAGTTTTTTACCCTTGGCCGATGCCATCACAGCGCCGAGCTTAGCCACAATCAATGGGAGGACGGTGAGAACGGGAACACCCCTTGAGGTACTTGCCTCCATCCGCGCGACGGCGATGGGCCATGAGGCCCTTACACGAGGCGGTCGGCCCGGACTTGCCATCCTAAACAATATCGCCTCGGCTGGCTCCGATACCGCCAAGATTGCCGGGAGCCAGTTTGGCGTAAGAAATTCGGATACCCTGACCATTGGACCTACGGCGGAACTCAAGATTTCTTTCCAACGCTTCAATGAAATCGCTTACGCGCTGACACGAGGCATACCGATTCTTATTGATTCAGCCCCCATACTGGGTGGGTATTGCGGAGGTCCCGAGGGTGTTGCCATAACAAACGTGGCCTACCATCTGCTGTCCATCATCGCCATGCGGGGAAACATGCACCTCACGTTTCCGATTCACTTCAATTTCGGCTGTACCTCCACACGCGATGTGACCTGGGCAACGAGTGTCAGCACTCAGGCAATGAGCCGCAACAGCCACTTTCCATTCTTTATTTTGAGTTATACCGCGGCGGGTCCAATGACAGAGATGTGCTACTACGAAATTGCCGAAACCGTTACGACATCGGTGGTATCCGGAACTTCAGGCATCGAATGCATTGGTGTTTCAAAAGCCACGACTATCGATAACTTTACACCGATGGAATCGCGAACCAGTGCGGAGGTTGCCCATGCGGTTGCCGGGATGACCAGAAAAGACGCTAACGCGATTGTCCTGAAATTGCTAGATAGATACGAAGATCATTTGAACAAGCCTCCCATTGGCAAGAAGTATCAGGAATGTTGGGATATCGCAAAAAAAACGCCGAACTCGGATTATGTAACGTTCGATAAGAAGATGAAACAGGAACTCAAGAATATGGGCATTCCTCTGTAAAGATGGAGGAACAATCCATACTCATGCAAAGAGACAATTACGAAAAATGGAAGATAGCAGGTAAAAAAGGACTCGATCGAAAAGCAACGGATATGGTTGCAAGGCGCTTGGCCGAATACGAAAAACCGGATATCGACCCGAGTATCGAACGGGATCTCGCAGCATACATCTGCAAACGAACGGGCAGATGATCAGTGAGACATCGATCATTGGCCCAACACACAAACCTTTATGCCTAGAAAGGAGGCGTTATTATGTCGGAAATCAACAAAATTGAAAATTTATTCAAAGAAGGCAGAATCACCCGTCGTGAATTTCTCGCACGCGTATCGGCACTTGGAGTCATGGCGGCGGTATCACCAACGCTTTTGGCTACTACGGCGAAAGCAGCAGCGCCAAAAAAGGGGGGACACTTCGTACAGGGCCTATCGTCGAGCAATACTACTGATTCTCTGGATCCCGCAACTATGAGTGACGATGGAATCTATAATGTCAGCTGGCAGATTCGGAATAACCTAGTTGAAATCGATTACAAGGGCAACGCCATACCGGAACTTGCAGAAAGTTGGGAACCTTCGGCTGATGCCGCTCAGTGGGTATTTAAGCTTCGAAGGGGCGTCGAATTTCACAATGGCAAAGCTCTGGAAGCGGAAGATGTAGTCTATTCTCTAAATTACCATAGGGCTGAGGGCTCAAAGTCGGCCGCCAAAGGTCTTCTAATTCCTGTAAAGGACATCAAAGCCGATGGTAAGCACATGGTGGTTGTCACTCTTGAAGGGGGGAATGCTGACTTTCCTGCTGTCCTGAGTGAATACCACTTTACTATAAGTCCCGCAGGCACACGTGGAAAAGAATGGGAAAAAGGCATCGGTACGGGTGGTTACATGCTGCGCGAATGGGAGCCAGGCGTCAGAGCCGTGACCAAACGAAACCCAAATTATTGGAAAGAAGGTCGGGCTCACTTTGATGAAATTACAACCATAGGTATCAATGATAGCAATTCGAGAACCAATGCGCTAAAAACACGCCAAATCGATTTCATGGACCGGTGTGAATTGAGGACTGCCAGGCTCCTGGAAAAAGCACCGGATATTCACCTTATAAGAGCGACGGGTGGTTTTCACTTCACTATGCCTATGCATATGGATGTCCCACCCTATGACAACAACGATGTCCGTCTTGCACTGAAATACGCGGTAGACCGTGAACAAATCGTGAAATCAGTTTTGAGCGGGTACGGTACTGTCGCCAACGATCACCCCATAGCACCGACTTATCGCTTCTGTGGTTCTGAACTGCCGCAGAGACGGTATGACCCAGACAAGGCAAGGTATCATCTCAAAAAGGCCGGGATGGAGAACCACATCTTCAAACTTTACACCTCTGCTCATGCCCATTTCGACGATATGGCCATTCTTTACAAAGAACAAGCGGCAAAGGCAGGTATTAATATCGATGTGATTCGGAAACCCGAGGATGGATACTGGTCCAATGTCTGGCTGAAGGTTCCGTTCTGTTCATGCCATTGGAATGGCCGTCCGACAGCGGACATGATGTTCTCCCTTGCATACTCCGGCGATGCCAAATGGAACGACAGCCATTTCCGTAACGCCCGTTTTGATAAACTGTTGAAAGAGGCTCGTGCGGAACTGGATTCTGCCAAACGGAGAGAGATGTATGTGGAGTGCCAGAGGATCGTGCGAGATGAGGGGGGAGTCATCGTTTTCATGTTTAAGGACAATGTTGATGCTGCAAACCGCAAGGTGAAACATGGCCCCATCGCTGGAAATTATGGGTCTGACGGATTAAGAAACACGGAACGGTGGTGGTTTGAATCCTAAAGAGAAAGTTCTTTTGGCCTATTAACAGGAGGCCTTTTGCTTAGCATTTGGTCTCCTCTCACATTTTGTTGCATCGAATTTACAATGATGGAACATTCTGTTTTCGTTAGAACAAAATTCCGCGGTTTGTTTTCGTCACAAATACAGAATGGGAAGGAATCAGATTATGGGAACCACAAAAGCTATTGCAGAATGGATTTTAGATACCGGTTATGATGACTTCGACACGGACTTGGTGAAATACACAAAAGATCTGTGTCTCAATGCCCTGGGATCATCTTTAGCCGGGGTGAAGATGCCAGCAGGGCAATCGGCCATTGAATTCATCAAGAATCACGGTGGGCCGGAAGAAGCCGGCGTCATCGGAGGAAATATGAGGGCATCCATCGAACAAGCCGCCCTGGCCAACGGTGCGACCTCCCATATTACGGAATTAGAAGATGATGCCCATCCAGAAGACTGTTACACATGCGGTGTGTTGCCAGCGGTATTTACTCTAGGTGACTATTTGAATATCTCTGGCAAAGAAGCCATTGAAGGTTTTGTTTTGGGATATGAGATAGCAGTCAAGCTTTCTGGTAAATGCCCGGAAATGCTGAGCCGGGGTCTGCTTACCGATAGCTATTTTGGGTGTATTGGAGTGGCCGGTATGGCGGCCAAAATGCTGAAACTCAAGCTTGAGGGGACTGTAAATGCGCTTAGTATCGCCGCATCTCTGGGCAGTGGGCTTGTTCAGCAGCATGGATCAGGTGCCCATCTTTTTGAATCGGGATTTTCATGCCGGCACGGCATCACCGCCGCCCTGCTGGCAAAATATGGGGTGACCGGGCAGCCGGATATTCTCGAGCGACCGAAAGGTTTGTGTGATGCAGCCGCCGGTGTTACTGATCTGAGCGATCTGGAATTGAATAAGATACGGCTAATAAAAGGGGTCGTTATGAAAAAATATCCGGCCTGTTCGCTGCAGCACACGATGATACGAGGTTTTCTGGAACTGAAAGAAGAGAATGACATTAAGGCCGAAGATATTGACAGTATCCATGTCGACGTTCACGCCGGATTTAAGAATTTCAATGACTACCACCATCCTGAAAATTATATGCAGGCGCCCTTTGCCCTGCCGCATGCCATTGCTGTGTGCTTCTTAGAAGACAGGGTATTTTTGGATGCATACACTAATGAGAAGGTCCACGATCCAAGAATCCACACATTGCGCGAAAAGGTTGAAATGCGGCTCCATCCGGAATGGGATCAGCCCGGGGTGGCCGGCACGAAATACCCCATCGCGGTCAAGACGAAGGACGGTAGCGTCTACGAAAAAGTATGCCCCGGCGGTGCCGATGTGATCACGTTGTCTGACGAAGAACTCATGGAACGGTATCTCGGGTGTGCTTTGCGATCATTGTCCGAGGAAAAAGCTGATCAAGCAGCAAAAATGATTCTTGGTCTCGATGGAGTAGAAAATATTTCTGAGCTAATGAATATGTTGACCTATACGGATAGATAAAGTGCTCGAGCCATTTTCAAAACGTTTCATATTGTTCAATGTCAAGATATACGAAAATGTTAGCCACAGGTATACATGTCATTTTTCGACGCTTACCATTGAAGTCTGACGCAAGAATTGGGCGAGAGGCGGCGTTTTGAAATGGGTCTGTGTATTGGAAATTTATTATACAATTGGGAGGATGCAAAAATTGAGAGAACGAGAAAAAATCATGGTCATTGGAGTCGGGGAGTTGGGAGGGATCGTTTTGGAGTTTTTGTGTCGGATCCCAGGAATTTGTGACATCGTCACAGCTGACAGCAATGAAGACTGGGGGGTTCGTAAGACGAACAGTGCAATTTTAGGAGCCTCGTACTTGGGTTTGTATCCCAATATCGAGTTCTATCCCGTCAACCTGCTCGATATTGAAAAGGCGGCGGAGATTTTGAGCAAAGTCAACCCGACGATTATTTATAACGGCACCACCCTGCAGTCGTGGTGGGTCGTCAACGAATTGCCTCCAGACGTAAATGCTAAAATCTACCGACATCGTTGCGGGCTGGGGCCGTGGATTTCGATGCATCTGGCGCTGACCGCCAACCTGATGAAAGCAGTGAAAGTGTCTGGGATCGATACTTATGTCGTCAATACCTCGTTTCCGGATGTTACAAATCCCAGCTTAGACAGAGTCGGTCTTGGACCCACGATCGGCATAGGCAATATGGACCTTATCATTCCTTATCTTCAGAAAACAGCGTCGGATAAACTGGCGATACCCATGGCCAATATTGATGTTGAAATGATTGGCCACCATTATCACGGTTACAACTGGTGTCGAAACGGTGGCGGATATGAAGCCCCTCACTATTTGAGAATCTACGTGAAGGGCCAAGATATTACCGATCAATTGGGTGATATGAGAAAGTTTGTGGCTGAATTGCCGAAACACGCCATGCGACCAGCAGGGCGCCACGGTCAGTATTTGGTAGCAGGGTCGTCGGTGAAGAACATCATGGCCATATTGAACGACAGTAATCTGATAACCCATTCGCCGGGACCACAGGGACTCGAAGGCGGTTATCCCGTTCGGTTGAGCCGGAAGGGGGCAGAGGTGGTTCTCCCCGCGGGCATGACACTCCAAAATGCCAGGAAATTGATGCTGGATGCCCAGCAGTATGACGGCGTTCAAGAGATAAAAGAGAACGGAGACATAGTGCTGACCGAGGAAGCCTATGAGACGTTCAAGGAGATGTTCGGGGTAGACTGTCGTGCAATTACCATCGACGATTCTTTTGACCAGGCCCGGGAGCTGCGAAGCAAGTTCGAGAAATTTGCGACATCACAGGGAGTAGTGATTCCGAGATAGGCATTGAAAACAGTAGAACCTCTCGCCATACAAAGCTGCTGGCATTCGTTGGGTGCTGGCATGAAAAGAGGAGACCAATATGAATTCCCGTGAACGCGTCATGGCGGCGATGCATTTGAAGGAGCCGGATCGTGTGCCTTTTATGGATTTTGTGGACACGATTGTCAAACAACAAATCATGGGCACCGAGGAGATTGATGAGGCCGAATTTGCCAAGAAAATAGGGATGGATGCCATTTATTTTACAGATTATGCTATACCCTTGTTCTGCAAAAGTCACTCCGAAGATGCATCTGATCCAAAAGCCTTTGGTATGACGGGTGAAACTGAGTTTATCGGCGAAGGGCTTATTCGAACAGATGCAGATTTATCTAAAATCGTTTTACCTGATCCACATGACGAAAGTTTCTACGATCCGGCCAAGCGGTTCATGGAAAAATACCATGATTCGGGTCTGGCCATTTATGCCGGCTTACGTCCATTTGGCATGTTCAATACGATCTATTCGATGCCCATGATGGATTTCGCTGTGGCGCTGCATTATGATCTAAAGTTGATCAACACCATGATGGATATTTTCATCGAATGGAATTTGGTTGTTATAGAGAAGTTACAATCGCTGGGGATAGATTTTATCACGGGATACAACGACATGGCCTGGAAGGATGGACCTTTGGTTTCGCCTCAGGCTTTTCGGGAGGTGTTTCTCCCTAAGATGAAGATCGTTGCAGAGGCTATTAAGATTCCGTGGGCATTCCACAGTGACGGTAACTTGACCCTTGTGATGGATGATCTGCTGACCCTTGGCATGAATTGCGTAAATCCTTTTGAACCACCAGTCATGGACCTAAAAGTTGCGAAAGAAAAATGGGGCGACCGTATATGTCTGTGGGGAAATATTGATCTGGTCCAAACACTGCCCTATGGGACAACCGAGGAGGTGGAAGCCGAAGTAAAAGAACGCATCAAAGATGCAGGTGCCGGAGGGGGTTATATTTGTGCGACCGCAAACAGTATTACCGGATGGTGCAAAATCGAAAATATTTTTTCAATGACGAATGCCGTAAAAAAATATGGAAATTACCCTCTAACTTTATGATGATGATGAACAAATCACTTTTAATTTTTTCAATTAAATGTTTGTTGTCAAAATATTCTCTATTTTTGTTTCATATGAGTTTAATTAACTAATGAATTGGGTTTCTGATCCTATTCATGCGTCTTCATGATATTTTCAGATTGTGTTTCCTCAGTTTACGGACAACACTTGGCTGGCTGATATTGAAGTACCGAGCGATCTCCCGGGTTGATTTGCATTTCCTTGCTGCGATTCTCAACAATCCTTTTTCAAATGCAGAAACCAGATCGACCAAACCGTTGACGTTACCCTCTCTCGATTCCGGCATATCGAAGCTGTCAAGGGTTTTGTCGCCCACACTACTGATCAGCACGTTATCAATTGCATTCCCCTCACTCATGAAAAAACCCTTTTTGATCAAGTTCTTCAGTTCACGAACGTTTCCGGGAAAGTCATAGGATTGAAGAATCGTCAATGTAAGGGGACTAATGGTCTTTTTCATCTTGTATTTTTTGTTGTGGTAATACAGAGAATCCTGGACCAGCTGAAAAATATCTTCGGGACGGTCTCTGAGCGGCGGCATCGTAAGCGTAATCGCATTGAGGCGGTAGTAAAGATCTTTTCTGAATTTCTTACGTTCGAGAAGCGTTTCCAGATCCTGGTTCGTCGCTGCAAGTATCTTGCAATTAATTTTTCTGGTCTGAATGGATCCCAATCTTCTGACTTCATGGTCGTCGAGGTACTTTAGAAGTTTTGCCTGGATAGCGGGGGCCATCTCTCCTATTTCATCGAGAAAAAGGGTCCCTTGATTTGAAAGCTCGATAAGGCCGGGCTTGCCTTCTATTTTTGCCCCCGTAAAAGCGCCTTTTTCATACCCGAACAATTCCGCCTCCAGAATATTCTCCGGGAGCGATGCGCAATTGATCTGTATAAAAGGTTTATCTGCCCGCTTGCTGTTCTTGTGAATGAATTTTGCTATGAGTCCTTTCCCGGTTCCTGATTCACCCAGTATCATGATGTTTGAGGCATCCAGATGTGCCAGCTTTAAAGCCGTCCGCACTATTTTCTGCATTTCTTCGCTTTCGGCCACGAAATCCCACTTTTCCAGC